>DATKRJ010000140.1:0-6312 GCA_035532355.1 Thermomicrobiaceae bacterium | reverse complement strand
CTCCTCCTCTAGCGTCCCGGCTTGACGGGTCACGGCTCCACAGCCCGAATCGGTTCCTCGGTCGGCCGGCCCCGCCCGACCGCGCGCTTACGCGGCGCTCGCCTGCCGCTGCCGGCGGCGGGCGGCGAGGACGACGAGGATGCCCAGCACGAACAGCGGCAGCATCACCCGGTGGAAGTCGTTGTTGACCGGGTCGCTCCCACCACCGCCGCGCAGCGTCGAGACGACTCCCAGCAGGAAGCCGAACACCGAGAAGATCTGTGCCGCCAGCGCGTACCCCAGTGCCCGAGCGCGGCCCGCCAGCAGCGCGCCACCGGCCAGCCCCAGCGCCACGCCGCAGAGCGCCTCGACGATCGTCGCCGGTAGCACGCGCGGCTCGCTGACGGTCGCGAACCCCAACGACAGCGGGTGACCCAGGTGGGCCGCCGCGAAGAACAGGCAGGCAAGCGCCTCCGCCACGAGCAGTGCCCCGAAGAGGCCGAGCCCGGTATCCGTGCGGCGCGCTCCGATCGCGGTCATCGCTCATACCTCCATTATTATGAATCTACGTCGCCGATGGAGCGCTGCGCCCCACGGCGAGCCATCGTCAGCGTCCGTCCAGCCGCTGCCGGCTCGGGACGCGCACGGGCGCGAGGGCGACCCTCCGCGCCGGTACCGGCGCGGCCACGGCGCCCTGGCGCCGGAGCCACCAGACCGCCGCGACGATCGCGAGGGCCGGCATGACCATCACCAGGTAGGACGCCAGGTGGGCGTAGTCGTCGACCGCATGGTCGACGCCCGCCCGGAACAGGTAGCCCAGCGCGAGCGGCGTCCCCGCCCAGACGATCGCTCCCGGCACCGCGCCGAGCAGGAAGTCGCGCAGCGGCACGCGCAGTAGACCGGCACCGATCGAGACGTACATCCGTACCAGGGGGAGCGAGCGGCCGACGAATACTAACCGACGGTCGTGGCCGCCCAGCCGCTCCCGCCAGCGGGCCAGCGTCTCCTCACCGCGCCGGCTGAACCGGCGCAGCCCGCGCCCCAGGAGCCGGCTGCCGCCGACGCGCGCCAGCAGGTAGATCGCCGTCGTGCCGAGCACGTCACCGGCGACCAGGGCGGCCAGCGCCGCCAGCAGCCCGGCGAGGGAGTGGACGACGAGGGCGCCGCACAGCAGCACGACCAGCTCGAGCGGCACTCCTGTCGGGAGACCCGTCTCGTTGACCATCACCAGCACCGCCACGAGCGGCACGCCGTACCGCAGGATCTCGGGCTCGAACGCCATGGCCTCCGCACCACCCTCTCAAACCGCTGTCCGCCGCCGGCCGGTCCCTCCGGCTACACCTCCAGGCTAGACCGCCCGGATCACAGCCAGGGTCGTGGAACTGTCACGAAACGCTCACCGACCGGACACGGGCCGGCCAACCCGCCGCTAGGTCACGTCGCGCCGCGCCAGCAGCAGCGCCGAGAGCCCGCTGAAGACCAGCAGGTAGGCCAGGATCACCAGCAGCGCGTGCGACGCATCCAGGTACGGCCCGCTGAACGCGCCCGGCCCGCCCGCCGCCGCCGACCCGCTGCCGGTCTGCAGCGGCGCGATGAGCGAGTAGGCGTTGGTGCGCAGGAACACCTGGGAGACGTCGCGCAGCAGGCGGATGCTCTCGCCGAAGCCGGCCACGACGCCCTCGATCACCAGCCCGTAGAGGATGCCGACGCCGATCGCCAGCGCGGTCCCGCGCGACAGGATGGCCAGCAGCGCCCCGAACAGCGCCCAGACGGCCAGGATCAGCCAGCCGGACGCCAGGCCACGCGCCAGGTCCCCGAGCGACGGCGCGTGCAGGGCCGCGCCCTCCCCCAGGCCGATGGCCACGCTGCTGGCTGCGCCGACCACGAAGATGGCCGCGACGAAGACCACCAGCATCACCCCCAGCGCGGCGAGCTTGGCCAGCAGCAGCCGCGTCCGGCCGGAGCGCTGCATCAGCGTCGTCTTCAGCGTGCCCCAGCCGTACTCGCTGCCGAACGCCAGCGCGCCCAGGATCAGCGTCAGCATGCCGAAGTAGAAGGGAAAGCCGCCCAGCAGCGTCGAGACGAGCCGGTCCGGCAGCAGCGGCGAGAGGCCGGTCGCGAAGTTGCTGCTCGTGGTCGAACCACCCCGGTACACCGTGTAGGGCAGCACGTAGCTGAAGAAGATGCCCATCAGGATGGCGATGGCCAGCAGCACCCAGGTCGCGGCGCGCCGGCGTAGCAGCATGAGCTCCGCGCGGAAGCTATCCATGGCTGACCGCTCCCGCCACATGCTCCGCATGCCCGGCGTGCCCCGCGTGCCCCGCGTGCGCCAGCTCGAAGTACACCTCCTCCAGCGTGGCGTGTACCGGGGTGAGCTCGAGCACTTCGACGCCTCCCAGCACCAGCCGGCGGTTGATCTCCGCGGCGCGGCCGGGGTCGGTCGCGAGCACCAGCGTGCCGTCGCGCGCCTGCAGCCCCTCGACGTAGGGCAGCGCCTCGACCAGGCTGCGAGCGCGCGCGATCGGCGTGCCGCGCACGCGCAGCTCGGGCCGGCCACGCAGCTCGTCGAGCGTGCCCTGGGCCACCAGCCGCCCCTGGCGGATGATCCCGATCCGGTCGCAGATCTGCTCGACCTCGCCCATGATGTGGCTGGAGAGCAGCACGGTGCGGTGACCCCGGCCGAGTTCGCGCATCAAGTCGCGCATCTCGGCGATGCCTTCGGGATCCAGCCCGCTGGTCGGCTCGTCGAGGATCAGCACGTCGGGGTCCTTCAGCAGCGCGGCGGCCAGCCCGAGCCGCTGCTTCATGCCCATCGAGTAGTGCGAGAAACGGTCGTCGGCGCGGCCCGAGAGCCCTACCTGGGCCAGCACCACCTCCACGCGCTCGAGCGACACCCCGGCGTGCCGGGCCATCACGTCCAGGTTGCCCCGGCCGGTCAGGAACGGGTAGAAAGCCGGGTTCTCGATCATCGCGCCCACCCGCGCCAGCGCCTCGGTCGAGCCGGCCGGCTGGCCCAGCACGCGGGCGGACCCGGCGGTCGGGCGCACCAGGCCGACCAGCATGCGCAGCGTGGTCGTCTTGCCGGCGCCGTTCGGTCCCAGGAAGCCGTAGACCTCGCCGCGCCGCACCTGGAGCGTCAGGTCGTCGACCGCCACGATCCCCCCGCCGTAGCGTTTGCTGAGACCCCGGGTCTCGATCACCAGGTCGGCGGCGTCCGGCCGCTCGTGGCCGTCGAGCACGGCGGTGAGCCCCGCCGCGCCTTGCCGTTCCATCGTCGTGGGTTCCGTCATCGAACGTAGCCTTTCCGTACCCGCTGCCGGCCGTGTCATCGGCCACGCGCCTCGATCGGCTCGGCGACGACCGGGGTCCGATCCCCTCGTCGTCCGGACATGGCGCTCGCCCGGAAGAGCTGCGCGACCACGCCCAGGATCGCCAGCGCGTTCAGGACGTGCGCGGCCGCGACCCAGCGCAGGGACACATTCGGCAGCGCCATCTGCAACACCATTAGCCCGACGAGCACGGCCGACAGGGCGACGCGCGCTCGGCCAACCCAGCCGGCCAGGGCCAGCAGGAGCAACAGGAGTGACGCCAGAGCGATCAGATCGCCAGTGATCGGGTGCGCCTGATAGCTGGCGGCGCCGAACGCACCGACGCCCGCCAGGTAGAACTGGGCGATCACCGCCACGAGCGTCAGCGCGCTCAGCCCCGCGTGCAGCCTGGAGACGATCTTCCGCATGCTCCGCATTCACTGTCTCCTCTCTCGAGTGTCGTTCACCCGCTCGCCGACGTCCGGGCGGCGGCTGCCGCGCTCCGGGCCGGCGAGCCCTCAGCGCTTCCCCTCCCGCTCCAGGAGTGCGTGACGCCGCTCCAGATAGTCCATCTCGTCGATCTCACCGCGGGCGAGGCGCTCGCGGAGGATCGTCATCGCCGGGTCCCGGTCGCGCCCGTTATCGTGGTCGTACCAGCGACCACGGCCGAATCCGCGCGCGATCCCCCCGACGACGAACCACAGCATTCCCACGACGAACAGGAACCAGAGGACCCCGAAGATCCACATCCCACCGAACCACCACACGGTACGCACTCCTTCGACGCCTGACCCCGAAGCTCGATCACCTGGCCCCCGCAGGCCGGAGCTTCTTGACGATGGCGATCGATCGGCCTCGCGCTCGATCTCACCCTCCATGCTAGGGCGGTGGCGTCACGGCTCTGTGGTGGGGAATCTCAACAGCCGGTCAACGGACGGTTAACGCTTGCTCCGCACGTGTCCGGCGGCTGGTATCGGCGCTGCGAAGTCCTCCATAATGCGAATGCGGCGTGGCCGAGCAGGGCTCGACGTCACCGCGCTCGACAAGGGAGCAGGCGCGCATGGAGCGGACGACGACCGTGCTGCTGGTCGATGACGAGGAGGACATCGTCGAGATCATGCGCGATTTCCTGGAGGCGGAGGGCTACGCGGTGCTGACCGCGAGCGACGGCCCGGCCGCGCTGGAGGCGCTGCGGCGCGAGCCGGTAGACTGCGTGCTCCTCGACGTGCTGATGCCCGGCATGTCCGGCTTCGAGGTGGTGCGGCGCGTCCGCGAGGCGCGGGACGTGCCGGTCCTCTTCCTGAGCGCGCGGCAGGACGACAGCGACAAGATCCGCGGGCTGGGGCTCGGCGCCGACGACTACATCGTGAAGTCGGCCACGCCGGCCGAGGTGGTGGCCCGGGTCAAGGCGGTGCTGCGCCGCTCCCAGCGCGGGGAGGCGCCGCCGTCGGCGCTGCTCGACTTCGGACGGCTGGTGATCGACGTGCGCGCCCACGAGGTGCGCGTCGGCGGCGCCCCGGTGGCGTTGACGGTGCGCGAGTTCGAACTGCTGCAGCTCCTCGCCGAGCACCCGCGCCAGGTCTTCACCCGCGAGCAGCTCTTCGAGCGGCTGTGGGGCGAGTTCGGCGACCGGCACACGGTCACGGTCCACGTCGGCCGGCTGCGCGAGAAGATCGAGCGCGACCCCGCGCACCCGGAACACATCATGACCGTCTGGGGCATCGGCTACCGCTTCGAGGGCGAGCGGCGTCGATGAGCGGGAAGCTGCCGGCCGCCACGCTCCCAATCCGCCGCTGGCTGGCGCTGGCGCTAGCCGCCATGTTCGTCGTGCCGGTGCTGGTGACCGGCTTCATCACCTACCACCTGGTAGCGCCGCCGCCGAACCCGCAGGCCGCGGCCGCGCGCATCGTCACCGACGGCGTATCCACCTGGAGCGATCCCTCCTGGCAGGACGCGACGAAGGCCACGCTGGCCGCCGACGGAGTCGACTTCGTGCTCGTTCAGAACGGCCGCGAGGTCTACCGCAGCGTGAGCGACCCCGCCGCCGGGGGCGGCGGCTGGCTGGGCGGGCGCGTCGTACGCGAGGTCGTGGTTCCAGGCAGCGGCGGGCAGGATGTCGCCTACCTCTACAGCGACCAGGCATGGGGCCCCTGGCAGGGCGGCCGGACCTGGCTCTACCCGTTGATCGGGTTCACGACACTCGTCCTGACGCTGGCCGGCGTGGCCTGGTTCCTCGGCCGCACCGTCATCCGGCCGCTGGCCGCCACCAGCCGCGCCGCCCGCCAGGTCGCCGCCGGGGACCTCGACGTCGGACTCCCCTCCTCACGGGTGCGTGAGGTAGCCGAGGTGAGCACGGCCTTCGAGTCGATGAGCGCCGCCCTGCGCGCCTCGCTGCAGCAGCAGGCCAATCTGGAGCAGGAGCGGCGGCTGTTCATCGGCGCCATCGTCCACGACCTGCGCACGCCCCTCTTCGCCCTGCGCGGGCACCTCGAGGGACTGGAGCGGGGACTCGCCGACACGCCGGAGAAGCGCGCGCGCTACATCGGCGTCGCCCAGGAGAAGGCCGCCGCGCTGGACCGGCTGGTCTCCGACCTGTTCGACTACACGCGCCTGGAGTACCTGGAGCAGGCGCCCGCCAGCCGGCCGCTCGACCTCGCCGCCCTGCTCCGCCGCCTCGTCGACGCACTCCAGCCGCGCGCCGAGGCCAAGGGCGTCACGCTCGTACTGGAGTGTCCGCCCGGTCCCTGCGTGGTGGATGGCGACAGCCACCTGCTCACCCGCGCCGCCGAGAATCTGCTGGACAACGCGCTGCGCTACACCCCGAGCGGCGGGGCCATCCGGGTCCGCTGCGACACCGAACCCGGGCTGGCGCGCTTCTCGGTAGCGGACAGCGGCCCGGGCATCCCGCCGGGCGACCTGCCGCACCTCTTCCAGCCGCTCTTTCGCGGCGAGACGTCGCGCAACCGGCGCACCGGCGGGGCCGGGCTGGGGTTGACCATCGCCCGGCGCGTGCTGGTGGCCCACG
>DATKRJ010000139.1:0-4470 GCA_035532355.1 Thermomicrobiaceae bacterium | reverse complement strand
CAGGCTGAGGTCCGTGCCGTCGAGGCGGCAGCGGTAGAGGTGGCGGAAGTAGGGGTCGCGCGCGGGCTCACGGCCGCCCGCGGTGAAATACAGCCAGCCGCCCGCCTCGTCGAGGTGCACGACGTCGCGCACGGTCCAGGGTCCGCCGGTGAGCTGACAGCGGACGGCACCGGTCTGGGCATCATAGAGATAGAGGTGGCCCCAGCCGGAGCGGGCCGAGAACCAGGTGAACGCCCCGCCCCCCTCTAACTCGTGGATGGTGTTGATCGCGACCTCAGTCGCGATGTGATGGGGGTAGGTCGTGGTCGGCCCGCTCTCCTCGAGGACAGTGCGCGCCTCACCGCCGCGGGCGTCGACCACCTCCAGCGCGACGTGGCGTCGGTCGCGGGTGCCGCGCACGACGTAGACGCGTCCCCCGTCCTTGCTCCACCAGACTTGACCCAGCGCGAACGGACTGTGGACGACGCTGTCGCTCAGCGGTGGAGTCTTCAGCCAGAGCGTCTCGCCGCTCGGCACGTCGACGATCAGGAGCGTGGCCTCGCCGGCGCTGGCGTCACCGGGGAGCGGGTAGCGGTAGCTGTGCAGCACCGGGCGGAATGACCCCTCCGGCGGCACCGACTGCAGCAGGTACAGGGGCTCGACCGCCCGCTGGTCCAGCCGGTAGGTCAAGATCCGCGCCGAGTCGGGCGACCACACCGCCGCCGGCGGCAGCGGCTTGTGGAGCGCGCGGTCCGTCACCGCCGACTGCCGGGCGTCCGGGAGCGAGGCATAGTCGAAGTAGGGCTCGGCGTCCTCGGTCAGCGCCCGCTCCTGCCCGCTCGCCACCTCCCGCAGCCACAGGTTCCCATCCCGCCGGAACGCCGCCCACCTCCCGTCCGGCGAGCGCAGCTCGTCCGCCGCCGGCGCCGTCCAGTCACTGCGGGTGCAGGTGTAGTCCGCCAGGTCGCACGTCCAGCCCTGGCCGTCCACCGTGAAGCCCAGCGTCTGGCCCTCGTCCTGGAAGCGGATCTCGTCGAAAGGCAGTTGGGTGTGGACGTAGGGGTGACCGGCGGCGAGGGAGAGGGCGGCGGCCAGGCGCGCGTGGTCGAAGGCCGGCTCGCGCGTGCCCGCCGCCGGGTCGATCAGCACGAAGCTGGCACCCTGCGAGTCGGTGCGGCGGTACCAGAGGCGGTCGGTCTCCCCGATCCAGTGCGGGGTGACGGTGGCGTTGTGGATCAGCGGCCGCACGTTCCAGGGCAGGTACGACTCTGCCCGCCCGTAGTCGGCGCGGCTCACCACCCGGCGGGCAACGTTGACGACGTACGGCGGCGGAAACCCGTCGGCATGTTCGAACCCGGCCATCCCTCGTCCCCCTCATCCAGAACCCGGCGTTGACGCCGAACAGGCTGAGCGATCGGCTCCGCCGTGTCAAGGCCGTGCCGCGGCCTGAACCGGAGAGAGTCGGTGTCTACCCGATCCGCCGCGAAGCGAGCTCGGCGCGCACCGTCTCGACGAAGTCGCGGGCGGCGGCGGGCAGCGGCTGTGCCCGGGCGTGGCAGATCAACGCCAGCTCGCGCACCGGAGCGGCCAGGTCGACGAGGGGTAGGGCGACCAGCCGACCGGCGGCCAGGTCCTCCGCCACCAGGGTGGCCGGCAGGAACCCGGCACCGATCCCGCGCAGGGTGAGCTGGCGCATCATGCCATACGGCAGTTCGTGCTCGTCCCAGCCGCGGCCGGAGCGGGGCGCGATGCGCGCGTCGTCGGGCGTGCCCCAGACCGTCTCGTGGTAGGGCCGGCCCTCGGCCACCATCTCCTCCAGCGACGGCGAGGCGCGCCGGGCCAGGGCGTGGCTCGGGGCGACCACCGCGACCAGCGGCTCACGGAAGCGCGCCAGCACCTCCACCTCGACGGTTCCGGTGACGTAGCCCCAGGTCACCAGGCCCAGCCGGACCACGCCGTCCGCCAGTTCCCGCAGGATCTGCGGCGTGTGGCCGGTGCGGACCGACAGCAGCACCTGGGGGTGCGACGCGCGGTAGCGCGCGACCACCGGGACGAGCAGGCCGTCGGCGATGGAGTCCACCGCGCCGACGGTGACCCGCCCATGCTGCCCGCCGGACGCGCCCCGCGCCGCCTCCGTCCCCTCGGCCAGCACCGCCAGCGCCCGCCGCGCGTAGGGAAGGAAGGTCTCGCCCGCCTCGGTCAGCGTCACCCGGCGGCCGCCGCGCACGAAGAGTGCCCCGCCGATCTCCGCCTCGAGCGTCTGGATACGCCCGCTCACCGCCGCCTGCGACACGTCGAGCACGCGGGCAGCGCGGCTGAAGCTCCCCTCGCGGACGATGCGCTCGAAGGTCACGAGTTGCTGCTGATCCATCGCCAGTGCCTCCAACGGCGCGGACCTACGCCGGGCGCGATTCATCGCGCCCCTACAGGTCGAGGTGGGGTCTGAGCCGGCCGCTCCCTGTCACCATCCATCGGGAAATCCGATCGAAGCGTTCGGTGACAACGGCTTGGATTGTAGCTCGATCTGGCCTAGGCTGAGCTTAGCAGGCGTCAGCACGCGTAAGCCGCAGCGTCGATCACGGGCCGCCGGCAGCGCCGCGCTCGGGCCCGTGAGCGCCGGAGGGAGCAGCAACGTGGCAGAGACCGCCGACGTCGTCGTGATCGGGGCGGGCGCGAACGGGACCAGCACCGCCTTCCACCTGGCGACCATGGGAGCGGGCAAGGTGGTGGTCGTCGAGCGCTACCACCTGGCGGCCGGAGCGACCGGCAAGTCGGGCGCGCTCGTCCGCACCCACTACACCAACGAGCCGGAGACCCGGCTGGGCGTCGAGAGCATGCGCTACTTCGCCAACTGGGGCGAGCTGGTCGGCGGCGACTGCGGCTTCCAGCGGATCGGCCTGCTGACCTTCGCCGCGCCGGAGTTCACGCACAACCTGGAGGCGAACGTCGCCACCCAGCGCGAGCTCGGTGTGGACGCCTCCGTGATCACGCCCGAGGAGGCGCTCGAGCTCGACCCGGCGCTCTACGTCGGTGACGTCGACGCCGTGGCCTACGAGCCAAACGCCGGTTACGCCGACCCGAACGCCACCGTCTTCGGCTTTGCCCGCGCGGCGATGGAGCGCGGCGTCGAGTTCAAGCTCGGCACCCGGGCGACGCGAGTGCTGACAGATGGCGACCGGATCACCGGCGTCGAGACAACCGCGGGCACGATCGAGGCGCCGGTGGTCGTGATCACGGCTGGGGCCTGGGCGAACCAGCTCTTCGCACCGCTGGGCATCGACCTGGGGCTCGTGCCGGTGCTGGCGCGGGTGACCCTCTTCCGCTGGGCGGCCGAGCGCTCGCCACGGCACTTGACCTACATCGACCACTTCAACGACACCTGGGCACGCCCGGTCGACGGCAACTGCACCCTGATCGGCGCCGAGAGCGGTGTGCGGGTCCACAAGGACCCCGAGAGCTACCCGGAGGGGGTCGAGCAGGACTACATCGAGGTCTGCCGGCAGAAGCTGATCAACCGCTGGCCGGTGATGGCGCAGAGCACGGTGCGCGGCAACTGGTCCGGCATCCTGATGATGAGCCCGGACGCGCGCCCGATCATCGACAAGCTGCCGCAGGTCGAGGGGCTCTACACCATGACCGGCGACAGCGGGACGTCGTTCAAGACGGCCCCGGCGATCGGTAAGTGCCTGGCCGAGTGGGTCACCGAGGGAAGCCCGAAGACGGTGGATCTGACGCCGTTCGGCGCGGCGCGCATCCTCGAGGGCCGGTTGTGGGAAGACGAGCACTACTACGGGCTGCACCGGGGCACGGTGTCGCGGTAACGCGCGAACCCTGTCACCTGCCTGACCGCGCGGCGCTGACGACGCCGCGCTGAGAGCCGAAGCCCGCCGAGGCGGGCTGAGCACGACCGCACCAGTTCATGCACTCCCCTCTCCGTCGGATAGACCCGGGAGTGAGCGGTGCATCAGGAGATACACGCATGCTCGACTTCGAACGTTACGACTACCTGACCTTCGACTGCTACGGCACGCTGATCGACTGGGAGCGCGGCATCCTGGCGGCGCTGCGGCCCCTGCTGGAGCGGCACGGCATCGCCCGCAGCGACGACCAGATCCTGGAGCTGTTCGGTGAGCTCGAGTCGGCCGCCGAGCAGCCGCCCTACCACACCTATCGCGAGGTGCTGGCGACGGTCGTGGACGGCTGCGGCGCGCGACTGGGCTTCGCGACGACGGCGGCGGAGCGGGCGAGCCTGGCCGAGTCGGTCGCCGACTGGCCGGCATTCTCCGACACGGTCGCGTCGCTCCGGGCGCTGGCCGGTCGCTTCAAACTGGGCATCCTCTCCAACGTGGACGACGACCTGTTCGCGGGCTCGGCGCGGCGGCTGGAGGTCGACTTCGCCGCGGTCGTCACGGCCCAGCAGGCCGGCAGCTACAAGCCCGACCCAGGCAACTTCCGCGCGCTGCTGGAGCGGCTGGACGTCCCGCCGGAGCG
>DATKRJ010000138.1:0-10832 GCA_035532355.1 Thermomicrobiaceae bacterium | reverse complement strand
CATGAAGTGCCGCACCTGGTCGGCAAACGCGATCCGCTCACGGTTGGCCACGGCGAGGGTGAGTCCGCTCACCTGCCGGCCGGCCGCGATCACCGCCGCCAACCCCGGGTCGAGCCGGTCGCGAACCTCGTCGAAGTTCTGGGAAAAGTTGGCAGCCATGGACGTCGACCAGATCGGGTCGAGCGCAGGGTAGGGGTCCTCCCAGCCCGGATTGACCTCCTCCACCGCGCACCCCAGGTCCTGGAACAGCCTTGCCGCACGCGCCGCCGCGTCCCGGACCTCCGCGTCGATAGGTGCGTGGCCGAGGTCTGGGCTCCAGGCGACGCGCAGACCGGAAACATCGCCGTCGACCGCTGCCTCGAAGTCGACGCCCATCTCGTTCAGCGACAGCCGGTCACGTCGGTCGAAGCCGGACAGTACGTTCAGGAACAGCGCGGCGTCGCGAACGGTCCGCGTCAGCGGTCCTACGTGAGCCAGTGACTCGACGCTGCTGGGCGGGTAGTACGGAACGAGCCCGAACGACGGCTTCAGCCCGACGACGCCGCAGAACGCCGCCGGTATCCTGACCGATCCGGCTCCGTCGGTTCCCTGCGCCAGCGGACCCATCCCGGCAGCCACGGCCGCGGCGGCACCGCCGCTCGACCCGCCGGAGGTGCGTCCGATGCGCCACGGATTGTAGGTCGGTCCGACGACCCGGTTCCCGGAGTCGCCCTTCCAGCCCATCTCTGGCGTGTTCGTCTTCCCCAACAGCACGGCGCCTGCCCGGTAAATCCGCTCCACGATTGGGGCGTCCTCGTCCGGCACCCAATCCTTCCAGAGGATCGAGCCGCGCGTCGTCCGGATCCCCCGCGTGACGGTCAGGTCCTTCAGCGAAACCGGGATGCCCAGCAGCGGCGAATTGGAGTCGCCCGCGGAGTACGCCTGCTCTGCGCGCCGTGCCTGCGTCAGGGCCAACTCGGCGGTGACCGTGACATAGGCGTTCAGGGTGGGATTCAGGCGTTCGATCCGCTCGAGCAGCGCCCGGGTCACCTCGACCGGCGAGAGGGCCCGTCGACGGAAGAGGCGCCTCAACTCTGTCGCCGGCAGGTAGCACAGGTCCAGGGTGCTGCCCACGCTGTCCCATCCCTTCGTCGTTGCCCGGCGTCTTCCAGCACCGGAAGCGGTTCGTCCCGACTCCGGTTGATCCTAGCACCAGGCGATCGTGAGGCGACCGCTACTATCCCCCGAAATGGCTGAATGCCCCCGGCGCGATGTCGCGCACGCGCCCGCTGGCACCGCGCACGCTGAGGCTCGGTCCGTCCGGACCGGCAGCGACGATCTCGCCGATAGCGATGGGCGAGCGCATTCCTGCACGATCAAACGTGCGCATCACGCGCGCGAACACCGCCGCGGGAGCGGTGAACAGCAGTTCATAGTCCTCACCCCCGCGCAAGGCCATGTCGAACCAGTCGTCGAACGCCCAGCGAATGGCGTTCGGGATCGGGATCCGCAGCATATCGATTACCGCCGATACCCCGCTCGCCGAGCAGATCTTGGGCAGGTCACCGAGCAACCCGTCGCTCAGGTCCATCGCCGCGCGCACGCCGAGCCGCCTCAGCAGGCGACCCTCGCGCACTCGCGGCTCCGGCCGGTTGAACGCCTCCCGCATCGACGGCTCGCCGTCGAGCGTCAAGAGCTGACGCTCGAGCACTCGCAAGCCGGCCGCCGCCAGTCCCAGGGGGCCGGTGACGGCGATCACGTCCCCGGGACGGGCTGCCGAGCGCATCATGAGCTGTCCGGAGCGCGGCGCCTCACCGAGCACGGTCACCGCGATCATCGCGGCAGCCGGAGAGGAACTGATATCTCCGCCGATGATGGTCAGACCGTGACGGGCGCCCAGGCGATCCATGCCGCGGTAGAGGTCCGCGACCTCCCGGTCCTTCTCATAGCCGTGCAGGCCCAGGCCGACCAACGCCACGCTCGGCCGAGCGCCCATCGCCGCGATGTCGCTCAGATTGACCGCCAGCGCCTTGTGCCCGAGGGTCTCCCAGTCCACCCAGTCGAGACGGAAATGGACGTGCTCGACCATGAGATCCGTCGTCGCCACGACTCGTCGACCGGGACGCGGCTTCCACACCGCGGCGTCGTCCCCCATGCGGAGCGGCGCGCGCCCGCCCGAGTGGTCTCCCGCGACCCGTCCGAGAATCTCGATAAGCGGGAACTCTCCCACCTGCCGGATTGCCGTGCCGCCCGACGGCATCGCCATTGGCGCCCCTAGCTCCTTTCGCCGGCCACGCTGGCGCGGCGCGCCTGCCGCCCGGTGCGCGCGGCTTCGTGGTACACCGCGACCGTCTCGCGCGCCGTGCGCTCCCACGTGAACTGACGCGCCCTGGCCAAACCACGCTCGCGCAGGTTCCGGCGCAGCGCCTCATCGCTCGCCACCCGCACCAACGCCTCTCCTAGCGCCTCAAGGTCGCGCGGATCGACCAGCAACGCGGCGTCCCCAGCGACCTCGGGTAACGACGAGGTTGAGGAGGTCACCACGGCAGTACCGCACGCCATCGCCTCCGCCACAGGTAGCCCGAAGCCCTCGTAGAGCGACGGGAAGACGAAGGCCGTGGCGGCGCTATACCAGGACGCGAGGGTGTCGCCGGCCGCGTATCCGGCGAACGACACCCGGTCGTTGAGTCCCAGCCGTTGAACCTCGTCGAAGATCGGCGTGTAGTGCCAGCCAGCCCCGCCCACGACCACCAGCGGCAGGTCGAGGCGGTCGCGGACCCGCGCGTAGGCTCGGAGCAGCCCGAGCAGATTCTTCCGCGGCTGGAGGGTGCCGACGAAGAGGAGAAAGTGCCGCGGCAAACCGTGCTCCCCTCGGAAACGCGCCAGCGCGTCATCGTCCGGCACCGGTTTCATCGCCGGGTCGATGCCATTTGGAACCGTGACGACCCGCTCGGGCGCGACCCCGTAGTCACGCAGCACGTCAATGCGGGTGTTCTCGGACACGGCGATCACCCGCGACGCCCGCCGCACGGACCGGCGGGTGAGGGCGTTGAGGTAGCGCTGCTTCAATCCCGGGTACTGCTCCGGATACCGCGCGAACGCCAGATCGTGTACCGTGACCACGGTCGGCACCGGGGACAGCACCGGTGCGACGTTGACTGGGGCGTGCACCACGTCCATCCGATAGCGGGCAAGCGCCGGCGGTGCGACGACCTGCTCCCAGAGGATGCGCAGCTCCGGCCTGCCGGTCGGCAGCCGACCCGGCAGGACGTGGACGCCTTGCGGCAGCTGCGGTGCGCCACGTGCTCCCGTCGGCCCCGTGAAGAGCAAGAACTCGTCGCCGGGCGCGACCTGCGGCAGATTGCGCGCGAGGAACTCGATATAGCGACTGACGCCCGCCTGCCGGTAGTCACTCGCGAACGACAGCAGGTGGCCGAGGATCCCGACCCGCACTCAACCTCCTCCGAGCCCGGCCTGGGTTAGGGCCTGCCTATCCTAGCACGCGGCACGGCGCGCCGGCCGGAGCGTCAGACGTGCCCGGAGGGACGATTTCGCCTGGTGCTATAATGGAACCTGAAGACTCGAGGGCGCGGGCCTTGGGGAAGCCGCCGGCCCCACGACCGAGAGATAGCGGCTGAATGCACGAAGCCACCGAGGTAGACGAGGCGATCGAGCAGTTCGCCGTCTTCTATTCGTTTCGGCTCGACCCGTTCCAGCGCGACGCAATAGAGACGTTCCTCTCCGGCGACTCGGTCATGGTTGCGGCGCCCACGGGCACCGGGAAGACCGTGGTCGCCGAGTTCGGGGTCTACGAGTCCTTTCGTCGCGGCGGGCGCGTCATCTACACCACCCCAATCAAGGCCCTCAGCAATCAGAAATTCCGCGACCTACGGGCGATCTACGGCGACAACGTCGGGTTGCTGACCGGCGACATCTCAGAGAACAAAGAGGCGCCCATCGTCGTCATGACGACCGAGGTCCTGCGCAACATGCTGCTGCAGACCCCCTGGGACCTCGATGCCGTCGACTGCATCATTTTCGACGAGGTCCACTACATCGCGGATCCCGAGCGCGGCACTACCTGGGAAGAGGCGATCATCCTCTGCCCGCAGCACATCCAGCTCATCTGCCTCTCCGCTACCGTCTCCAACGCACAGGAGATCGCCGACTGGATCACCCGCACCCACCGCCCAATTCGGCTGATCACCCATTTTGAGCGCTCGGTCCCCCTCTCCCTGTTCTATTTCCTCGACAAGAAGCTGCACCTCGTCATCGATGACGAGGGTCGGCAGGTGGCCGACTTCCCCCACACAGGCGGAGAGGTTCGTCGCCAGATGTCGCGCGGCGGGCTGACCAACGAGCAGCGACGGCAGGCGGAGCAAGCGGAGCCGCAGCCGTGGGAGGTGATCCAGGCGCTTGCCGCCGACGAGATGCTCCCGGCGATCTACTTCCTGTTCAGCCGTCGCGACTGCGAGGAGTTCGCCCAACGCTTAACCGTGATGCGCCCGAACCTGGTTCGCGCCGTCGCCACGGCGCAGCGTATCGAGCACCTGGTGCAGAGCTACCTCGGCGAGATGCGCCTGGAAGACCAGGAACTGCGCCAGGTGCAGCAGATCTCCGCCTTCGCTCATCAGGGGATCGGCTTCCACCACGCCGGGCTGCTGCCGATTCTCAAGCAGCTCGTCGAGGTGCTGTTCAGCCAGGGGTTGATGCAGGTCGTGTTCGCCACCGACACGCTGGCGCTGGGCGTCAACATGCCGGCGCGCACCGTCGTCATTGGACGCATGACCAAATGGGACGGCCGCAGGCGACGGCCGCTGATCCCGAACGAGTTCCAGCAGATGGCAGGGCGCGCCGGTCGGCGGGGTATGGACGCCCGGGGGAGCGTCGTCGTCCCATATAGCCCATGGATGACGTTCCACGAGGTGCTCGGGATCGCAACCGGCGAGCTCGAGCCCGTGCGCAGCTCGTTTGCCGTGCGCTACAACACCGTCCTCAACCTGTGGGATCCGCCGCACGGGAACCGCGTACGGCACATGCTGCAGCAGAGTCTTTCCCAGTTCCAGAGCGCGCGCCGGGTGCGAGAGCTGGAGACCGCGGTCCTCGACGTGGGGCGCCGCGTGGACGATATGCCTCAGGGCTGCCTGATCGGCCTCGAGGCGGGGGACGAGCTGCTGGATGATTACCGCGGCTTGAACTCCTCAATCAACGCGCTCCACGGGCGTGAGCGGCGCATCCGCCGAGACATCGACGAGTTGCGCGTCAACTTCGAATCGCGCCCGTGGCCCGAGCCAACCCGGCAGGCGTTGCGCCGCGCGTTCCACGACCTGCCGCCCGGCGCGGTTGTCCATCTGCGGAGCGGGGGTTGGGCCGTTTTCGTGGGCCGCGGCAGCCGCGGCGGCGTCGGCCTCTTTCTCGTCGATCGCGCGGTCCGGCTGCTGGTGGAGTATCGTCAGATCGACTATCTGGCCCCGCCGACCGAGACCGTGCCGGTCCCGCCCGCGCTGCAGCACCACGACGTCGAGATCGACGATGCAGGCGCGCTCGCCGGAGACGACGCCGTCGAGGCGCTCTGGCGCGACGTCGCCTCGCTCGACCTGCCCGACCTCGACGCCGCGGCCGTGGAGCACAGGCGTGCCGTGGAGGAACGGCTGGGCCAAGAGCGGGAGCGCCTGGAGTTGGAGCTGCACGACCTTCGGGAGCAATCAGGCTCGCTGGGTAGGGCACGTAGCATCCACCCGTGCCACGCCTGCCCGCGCCGCAAGGAGCACCAGAACAACGTGAAGATAGTGGCCGCGATGGAGCGTGAGCGCGGCATCTTTGAGGCGGACCTGGGCAAGGAGCTCACCAACGAGGAGGAACGGGTACGGCGCATCATCCGCGGCATCCGCGACGTGCTGCACCGCTTCAACTACCTCTACCGCGGCTACCCGACGGCCAAGGCCGACACGCTGGCCAACGTGTTTGACACGGACGGCCTGATCATCTGCGAGATGATCGACCGCGGCTACCTGGACCGGCTCTCGCCGTCCGACGTGGCCGAAACCTTCTCCTGGTTCGCCTACGACCGCGACTTCCGACTGGGCAACACCTTCGCGCTGCCCAAGGAGCTGGTGCTGCTGCGGCGGCGACTGGAAGACCTGGAGCAGGAGGTCCTGGCCGCGGAGCGTGTCAACGGGCTGTTCATCTCGACCGGCCACAACGACGGTTTCTACGGCGCCATGCGCGCCTGGTGCCACGGCGCCACGATGTCGCGCATCCTGGAGCAGATTGAATTGAGCGAGGGCGACCTTGTCCTGACCTTCAACAAGACGCTCGACCTGATGCGGCAGGTGCGCGAGATGCTCGGTCAGGCAATGTCGGATCACCCGCTGCGTGACACATTGATGAGCGCCGAGATTCTCGTCAAGCGGGACATCGTCGAGCAGTCTCTCGCGCTGGGTTTCATGCCGCTCGCGCCAGTCGCGGGCTCGGTCGACGACGACATCGCTACCCAGGAGACGATCGTCGAGCCCGGCGACTGAGGCGTTCCCCCACTCACTCCGTGCGCGACAGGTACTCCTCCACGGCGGGGTCGACGTCGTCGTCCATTGCCAGGCCGTTGATAACCACGCTGATTCCGGTAAAGTACTGGAGCACCGACAGGCCCTCGATGATTTGAGCGCTGGTCACGCCCATGCGCTTCAACCGCGCAGTGTGAACTTTGACACCGAACTGGTTGTTGGCCAACGTCACGGTGGCCCAGGCCAGCCACTCCTTGAGGATCGGGTCGAGCTCCCCCGCGTTCATGATCCGCCGCCGGTTGTCGACTGCCGCCTCGAGCAGGGCCGGATTATTGGCCAGCACCTGGTATGCCGGCGGAACCGTCCCGGCGCCGAACCCCGCTTTGATCGCGGCGTACTGGTCGCGCACCTGCGGCGGCGCGCCGTCCTCTGGAACTCGTCTCAGCGTCGCCATCGACATCCCTCCAACCGCCGGCCCCAATGCAGAGCCACTGAGCCACGCCTGATCCACGGCCCGACGCAGCATGCGCCCGGCGGGCGCGCCACGCCCCACTTGCCAAATCGGTCGCCGCGTCTACGCTTCGCGGAGATCCAGGACCATATACTGATGCTCGATGTTGGACATGTGGAAGCGGCGCCCGAGGGCGCGGAAGCCGAGCGCGGTGTAGAAGTTGAGGGCATGGGTCTGTGCGTTGAGGGTAACGATCCGGCTTCCGTGCTCGCGCGCCAGGTCCAGCAACTGCTCCATCACCGCGCGCCCGACGCCGAACCCCCGGTAGGGCTTGAGAACGGCCACCCAGACGATCTGCGCCTCGTCGCCGAAGAAGGTTATACGCCCCGTTCCCACGACCTCGTCGTCCACCGCGCCCAGGACGTGCAGGCTGTAGCGATCGTCCGGATCGTCATGGACGTTGGACGCAATCCCCTGCTCGCGCACGAAGACCTCGTAGCGGACGTCGTAGACGCGCGGCATCTCGTCCAGCGTACGAACCAGCCAGGTCCGCACGCGATCCGGCCGGGCCTGATCCACTCGCTCGTCGCGCAGCACAGTCATCGGGGCAAATCCAGTCCTAGTCGGCGGTAGGTATCGGCCACATCGTCGCTCCGGCCCGCAACCCAGCCTGCCCATTCGTCCAGACTCCGCCGGGCTGCCTCGCGCGCCGCAGCGACATGGCGAGACCCGGTGCCCCCGGGCATCTCCCGCGCCGAGATGGCGTCAGCGGGGGTTAGCGGCGGGGGAGATGCCGCGAGGAGCGGCGAGAATTGCCCCCACTCGGCGGCCGTCAGGTCGGGGAGATCCTTTTCCTCGATTACACAGTAGGCGACAACTCGCCCGACGATCTCGTGCGCCTCGCGGAACGGTAGGCCGTGCCGCACGAGGTGGTCCGCCACGTCGGTCGCCAGCGTGAAGCCGGCGGCGGCGGCGGACGCCATGTGCTCGACCCGGAAGCGCGTCGTGCTCAGCATCGGCGGGAGCACGCGCAGGATGATGTCGACGGTGTCAAAGGAGTCGAAGACGCCCTCTTTGTCCTCCTGCAGGTCCTTGTTGTACGCCAGCGGCAGTCCCTTGCCCACGGTCAGCATGCCGATCAGATGACCGTAGACACGTCCGGTCTTGCCGCGGATCAGCTCGGCGACGTCGGGGTTCTTCTTCTGGGGCATGATGCTACTGCCGGTCGAGAAGGCGTCGTCGAACTCGACGAACCCAAACTCGCTGCTCGACCAGTAGACCAACTCCTCGGCCAGTCGCGACAGGTGCAGCATGAGCTGGCTGCACGTCGCCAGGAAGTCGATCGCGAAGTCCCGATCCGAGACGGCGTCCAGGCTGTTGGCCGCCACTCCGTCGAATCCCAGCAGTGTCGCCGTGTACTCCCGGTCGATGGGGTAGGTGACTCCGGCCAGCGCGCCGGCCCCCAACGGCGAGACGTTCGTGCGCCGATAGGTGTCCCTGAGCCGATCCAGGTCCCGTCGCAGCATCTCGACGTACGCCAGGGCGTGGTGCGCCAGCAGGACAGGCTGCGCGCGCTGCACGTGGGTGTAACCCGGCATGATCGCGTCGGGGTAGCGGTCGGCCAGTTCGAGCAGCGCCCGCGAGGACGCCACGACTCCACCGGCGATCTGGAGAATTGCCTCGCGCATCCAGAGCCGGAAGTCGGTCGCCACCTGGTCGTTACGGCTGCGTGCCGTATGAAGTCGGCCGGCCGGGGGACCGATCAGCTGGCGGAGGCGCCGCTCCACGCTCAGGTGGATGTCCTCATCCTCGACCCGGAACTCATACTCGCCGCGGTCGATCTCAGCCAGGATCAGGCGAAGGCCGGCCTCAATCGAGGACGCGTCGGCGCTGTCCACGATCCCCTGTCTGGCTAGCATCCGGGCGTGAGCGATCGACCCCATGATGTCCTGGCGCGCCAGGCGCCGGTCGAAGCCGATCGAGGCGTTCATCTCGTCGACGAGCGCGTCGGTCGGACGACTGAAGCGTCCGCCCCAGAGCTTGCCGGCCGGGGTCGCCCCCTGCCCGATCTCCACCCGGTCAACCTTTCTCGAAGACGTCGCGGCCGTGCTCAGACCGGCGCCGACGCCACCGCCGGCTGGAGCAGACGCCCGGATTCGTCGACCGCGACGATCCCCGAGCAGAAGAACTCCCCCGCGTCCAGCGTTCCCTCGGCCACGAGGACGCGCTTGAAGGACGCGATCGCGGCCTCGAGCATCTCGTCATCGGGCTCTCGCGTCGTCAGCCGCTGAAGCGCCAGGCTGGGCGCGATCAACGCCCGCACGACGGGGTTGCTGAGATGCGCGGCGGTCCACTTGATGAACTCGTACGCCAGCGCCGCGATCAAGGGCACGAGCACGATTCGCGACAGGATGCGCAGGGCGAAGGGGGGCCGGCCCAGGAACGCGAAGACGAGCACCGACAGGAGCACCACGACGAGCAGAAACCCCGTGCCGCAGCGCGGGTGGCTAATGCTATGCGCGCGAACGTGCGGGACGTCGAGCGGGTCTCCGGCCTCCCAGGCATTGATCGTCTTGTGCTCCGCGCCGTGATAACCGAACACCCGGCGGATGTCGCGCAACTGACCCAACGCCCCAAGATAGCCGAGCAGGATACCAAGCCGAATACCACCCTCAACCAGGTTGCTGACGATCGAGCTCTGGATGTGGCTATCGAGCAGCCCCACGACCGCCAGCGGCGCCACGAAGAAGAGACCGATCGAGAACAGGATCGAGACAGCGACCGTGCCCCAGAGCGCCACACCTGAGAGCGGACCAGCGGGCACGGCGGTCGCGGCGGGGTCATCCTCCTCGGCTAGCCCCACGTTGGCCGAGAAGACCAGCGCTCGCATCCCCAGTAGCATCGTGTCCCAGAGGAGAAAGACACCGCGCAGCAGCGGCATTGGCCGCAGTCGGCGCACCCAGTCGCCCGGCTCGAGCCGCTGGTGGAAGACCGCGATCTCCCCGGTCGGCGTGCGTACCGCGACGGCCATGTCCTGGCGGCCCCGCATCATCACGCCTTCCATGACCGCCTGACCACCGTAGTAGGACTGTTTCGCCATGGATTCCCCAGTATTTCTTCAAGCACACGACGGTCGAGGATGCCCGTTCATTCTACCAGACGACCGGACGGCGCCGGCCCAAGACGCCCCTCGCTACCGCTCTTGTCCGACCTCCGAGGCGGTGCTATCCTCCTCGATTGGCAGGTCTGGCCGCGCGAGCCGGAGCCGCGTTGTGGGAGGATCAGATGCGAACCGAGCCACTGATTTTCGAACTGGGCAAGCCCGGCCGGCGCGGCGTGTCCATGCCCGGTCCCGACGTCCCAATCGCCGAACTGCCGGCCAACCTCTGTCGCGATGGGCTCGCGCTGCCCGAGGTCAGCGAGGTCGACGTCATCCGCCATTACACTCGTCTGTCCCAGTTGAATCACGCCGTCGACATCGGGTTCTACCCGCTCGGCTCCTGCACCATGAAGTACAACCCCAAGATCAACGAACTGGTGGCGCGTCTTCCCGGGTTTGCCCAGATCCATCCGCTCCAGGATCCCAGCACGGTGCAGGGGGCGCTCGAGCTGATGTATGCGCTGCGCACCTACCTCGCCGAGATCAGCGGCATGGACGCCGTCACACTCCAGCCGGCAGCCGGCGCTCACGGTGAGCTCACCGGTATCCTGATCGCCCGGGCCTACTTCGAGAGCATCGGTGACAGCGGTCGCACCACCGTCATCGTCCCGGACTCCGCCCACGGCACCAACCCGGCAACCGCCGCCATGGCCGGCTACAAGGTTGTCACGGTGCCGTCCGACCAGCGCGGCAACGTGGACGTGGAGGCGCTGCGGCAGCGCGTCGGGCCGGACACGGC
>DATKRJ010000137.1:0-23213 GCA_035532355.1 Thermomicrobiaceae bacterium | reverse complement strand
GAGGGCATTCCCGCGCTCCAGGCCGCGGATTCCGGCCACCTGGGGGACCTCGTGCGTGCCTGGTTCATCCTGACCGGCTTTCCACTGCCGACCCACGTTCTGGTCGTGCCCCAGTCCACGGCCACCGAGGATCCGGCGGCCGTGCAGGACCTGGTGCGGGACCTCCAGCTGATTCTCGCGGCCGGTGTGGAGCGGCGGCGGGAGCTGCGCAGGAACCTGGCCGAGGAGTTCGACCTCGACCGGGCCCGGCTGTCCGAACTGCACGCCGAGCAGACGACGGTGCTGAGCAAGACGGCGCGCAAGGCCTGGTTCGACCTGCTGCGGCGCACGAGCCACGCGATGAAGCTCCCGGCGGTGACGGAGCCGGTGGTAATCACTGCCGAGGGAGTCGAGTAGGCGGCGGCCGTGGTCCATGCCTGAGCAACCGGGCGGCTACGCTCCGCCCGGACACGGTGGACACCGGCCACCGGTAGAATCGACGTCGGAGGTGGGTCGTGGCCGACGGCGTTGACCGAGAATCCTGGCTGAGCCTCGAGGGTCCGATCGCGATGTGCCGCCTCAAGTGGATCGCCGTCCTCGCCCCCCTGGTGTTCCTCGCCGGCCTGGAACTCCTGCGCCACCTCGTCTATCCGCAACTCTTCGTTACCTGGCCGGGCTACCTGCTGCTCGCCGGGATCGTCCTGATCGGCGCCTTCATCTTTGCCGAGTCGGTCTTTAGCGTGATCGGCCGGATGCAGGCACGTCTCACGCGCCAGAACCAGGAACTGCTGGCGCTGCACGAGGCCGGGGTGGCGATCACCGGCCAGCTTGATCTCGAGACCGTACTCCAGAAAGTCGTCGAGGAGGCGCGCGAGCTGGTCGGCGCGCGCTACGGCGCGATGTCACTGTTGAGCGAGGAGGGGTGGATCGAGGCGTTTCTGACCTCCGGCCTGACCGCGGAGGAGCGCGCTGCCATCGGACCCATCCCGGTCGGTCACGGGCTCCTCGGCGTCGTGATCCACCAGGCGCGGCCCATCCGGACGCCCGATCTCGCGCTGGAGCCGGGTTCCGTCGGGTTTCCACCGAACCACCCGCCCATGCGCTCGCTGCTCGCCGTCCCCATCCTCTCCCACGGGCGCGTGCTCGGCAGCCTGTATCTCACCGAGAAGCAGGGCGCGCGGGAGTTCGATGCCGGCGACCAGGTGCGCCTGGAGCGCTTCGCCACCCAGGCCGCTATCGCGATCGAGAACGCGCGGCTCCATCGTCGCATCCGAGCGCTGGCGATCAGCGAGGAGCGCGATCGCATCGCGCGCGAGATGCACGACAGCCTGGCCCAGGTGCTCGGTTATGTGAACACGAAGGCGCAGGCCGCCGAGGAGCTGCTGCGCCAGGATCAGCCGGAGCGCGCCGCGGTGCAGATCGGCCAGCTGGCCCAGGCGGCCCGCGAGGCCTACGTCGACGTCCGCGAGAACATCCTCGGGCTCCGCGTCACTGCCGACACCCAGCGCCCGTTCCTCGACGCGCTGCGTGAGTACCTCGAGCGATGGCAGGACCAGAGCGGCATCGGCGCATCGCTCGATGCAGCCGCGCTCGACGAGGCAGGCCTCCACCTGACTCCGCTCGCCGAGATCCAGCTTCTGCGGATCATCCAGGAGGCGCTTGCGAACGTGCGCAAGCACGCGGGCGCATCACAGGCCCGGGTGACCGTCAGCCACCAGCCCGGCTGGATCTCGGTGACAGTCCAGGACAACGGCGCCGGCTTCGACCCGGAAGCCCTCGGCCGGACCGCCTTCCCGCGCTTCGGCCTCTCGACCATGCGAGAGCGAGCAGAGGCGGTGGGTGGTACGCTCGAGATCACCTCGCGGCCGGGCGAAGGGACCGGTGTCCTGGTTCGCGTCCCGACCGACGACGTCGTCATCACCAGCGAGGGAGGGCCGCATGCGAGTCGTGATCGCCGATGACCACGCGCTGTTCCGCGACGGCCTGCGCAGCCTGCTGGAGGCGCGCGGCGTCAATGTGGTGGCCGAGGCCCGCAACGGCCGCGAAGCAGTCGATCAGGCCCGCGCGCTCCACCCAAACGTCGTCCTGATGGACCTGACCATGCCGGTCATGGGTGGATTGGAAGCCACGCGCCTCATCAGTGCCGAGCTGCCGGACGTGAAGGTGGTCGTGCTCACCGCGTCCGAGGAGGACGCCGACCTCTTCGAAGCGGTCAAGTCGGGCGCCGAGGGCTTCCTGCCGAAGAACCTCGAGGCGCGTGAGTTCTTCGCGCTGCTCGAGGGCGTCGACCAGGGGCAGCCGGCGCTTACCCCCGGGCTCGCCCGGAAGGTCTTGAGGGAGTTCGCGCGTCCGACGACCCATCGCGTCGAGCGGACGGTCGAGGACCTGACCGAGCGCGAGCGCGAGGTGCTCGAGCTCCTGGTCCAGGGGATCACCTCCAATCGCGAGCTCGCCGACCGCCTCATCGTCAGCGAGAACACGGTCAAGTACCATCTTCGTAACATCCTGAACAAGCTCCACCTGCAGAACCGGGCACAGGTTATCGCCTACGCGCTGCGACACGGCCTGGTGAACCCGCCCGAGGAATAGCCCGTGCCGCTCACCTACCCACTTGGGTAGGCGTACTCCCCTACCTCATCATCAGTCTGGGTGGCGACAAGACTGCCCGCTCCCGCCCCGGAAAACCACCCTGCCGGTCGTGTGCAGTTTTTCACGACACGCCTACTCTTGCCTCGTCGGGCCGCTCGGGCGGCCCCGGCCGGGGAGGCCCGAACGGCATGAGGAGGTCTCGATGAATCCGCTTCGTCTACTGCGTCGTCGCGCCGCACGCCTGACGATACTCACCGTCACCGTGGCCGCCCTGATCGTCGGCGCCGGTTTCGCCGGCTACGGCGTGCGCGGCAGTGGTGGGACCAACGGCATGGCCATGAGCGGTAACGCGGCGGCGGCCGGCACGGGCGTTCAGCCGGCGCCGGCCAACCTGGCGCCGCTGCCGCAGCCCCAGGTGGCGCCGCCGGTCGGGACCCGTGGTCCCGAGCTCGTCAAGTACAACCTCGAGATCAAGGAAGTCGTTGCTCAGCTCGACGACGGCGTTGCCTACCACTACTGGACCTTCAACGGGACGGTGCCCGGTCCGATGCTTCGCGTCCGGGTGGGCGACACGGTGCAGATCACGCTGACCAACCCGTCGACAAGCAGCGTGACCCACAGCATTGACCTCCACGCCGTCAGCGGCCCCGGCGGCGGCGCCACCGACATGCAGGTGACGCCGGGCCACTCCGCCACCTTCCAGTTCGTCGCCGAGCATCCGGGCGCCTATGTCTACCACTGCGCCACGCCCCCGCCGGCGATGCACATCGCCAACGGCATGTACGGCATGATCGTGGTCGAGCCGGCCGGCGGCCTGCCGCAGGTCGACCAGGAGTTCTACGTGATGCAGGGTGACATGTACATCGACGGCACTGCTGGCCAGCCGGGGCTGCACGATATGTCGATGACCAAGATGGCCGCCGAGACTCCGGACTACGTGGTCTTCAACGGCTCGGTCAATTCCCTCACCGGCGCCAACGCTCTGCAGGCCAAGACCAGTCAGACGGTGCGCATCTTCTTCGGGGATGGCGGCCCGAACCTGACGTCCAGCTTCCACGTGATCGGCCAGATCTTCACCCGGGTCGCGCCCGACGGCGCCATCGCGGACGCCGACCAGCCGTCCGAGTGGCTGACCAACGTTCAGACAACGACTGTCCCGCCCGGAGCGGCCACGGTCGTCGAACTGAAGCCGGACGTGCCAGGCAACTACACACTGGTGGATCATGCACTCAGCCGGGCTATGAAGGGCGCCTCGGCCACCCTGCACGTCGGCGGCGACCAGCTCGACCCGAACAGCTTCAAGGTGATCCAGATGGGCGACGGCGGCAGCGGCGGCCACTGATCGAGTCGACGAGGTCGCGCGGGGGCAGTCGGACGGCTGCCCCCGTTTCCTTTTCCCGCACGAGCACGACCCCGCGGGACCAAGCCCTGGCGTCTCGGCTTGGGCGCCCGCACGACCGGAACCGCCGTGGCGCCGTGCCTGTCGATCGGGCCTCAGGACTCCTCGACCTCGGTCGCTGCCCATCCCCGGTACACCTTCCCCGGCCCGATATACTGGTCGGCGGCCAGGTGGTGGATCAGTTCGACGCCCTCGCCAATCAGCCAGCGGTCGCCGAACGCCGCGTCGTCCGCCGTGACCGTCAGCACCTCGCCCACGAAGAGATCGTGGTCGGCCAGGGTGAGTCGCTCGATCAGCCCGCACTCGATGTGGGCCACGCACTCGTTGACCAGCGGCGGCTCGATCGCCACGGCATCGATCGGCGTCAGGCCGGCCGCGACGAACTTGTCTCCGTCCCGTCCCGACTCGATGCCGCAGCGATGCACGGCGTTGAGGAGCTCGAGCGTCGGCACGTTGAGGGCGAAGGTTTCACCACGCGTGATGAACTCGTGGGTGAGGCGCGACGGGTGGATGGCGACGGCTACCCGGACGGGCTGGAACCCCAGCGGCAGAAGCCAGCCGGCCG
This sequence comes from Thermomicrobiaceae bacterium, assembly GCA_035532355.1. GTDB lineage: Bacteria > Chloroflexota > Chloroflexia > Thermomicrobiales > Thermomicrobiaceae > DASSZN01. The sequence goes on along the minus strand of DATKRJ010000137.1, from coordinate 18,681 downwards.
TCATGACGTTGTGCTGTGCCCGGTAGAGCGACGTGATCAGAACCAGTGGGCCCGGCTCCAGGAGCCGCGGCGCCTGACCGAGGGCGAGCTCGCGCTTCTGTCCCACCGGCGTTCCTCCTACCGTCCGGCGGCGCGAGACCGCGCGTCACGGGCGCCCTCGCCCTCCGGGAGCAGCGAGCGATACAGCTCGTAGTAGCGCGCGGCGACCGCGGCCTGCGTGAAGTGCTCCAGTACTCGACGTCGGGCACGCCGCCCCAACGCCAGTCGCTTTTCCTCGTTGGTGAACAGTTCATCCAGCGCGGCCGCCAACGCCTCGGCGTCGTTCTCGGGAACGACCACCCCGGCGTCGCCAATGGTCCCGGGGATCTCACCGGAGTCAGATCCGACGACTGGAACCTCGCATGCCATCGCCTCGATGATCACCCGGCCGAACTGCTCTTTCCAGTTCGGCCGGGTCAGGGACGGAATGACCAGTAGATCCAGTCCAGCCAGCGCCACCGGCATCTCACCGGGCGCCAGGGTGCCCCGAAACGTTACCCGATCTCGGACGCCGAGCGCGTTGGCCTGCTGCTCCAGTCTGGAACGCTCGGTGCCGCCCCCCAGGATCTCCAGCCGGGCACGCGTGCGCAGCCGGCTGAAGGCCTCCAGCAGGACGGGCACGCCCTTCTCCGGCACCAGGCGTCCGGCGTAGCCGATGACGGCCGGGCCGGTCCGCGGCCGTCGCGGCACCGGGCGGAAGAGGTCGGGATCGACGCCGAACTGGGGGATCACCTCGACGCGTCCGCGGTAGCCCTTGCGCCGCAGCACCTCGGCGGCGGCGGGGATCCCGGCCACGGCGGCGCTGGCGAGCCGGTAGTTCAGCGCCTCGAACAACCGGAAAGGGATCGGGTACCGGCGCAGCAGGTTCTGCCACGTAAAGAACACGACGCGCGCGCCCACCGAGCGCCCCAATACCGCCGCGTGGACGGTCGCCGCGTTGTACGGCTCCTCGTCGACGTGCACGACGTCCGGGCGGAACGCGCGGACGTGCCGTCCCAGGCTCGGGTAGAGATGCACGTGGTGATGACCGTTGAACAGCATCGGGATCTCGACGAGGTGATAGCCCTCGGTGTGGCGTCGCTCCAGACGCTGGACTCCCACCCGCGCCTCGTGCCAGTAGGGCGGGACCAGTGCCAGCAGCTCGATGTCCGGCAGCCGCGCGAGCTCCTCCAGCTTCTTCTGATACACGCCCGTGACCAGCGCCTTGGACACCATCAGGACTCTCACCGGGCCGGCTGCCGTCTTCCGTGCCCGGCATGGGCGTCGCGGATGACATGCCGGTAGACGTCCCGCGTGGCGTCCGCGGTTCGCTCCCAGGAGAAAGCGCCGGCACGGGCCAGCGCTCGTCGTCCGAGGTCCCGCCGCAGCCACTCGTCGGTCGTGACCGAGACGATGGCGGCCGCCAGCCGCGCCGGGGTCGGGTCCACCAGCAGTCCGCCGCTGCCGACCACCTCGGGCAGGCTGGCGCGATTGGAGGAGACCACCGGCGTTCCGCAGGCCATGGCCTCCAGCGGTGATAGCCCGAAGCCCTCGTAGAGCGACGCCGATACGTAGAGGTCGGCCAGGTTATACAGTGCCAGCTTCTCGGCGTCGCCGACCCGGCCGGCGAGCACGACCTGATCCTGCAGTCCCCAGGCACGTATGCTGGTCTCCAGTGGCGGGTAGAGACGACGGTTACCGGTATGAGCGCGACCGGCGATAACCAGCCGTGTATCTGGCGGTAGCTCGGGCAGGGCCCGCGCGAACGCCTCCACCAGGGCCGCCAGGTTCTTGCGCACGTCGAGGCCGTCGACGTTGAACACGACCGGCCCACGGAGATCGTAGCGTTCTCGCAGTGCCGCGGACGCCTCCGGGTCGTCGACCGGCCGGAACGACGGATCGGCGGCCAGAGGGATGACCTGGATCCGATCCGACGGGATCTCCAGCCATCCCTGGATGTCCCGGGCCGAGCAGTCCGAGTCGGTCAGGATCATCCTGGCGCGCCGGGCGGCTCCGATCACCAGCCGCAGGTAGAGCCGCATCGGCAGCGAGCCGCCGTACTCGGGGAAGACCAGCGGTATGACGTCGTGGATCGTGATGACGAGGGGCAGACGCGCCGACCGGGGCCCGGCGAAGTACGGCACGTGGAGCAGGTCGGCCGATGCCCGATGCGCCGCGCGCACGACCCCACGCTGCTCCCACCACAGCTTGTGCGACTTACCCGCGCGGGCCCATGGTGGCGGTGCCACGGTCGCCGCACCGTTGGCCGGCGTTCCGTCCCCCGGCGCCGGAGCGGGCCGGAGCAGCACGGCCTCGAGCGAGGCATCCCCGGCCGCGAGCCTTCGCCAGAGGTGCAGCGCGTACTGACCGCTCCCTGTGGTAGGCTGCTGCAGGAAGAGGCCGTCGAAGGCTACCCGGTGCCGCTGACTGTCCATGTCGCGGCGGATTATACCAGAGGCGTCGCCCCTCCCCGGTTCGGGGAATGCGGCCATCGTCCCGAGGGTTGACACCGGTAGCCCGCGACGCGCGGGCCACGCGCTCGGGCGCACGGAGGAGATGCAGACATGGCGAAAGCCGTCACCGTTAGCGACGCGACGTTTGATCAGGAGGTCGTCAAGTCCGACGTCCCGGTCCTGGTCGACTTCTGGGCCGTCTGGTGCGGCCCGTGTCGCATGGTCTCGCCGATTCTGGATGAGATCGCAGATGAGAAGGGAACGGCCCTGAAGCTCGTCAAGGTCAACGTCGACGAGAACATGCGCATCGCTTCGCAGCTGGGGATCAGCAGCATCCCGACCATCATGCTGTACAAGCACGGCAAGCCCGTCGAGCGCATCGTCGGCGCGCAGCCCAAGCAACGCCTCCTCCAGCAGATCGACCGGCACCTGAGCTGACGTCTTCCTGTCGTCAGACCGATCGCGGTCGCCCGCAGCGCTCCACGCGGACCGCGGGAGGCCGCAATCGGGTGCGACCGGGCGCGCTCCCCTAAACCTCGATCCCGGATCGACTCGCCGAACGTCCAGCATGCACGTCGGCCGATCGCGCCGTGCGCGGACGTCTCTGGATTCGCTTAACCGTTCGACCAAATAGATCAGGGCGCGATTCGTCGCGCCCTGCATGCAACCTGCGTATCTTCCACCCATTCAGGCCGGTTGCTTGGGTGGGCGCGGGCCCCACTCCCGCGCGCAGGCGGCAGATCGACGGGTCTATCTCCCGGCACGACGCGCTACTCGCTCGCCTTCTTGGGGCCGGGCGTGCCGCTCAGGACCTCCATCTCCCGCCGGAGGTCGTCGAGATCGGCGAAGCTGCGGTACACGGACGCGAAGCGGATATAGGCGACCTGGTCGAGCTGCTTCAGCTGCCGCAGGGCGATCTCTCCGATCGCCGTACTCGGCACCTCAACGGTGCCCATCGCCAGCAGCTCGGCCTCGACGGCCGCCACGATGCGGTCGACCTCGGTCTCGGGCACGGGCCGCTTGGTCAGCGCGATGCGCAGCTTTTCGCGCAGCTTGCGCGGGTCGAACTCCTCGCGACGGCCGTCGCGCTTGACGACGATCAGGCTGCCGCTCTCGACCCGCTCGTAGGTCGTGAAGCGGCGTCCACACGCGCTGCACTCGCGGCGACGCCGGATGCTGTCGCCGCTGCCCAGCTCACGCGAGTCCACCACCCTCGAGTCACGCGCCTGGCAGAAGGGACAGCGCACCCCGATTCCCTCACCGCTCGCGCAGGAAGCGGAGGATCGCCGGCTCGGACCACTCGTCGTCGGCCATCAGCGGCGTACGGGGCGTTCCGGCCGGGGCGCTGGGCGTGGCCGGCGCATCCGCCGAACGGAAGCGCCGCTCGTTGCGCGCTCGCCGCGGCTGTCCGCCCTGGAAGCCCGTAGCGATCAGCGTGATCTGGACGTCGCGACCCATGGCCTCGTCGGTCGTGGCGCCGAAGATGATCTCGGCATCCTCGTCCGCCGCGGAGCGGATGACCTCGGCGGCCTCGTTGATCTCGACCAGCGACAGGTCCGGCCCGCCGATGATGTTGTAGAGCACCCCGACGGCCCCGTCGATGCTCATCTCCAGCATCGGGCTCTCGATTGCCATGCGCGCGGCGTCGACGCAGCGCGTCTCGCCGGTGCCGCGGCCGATCGCCATGAGCGCGGACCCCGCGTCGCGCATGATCGTCTTGACGTCGGCGAAGTCGAGGTTGATCAGACCCGGCTTGATGATCAGGTCGGAGATGCCTTGAATGCCCTGGCGGAGGACGTCGTCGGCGAGCCGGAACGCCTCCGAGAACGGCGTCTTCGGGTCGACCAGGCTGATCAAGCGCTGGTTCGGTATCGTGATCAAGGCGTCGACGTGCTCCTTGAGCGCGGCAACCCCTTCGTCGGCGACGCGCCGCCGCTTAGCGCCCTCGAAGTCGAACGGGCGCGTCACGACGCCAACAGTCAGCGATCCGGTCTCGCGCGACAGCCGCGCCACGATCGGCGAGGCGCCCGTGCCGGTTCCGCCGCCCATGCCGGCCGTGATGAAGACCATGTCGGCACCACGGACGACCTCACTGATGGAGTCGATGCTCTCCTCGGCGGCGCGTTCGCCGATCTCCGGGCGTCCGCCCGCGCCGAGCCCCTTGGTCAGCTTGTCGCCGATCCGAACCGTCACCGGGCTCATCGAGTTCATCAACGCCTGTGCATCGGTGTTGACCGCGATGAACTCGACGCCGTCGACGCCGGCCCCGATCATGCGGTTGATCGCATTGCCCCCGCCGCCACCCACACCGATCACCTTGATGCGAGCGTAAGAGTGCGCGTAGTCGTCGTCGTGGACGTTGAACATCAAGGTTCCTTCCCGCAGCGCACCAGCCGCGACCGCTCCCCGATTGTCGCTCCCGAGCCAGCACGAGTTGTCGTAACAGTATGCTCGCCCACCGCCTCCTGCGGCAAAGTGAGCCCTACGTCCCCTCACCGGCCGGCACGAATTCCCGTAGCCATCGACCGAGGCCGCCCACTCTCTCATGTGACGCTCGCGCGGGCACCGGCACCGGTTGCGCGCGCGGCGCCGTCCTGGGTGGCTCGTCGTCGGGATGCATCTGCGCCTGAGTGAGAACCAGTCCTATCGCGGCCGTCAACGCCGGGTCCGCGCAGCCGCGGCCGCCTTCCCAGCCGAGTGGTCGCCCTACCCGTGCCGGCAGCCCCAGCACATCTACTGCCGCCGCCAGGGTGTCCGGGCGCCGGGCGCCATCACCGATAAGGACCAGCCCGCCGCGCACGAAGCGTTGCAGCTCGAGCTCTTCCAGCCGCCGCCGTATCTGGCGAAACAGGTTGGCCGGCGTTGACGTGAGGGGGCCAGCGTCCGTGACGGTCGCATTCTCTGCACCACGGACCGCGCCGTTGAGCGCGGCCATCGTAGAATAGGGCCGCCCGTACGCCAGACCGCGCGGTGTCGCCCGTCCGCGACCGGGAACGGTCGACCTCGAAGGGTTGAGCGAACGTTCCGTCGACAGTTCCGGCCGTGTCGCGAAACCGTGCGGCACGTTGAACAGCGCCCGCAGCACACCGCCGGCATAGGCCGCCACATCGGTCTCGGTCTCCCCGACGTCGATGGCCAGCGCCCCCCGCTCCATCTCCGTCCGGTGAAGCGCTACCGCGGCTGCCGCGGCCACCCGGGGCATCAACAGGTCGAGTTCGAATCCCAGCTGCGCCAGCATCCGCGCGTAACCCGCGATGTAGTCCGGCGTCACGACCCAGGCTTCAGTATCGACCCGCAGTCGCTGTCCCCAGCCTACCGGCTCCGAGTCGGGCCATCGTCGGCCGTCAACGCGTGCCCAGCTCCTGCTCGCCAGCACCGTTCCGGCCGCGGCGGGCACCCGGAGCGTCTGGAGGCGCAGCTCCTGCACCGTAACCGAGTCGATCCAGTTGGGCGTACCGAAACGCCGCTCCGCCGAGGCCGCGACGCGGCGGCACGGCGAACCCGGGATGGTCAGGGCCACGGACGCGATCTCTGCGTCGAGGCGATCCGTCACCCGGGTGAGGAGCGCCTCGACCGAGCGACGCAGCGCGGCCGCGTCGACGATGCGCCCGCGGTCGATCCCCGCACCTGTCACCGACTCGCTGCCCAGCGCCGCGACGTCGCCGCCAGCCCCACGGACGGCCGCGGCGGCCGTGAACGTCCGCGGTCCCAGGTCGAGACCGACATACCAGGCTCGTGCTGTCACAGTCGCCTTCCCGACCGCTCACCGTCGTGGTTCAAGGCAGTCCAGGATGCAATGGTGTCTGCAGGATTATAGCACGGGGCGTTCAGTCACGGTGTTCGTGCATGCGCAGATTCCGCGTGCGGCTTTCACGCGAGCTGAACGCTCGACCGGCCCGCGGGGCACCGGACCGCGCCGTGAACGTACGGTCGGCGGTCCAGAGCGCATTTCCGAGTATGGTTGGCGTCCGTACGCATGCTGTCCGCCAGCTGGGATGGGTCGTAGAACGTGGGATTACTGGTAGAAGGGGCGATCCGGCTCCCGTACGTCGAGGTGGGTCCATGGATCGGATAGCGCAAGCGCGGCCTGGGCAACATTGAGCTTGAGCGGGATTTGGTCCGAGCCGCCGAAGACGATCTCGCGCCCGTCGGTCAGTCGAGCGGTAAGCCCGGTAATGTGGTCGTACTCCATGGTCCCGAGCTGCGCGCCGAATCGCTCCGCGATCGCGCGATCGGCCGCGATCAGGTCCGCCGGCAGCTGCGTGCCGACCGCGGGCAGCGAGCCCTGTGTCTCGACGATCCGCGTCAGCTTCGGGTCGAAGCCGGGCGCCATTACCCAGCCGTGGTCGTCCACCAGAACCGACTTGTCCCCGACCTGCCAGTCCACCGCCGGGGTCCGCTCGTGCAGCTGGACGACCACCCGGTCCGGGAGCTGCGTAGAGACCTCGGCGAAGGCGACCGCCGGATACGCGGCCACGCGCCGGGCGATGGCGTCGGTATCCAGCCGGAAGATTGGCTGGCCCAGCGCGCCGCTGGCGGCGACGATGGAGTCGGCATACGCCAAAGTGTTGCCGCGCACCACGACCGAGCGCACCGTGAAGTCACGGGAGAAGAGGAAGCCGAACACGAGCACCGTCAGGCCGACGCTGAGCAGGAACGCCGGGAATCGCCCGTTGGCGGCGGCGGCGCGCAGAAAGCCGCCCAGGCGCGAGCCGCGGCCGGACCGTCGCTGCGCCTCTCGCCGGGACACCGGACCGCCATCGGCACGGGTGCTCATCCGCCGCCGTGCCGGTCGGCGTAGCGCTCGACCGCCAGTTCGACGAGCCGCGACACCAGGTCTTGAAACGTCAGGCCACTCGCCTCCCAAAGCTTGGGATACATGCTGATGCGCGTGAACCCGGGGATGGTGTTGACCTCGTTCAAGAAGATACGACCCGTCGACCGCTCGAGGAAGAAGTCGACCCGCGCCAGGCCGGCACAATCGAGGAGGCTGAAGGCGTCGCGCGCCGCCCGCCGGATCGCCTCCGATTGCTGCTCGGTGATCGGCGCCGGCACGAGCAGTTCCGAGTCGTCGACGTACTTCGCCTCGTAGTCGTAGAACTCTCGCGCCGGAACGATCTCACCGACGACCGACGCGATCGGATCGTCGTTGCCCAGCACGCTCACCTCGAGCTCGCGCGCGTCGATGCCGCGCTCGACGAGAATCCTGCGGTCGTGGCGCGCGGCCTCGGCCATCCCGGCCTCCAGCTCGCCCGGATGGTGGACTTTGGCAACGCCGACGCTCGAGCCGAGGTTGACGGGCTTGGTGAAGCATGGGTAGCCGATCTCGCGCTCGATGCGCGCGGTGATCTCCTCCGGCTGTTGCTGCCACTCACGGCGGGTGACGCACAGCCAGGCGGGGTCGACCGGCAGACCGGCCTGCAGGAACAGGCGCTTGGCCGTGACCTTGTCCATCGCCACGGACGAGGCCAGCACGCCCGCGCCCACATACGGGATGTCGGCGAGCTCGAACATCCCCTGGATGGTGCCGTCCTCCCCCATCGGCCCGTGCAGGGCGGGAAAGACGACGTCCAGATCGCGCACCCAGCCGGCATCGGCCACGTCCAGCGCCGCCTCGGAGCGAGTCGCCAATTCGGAGAAACCCGGGTCCTCCACCGGCGTATCGCCGCTGCCGTCCTCCAGCGCCAGCTGAGAGGTCCCGGCGAGCTCCCTCAGCGGGTCCGGCCCGATCAGCCAGCGCCCCTCGCGGGTGATCCCGATCGGGACGACCTCGAAGCGGTTCCGGTCCATGGCCCGCATGATCGCCTGGGCCGAGCGGAGCGACACGTCATGCTCGCCCGAGCGTCCCCCGAAGATGACGCCCACCCGAATTCGTCGTGCCACTCGAATCTCCTAACTCCAGACCTGCCGGTGCGGGTGCGCCACTCGTGATACCCGCGACGTCGCGCACGGTACGGGCCGGCAGCGCGGCTCAGATCGCGGGCCGCTCGTCCACGCGCGCCCTTAGCGCCCGCAGCAGTACCTCGCTGGCCTTCCAGATGTCGCCGGCTCCGAGCACCAGGACCACGTCGCCCGGCCGCGCCTCGGAGGCGACGAGCGCCCCCGCTGCCTCGGGCGTACCTACCAGGTCCACCGCCGGCCCGTCGATGCGGGACGCGATGTCAGCGGAGCCCACGCCGAGGTCGTCTGTCTCACGCGCCGCGTAGATCTCCGCCAGAACCACCCGGTCGGCACCCGACAGCGCCTGCGCGAACCGGTCCAGCAGTAGGCGCGTGCGCGAGTAGGTGTGCGGCTGGAACACCGCCCACAACCGCACGCCCGGATAGCGCTCCCGCGCCGCCGCCACGTTCACCGCGATCTCCGTGGGGTGGTGCGCGTAGTCGTCGATGACGACGACTCCTCGGGCCCGCCCCCGCTCCTCGAACCGGCGCCCGACCCCGGTGAACTCCGTCAGGCCGGGCAGGAGCCGGTCGACCGCGACGCCGGCGGCCGCGCCCCCCGCCAGCGCCGCCACGGCGTTGAGACGATTGTGCCAGCCCGGCACGCGCAGCTGGAAGGCGAACTCCCGGCCGTCGGGAGTCCTGACGATAGACCCCCCGGCCGCCTCTCCAGTCACCCTCCAACCGGCATCGGGCGCGGCCCCAAACGTCACCACCCGGCACGATAGCGAGCCGAGCCGCTCGATCAGCCGCCGGCACCCCGGGTCGTCGGCCAATACCAGCAGCGTGCCGTCCGGCCGCACCTGTCGCGCGAAGCGCGCGAACGCCTCGTCGACCACCTCGAGCGTCGGGAACAGGTCCGGATGGTCGTGCTCGACGTTCGTGACGATTGCCACCTGCGGATGCAGCGACAGGAAACTGTAGTCGTATTCGTCAGCCTCGGCGACGAAGACGGGCCCATGTCCGGGTCGTGCGTTGGTCCCCAACTGCGTGACGACCGCCCCGACCGCGAAGGACGGATCCTCGCCGGCCCGCGACAGCGCGAGCGCCAGCATCCCGCTCGTGGTGGACTTCCCATGGGTGCCCGCCACGGCGATGCAGATCCGCTCGTCGCACAGCAGTCCCAGCACGGTGGCGCGCTTGAGCACGGGGATCCCACGCTCCCGGGCCGCCAAGAGCTCCGGGTTTGCGTCACGGGCAGCGGCGGTCGCCACCACGAGCTGCGGCGCGCCCAGGTTGGCCGCGTCCTGCCCGATCGCCACCAGGAACCGCTCGTCCCGCAGCGACTGGACGACCGGCGAATCGGCCGCGTCCGAGCCGGTAACGCGGTAGCCGCGCGCCGCGAGGATACGCGCCAGCCCGCTCATCCCGATCCCGCCGATCCCGACGAGGTGGATGGTCGCGGGTGGAGGAGGCAGGTTGGGCGGCACAGCGGTCATGGCCTCGCCTATCCCCAGTGCCGCGTTGGCCGGCGATCCCTCGCTCGTCCGAAGGAGCCGGACGGCTGCAACTGGCTGTCGACGCCGGCCGCGGTTCTGCCACGGTGCGAGCTCGGCCGGCTCAGCCGAGGGGCGGTGAACTCACGCTCGGCACGTGGCCGCGTCTGATGCCGCAGGGGCTTGCCGTGGCGTCCGACGCTACGGGGCTTGGCCGGGCCGGAGGCGACCGCCGGCGCGCGATCCAGCGTTTGACGCGAGATATTCAGCAGGATTCCCATCGCCGTGAGCGAGACCGCCAGCGCCGTGCCGCCGTAGCTGATGAACGGCAGCGGCACGCCGGTGAAGGGGATCGTCGTGGTGATGCCGCCGATGTTGATCGCCGCCTGGAAGATCATCCAGGTAACGATGCCGACCGCGACCAGCGCCCCGAAGGTGTCGGGGGCTCGCTTGGCGATGCGGTATCCGCGCCAGGCCAGCGCGAGGAACAGCAGTAGGACCAGAGCGCAGCCGACCAGGCCCAGCTCCTCCCCGATGACCGCGAAGATTGCGTCGGTCGAGGCCGCCGGGAGCCAGGAGAACTTCTGGCGGCTCGCGCCCAGCCCCAGCCCCAGGATCCCGCCACTGCCGAGGGCCAATCGCGCCTGGGCCAGCTGCCAGCCGAGGTTGCGCAGGTCGGTGTCTGGGTTCAGGAAGATCAGGATGCGAGCGCGGCGGTACGACGCGCCGAGCGCCAGCACCGCGAAGGCCATCATGCCGGCCGACATCAACATGCCCAGCTGCAGGAGGTCCGCGCCCGCCACCAGGAACATGCCCACGCCGATGGCGGCCAGCAGCCCCGACGTACCCAGGTCCGGCTGCAGCATCACCAGCCCGATCAGCGTGCCCAGTACGATCGTGAAGGGCAGCAGGCCGTGGCTCCAGTGGCGGATCTTGGCGCCCTTGGAGCCAAGCCAGTCAGCCAGATAGAGGATCAGTAGCGGCTTGGCGACCTCGCTCGGCTGGAACGTCAACGGCCCCAGCGGGATCCAGCGCTTGGCGCCGAACGCCGCCGCGCCGCCGCCGGGAACGACCGCGACCACGGCAAGCAGCCCGAGCACGACGATGATGCCGGGGAGTGAGACACGCCGCCAGACGTGGTAGTCGATCGTGTAGGTGGCGAACATGCCCGCCAGCCCGATCGCCACCCACATGAGCTGCTTGATCAGGTAGGAGTAGCCGCTACCGCCGTTCTGCTGCACACCGATGGCGAAGCTCGCGCTGAAGACCATAACCGTGCCGAACATCACCAGCGTCAGCACGATGGTGATGAGCCAGTAGTCCGGCTCATGCAGCGCCGCCCGCATACCTCGAACGCCCCGCGAACCGAGGAGGCGCTCGATCCGGCCCTCCACCGCGCCCAGGGCCGCGCTCATCGCCGCACCTCTTCCCGGTTCGTCACCGTCAGCCGCTCCACCGCGCGTCGGAAGGCCTCGCCCCGCTCGAACTCGTCCCGGAACAGCCCGAAGCTCGCCACGCCGGGCGACAGCAGGACGACGTCCCCCGGAGCCGCGAGCACCGTCGCGGCACGCACGGCCTCGTCCATCAGCCCGAAGGGACCCAGCACGATGTCGGCTCCGCCCTCGTCGAGCAGTCGCCGGAACTCCTGGGTCGCCGAACCATCGAGCAGGACTACCGCCTTCGCCTGCGCGGCCACGCGTGCCAGCACCTGCGTCAGGTCTGCTCCCTTCCCGGCCCCACCCGCGATCAACACCAGCGGTCGGTCCCTGAAGGCGTCGAGCGCGGCCATCACGGCCGCCGGCGCGGTCGCGGTCGTGTCGTTGACGTAGAGCACCCCTCCGAGCGTGGCCACGCGCTCCTGCCGGTCACGCACCGGTTCCGACGCCAGCAAGCCGCGTCGCGCCTCGTCCGGTGTGGCGCCGGCCAGGATCGCCGCGGCAGCGGCGGCGGCCGCGTCGAACGCCGCGTGCTCGCCGTGCACCGGCAGGTCCCGGGTGTCACACAAAAACGTCTCGCGGTCGCCCCAGCGCCAGATGATCTGCCCATGCTCGAGCGACGCGCCGATCGCGCGGCCCAGCTCGCGGCCGAACGGTACGGCGGTCCCTTGCCCGACGTCGCGGCTCGACCAGACGAGTGGATCGTCCCGGTTGACGACGAACCAGTCCCCGGGACGCTGGAAGCGCCCGATGTGGCGCTTGGCCTCGACATAGGCGGCGAAGGACGGGTAGCGGTTGAGGTGATCCTCACTCACGTTGGTGATGACGGCCACGTGCGGGCTCTGGCCGTGCTCGGCCATCCCCTCCAGTTGCCAGCTCGACAGCTCGAGCACCACCGGTGTGGCCGCGTCGATGCGCGGCAGCGCGTCCAGTGCCGACGCCCCCATATTCCCGGCGAGCACGGTGTCCGGCCGGCCGACGCCCAGGATGCCGGCGCAGAGAGTAGCGGTGGTCGTCTTCCCCTTGGTCCCGGTGATGCCCACGATCGGCGCCGGGCACGCGCGAAAGAAGAGGCTCATCTCCATCTCGACGCGTGCCCCTGCCGCACGTGCCCGCGTCAGCCAGGGCGAGTCCGCCGGTACACCGGGGTTCCGCACCACCACGTCCGCCCGGTCGAAGTCCTCCGCGCGGTGCTCCCCCAGGACGTAGTGGATCGGCAGGCCGGCGAGCGCCTCGAGCGCGGAGCCGAGGTCCGCCGCGGAGCGCAGGTCGGTCACGGTCACATCAGCCCCCGCACGCACCAGGTAGCGCGCGACGCCGACCCCGCCCTGGCGCGTGCCCAGACCCATCACCACCGCGCGTCGACCGCGGAGCGCTCGCTCGCTACCCTCGTCCGCCATCCTCATCTCCTCAGATGAGCGCCAGAGCGACGCCGAGCAGACCGGCCATCATCCCGATGAGCCAGAACCGCATCGTGATCTGCGTCTCGGACCAGCCGAGCAACTCGAAGTGATGATGGATCGGGGTCATTCGAAAGATGCGCTTGCCATGGGTCAGCTTGAAGTAGCTCACCTGCAGCATCACCGAGCAGGCCTCTGCCACGAAGACGAACCCGACGACCGGCAGCAGCAGCCACTGGCCGGTCATGAACGCCGCGGTGGCCAGCGCCGCACCGATGGCCAGCGCGCCCGTATCGCCCATGATGACCTGCGCCGGATGGGCGTTGTACCAGAGGAACCCCAGGATCGCCCCCGCCATCATGAAGCAGAAGGTGACGACCTGTACCTGCCCCTGGAGGAAGGCGATGATCCCGTAGGCCACGAAGGCCACCGCCGAGGTCCCGCCGGCCAGCGAGTCCAGCCCGTCGGTAAAGTTCACCGCGTTGGCCGCTCCGGAGATGCCGAAGACGGCGATCGGGATGTAGATCAGGCCGATGTCGTGCTTACCGATGCCCGGCACGTAGATGCTCTGGAGCCGGAGCGGGAAGTAGAGCACGAGCGCGCTCACGATCGCGAACAGGAGCAGCCAAGCCATCTTGAAGCGCGCCGCCAGGCCAGCGCGCGCCGCCCCGACCAGCGACATCCGGTCGTCGATGGCCCCGAGCGCGGCCGTCCCCAGCAGCACGCCGATCGGCAGCAGCATGGACAGGCGGCCGGCGAGATTGAACACGATCGTCAGGAACAGTACTGGCACCGTGATCATCAGCCCGCCCATGGTCGGGGTGCCGGTCTTGACCAGGTGCCCCTCGGGCCCCTCGATCCGGATCTGCTTGCCGACCTTCTTCGCCCTCAGCATGTCGATGTACGGCCGCCCGACCAGGACGGTCAGCAGGAACGCGACCGAGGACAGGGCCAGCGACAGCGCGAGGTTGCGCCCGGGTTCACGCGGCAGCAGGCTGTCGGCGCGCAGCGAGTGCGCGACCCGCAGAGTGAGCTCGACCAGCAGGATCATTCCGGCCGCGACCGATCGCGCAGCTCCGCCACCACGTCCTCCATCCGCACTCCCCGTGATCCCTTCACCAGCACGTAGTCCCCTTCACACAGATCGTCCCGCAGCACGTCGACCAGGTCGCGCTTGCTCCCCACCGTCCGCACCCGCGCCGCCGGCAGCCCGTAGGCCATCGCTTCCTCGGCGATGATCCGCGCCCGCTCGCCCATGGTGTACAGCCGGTCGACCACGGCGGCTGCTCGCCGGCCGACCATGCGGTGCCCTTCCTCCTCGAACGAGCCGAGCTCGAGCATGTCTCCAAATACGGCAATTCGCCGCCGGTTCGAGATCTCGCTGAGCAGGTTGAGCGCGGCCAGCGAGGAGGTCGGGTTGGCGTTGTAGGTGTCGTCGATCAGGATGGCGCCACCGACAGCCGGCACCGTGACCAGCCGCAGCTGCACGTCCGGCTCGTGGAGGCCAGGCAGCATCTCCTCAACGGTCATGCCCAGCGCCAGGCCGACGCCGATCGCCGCCATGACCGTGTGCGCGCTGTGCTGGCCGAGCAGCGGGACGTGCAGATGATAGCGCTGCTGGGCGACGAGCAGGTCGAGCGAGATGCCACTGAGCCCGTGGCTCTCGACGTGCTCGGCGCGAACCTCACAGTCGGGCGAGAGACCGTAGAGGATCACACGCCCGCGGCACACGCCGGCCATGCCTCGAACGCGCGCGTCGTCGCCGTTCAGGACCGCCGTGCCGTCGGACGGGAGCGCCGCGGGCAGCTCGGCCTTGGTGGTCGCGATCGCCTCCAGTGACCCCATGCGTGACAGGTGAGAGTGGCTGACGTTGGTGACCACGCCGATCTGCGGTCGCGCGATCGCCGCCAGTCGTTCGATCTCCCCGAACGCGTAGGCGCCGCCGAGCTCCAGCACCACCACCTCGGTCTCTGGGGTGATGGCGAGCAGGCTCAGCGGCAGGCCAATCTCGTTGTTGAAGCTGCGCTGGCTGCGAAGCGTCCGGAAGCGCTGGGAGGCGACGCCCCAGACGGCCTCCTTGGTGCTCGACTTCCCGATGCTGCCGGTGATGCCGACCACCCGGACGTCGTGTCGCGCCCGCCAGGAGGCGGCGAGCTTCAGGAGAGCCTCACCGGTGTCGCCCACCACGATGAGCGGCCCGCCGGCGTCGCCGAGCGCCTCCGCGTGCGCCCGATCGACCAGCGCCCCCGCCGCGCCACGCGCGAACGCCTGCTCGACGAAGGCGTGGCCGTCCAGCCGCTCCCCGACCACCGCCACAAACAGGTCGCCACGTTCGACCTCCCGCGAGTCGTGCCAGACCCGACTGAAGCGAAGATCCCGGCCGGCGGCACCACGTAGCGTCCCCTGAGTCCCCTCGAGCACGTCGCGCAACGCTATTGTCATCGGCAGCTCCGTCTCGGCTTCGACATCAGGGCGCGGTCCGCGCCGCTTCCGGGTCGGTCGGCGGGATGCCGTAGAGCATGAACAATTGCTGGAAGATCTGCTGGAAGGCGGGCCCCGCCGCCGACTCACCCCAGGGGCTCTCCTGGGGTCGATCGATCTTGACCAGCACCGCGAACTGCGGGTTGTTGGTGGGGCCGTAGCCGATCATCGACCCGATGGTCGCGTTCGGATCGTAGCCCCCGTTCGGCGACGGAACCTGGGCCGTTCCCGTCTTGGCCGCGATCTCGTAGCCCGGGACCGAGAAGCGCTTGTACGTCGTGTCCATGACCGTGGTTAGCATGGCGGTGATCGTCTGTGAGGTCTGGGGCGAGATGACCCGCCGCACGACCCGCGGCTGGATGTTTTGCGTGCCGTTGGGTCCGACGATCTGCTTGACCAGGTACGGCTTCATCAGGTTACCGCCATTGGCCAGCACGCACTCGGCGTTGAGCAGTTGCAGCGGCGTGACCGCCAACCCCTGACCGAAAGCGTTGGTGTACAGGTTGGCCTCTGTCCAGCTGGCGGATCCCGGCAGCGGCAGGATGCCGTCGGCCTCGCCCGCGAGGTCGACCCCTGTCGGCCTGCCGATTCCGAAGGCTGCCAGGCCCCGGTAGAATCGGTCCTCACCCACCTGCTCGGCAACCCACATAGCCCCCAGGTTGCTCGAGTGCTGCAATACCTGCGTCATCGTCTCCGGACCGAAGTCCACGTCGAGCGCGTTGTAGACCTTGTCCCCGCCCGGAATGATCCGGTATGGCCCGCCGTCGTGGACCGTATCGGGCGTGACGACGCCGGTCTCCAGACCCAGCGCCATGGTCAGCGTCTTGAAGGTCGACCCCGGTTCGTACGTCCCGCTGATCCCGGGATTGTTGAACAGCGACGCGTCCGTCACGTCCTGGAAGTTGTTCGGGTCGAAGGACGGCCGGCTCGCCATCGCCAGGATCTCGCCCGTCTGCGGATTCTCGACGATGATCGTGCCGCTGCTCGCCTGCTGGCTCGCCAGCGCCTGATCCAGCGCCTGCTCCACGATCCGCTGTACGGCACTGTCGACGGTGAGGACCAGGTCCGCGCCATCCTGCGGTGGGTTCAGCGAACTCTGTGCCAGGGCGATGACGTTGCCGGAGGTGTCCCGCTCGCCCACGAGCTTGCCGGCCACCCCGCCGACCACCGTGTTGTAGGCTCCCTCGACCCCATACGACCCCACGTAGTCGTAGTTGACGAAGCCGAGGTCCTGGGAGGCGAAGTCACCCATCGGGTAGACACGCCGTGGCTCGGGGTCGAGCACGACACCCGGCAACTTCATGGCCGTGATTCGATCCGACGCCTCCTGCGTGAGCCGTCGCTGCAGCACCACCCACTCCTTGCCGGGCTGGGTGATGGCCGACTCGATGTCGTCGGCACCGCGGCCGATGAGCGGCGCCAGTGCCAGTGCGGTCGCGTGCGGAGCTTTGACCTGATTGACGATGACGGAGACGCGGTTGGCCGGCACGTTCGTCGCCAGCGGCCGGCCCCGCGAGTCGTAGATAGTCCCTCGCTGAGCCGGCACCACGTCCTCCCGGTAGCGGAAGGCGACCGCCTCCTGGGCGAGCGCCTGCCGGCTGACCACCTGGAACGAGACGACGCGCCAGGTGATCGCCAGCGAGAAGACCAGGAAACCCGCCAGCAGCGCGTTGATCCGGCGGCGCGGGATCTCATAGGGCTGGCGCATCAGTGGGTGGAGCCTCCCGCCAGCGCGGGCGGGCCCTGGGCCGGCGCCTGTCCTCGGCCGATCCCTGCCAGCTCGCGCCAGACACGCCGCAGCCCGGATTCCGGCGGTGCTGTCTGCGGAGCGTTCGCCGGAAGCTGATCGTTGGCCGGCACCTGAACCTGCATGAACTGGTGTCGCGTCAAAGGAACCATGCCGAGCTTCTGCGTGGCGACCTGGTAGATCGTATCCAGTGATTCGAACTGAGCCACCTGATAGCCCAGCCGGGCGTTGTCGATAGCGAGCTGGTCGCGCTGGTTCTGGAGCCGGCTCAACTGGTAGCCCAGGCTGGCGACGTGGCTCGTCTGGATCAGGTAAAGCATGCCGATCACCGTCAGCGCCGCAGCGGCGATGGCGACCATCGCGGCGCCGTGCAGGGTGAAATAGCGGCGCGCCGGACGCACCGCCGCCCGCGTCCGACCGACCGCCGGAGCCTCGTCGATCCGGCGACCGCGCGCCGAGCGTGTGGCGCCGCTCACGCCAGACGCTCCGCGGCCCGCAGGCGGGCGCTCCGGCTACGCGGGTTGGCGTCTCGCTCCGCCTCGGTTGCCCGGACCGGCTTCGACGTCAGCACCCGCAGGCGCGCCCGATGTCCACACACGCAGACCGGAGTCTCGGGCGGGCAGATGCAGTCGGTGGCCTCGGTGCGCATGAACCGCTTCACGATGCGATCCTCCAGTGAGTGGAAGGAGATCACGACCAGGCGCCCTTCGGGTGCCAGCAGCTCGACCGCCGCTGCCAGACCCGCTTCGAGCGACTCGAGCTCGCGGTTGACCGCGATGCGGAGTGCCTGGAAGGTCCTGGTCGCCGGGTGGATCGCCCGCCCTCGCCGCCCGCCGATAGCCCGCTCCACGAGCCCTGCCAGCCTGTCGGTTGTGTCGATCGGCGCCTGCCGTCGTGCCTCCACGATCGCCCGGACAATCCGACGCGCCTGCGGCTCCTCGCCGTAGCTGAACAGGATGCGCACCAGGTCTGCCTCCGCCCAGTCGTTAACCACGTCGCGCGCGCTCAGCCCGTCCCGCGGGTCGAAGCGCATGTCGAGCGGCGACGGAAGCCGGAAGGAAAAGCCGCGATCGGCCTCGTCGAGTTGGAAGGAGGAGACGCCCAGGTCCATCAGGATCCCGTCGACCGGGTCGAAGCTCGCGGCACGCGCAAGGGCGGCCAGGCCGGCGAAGTTGCCCTGCCGCGCGAGGAGGCGCCCCGCCGCGCGATCGACGTGCTCCCGGGCTCGAGTCACTGCCGCCGGATCGGCGTCGAGGGCCAATACCCGTCCGTCGGGCGCGCTGGCCTCGAGAATGGCCCGCGTATGGCCGCCACCACCGTAGGTCGCATCGAGGTAGCGGCCTCCCGGGCGGACGTTGAGCCAGGCCAGCACCTCGCGCAGCAGCACCGGGGTGTGACCCGTTGGCAACGGCGGATGGTCAGGGATATAGCCTGAGCTAACGTCGGTGGACATCGTGTGAAGGGGCTCCGGTCTGTTTAGATCAGCGCGGCCAGCCGCTGGGCGATGCTGGAGCCCTCGTGCTCCATGAGCTCAGACTGGGAGTCCCACGCCTCAGGGCTCCAGATCTCGACGTAGGTGTGCATCCCGACGACGACGGCCTCACGCTCGACCCCGGCGTAGCGACGCAGCTCCGGCGGAATGAGGATCCGACCCTGGCGGTCGAACTCCGCGTTCGCGGCCTCGGCGAACACCATGCGCCGGAACGTCCGGGCGTCCGGGTCGCTGATGGAGAGCGCCGAGACCCGGTCCGCCAGCGGCTCCCAGGCCGAC
>DATKRJ010000136.1:0-11539 GCA_035532355.1 Thermomicrobiaceae bacterium | reverse complement strand
GGGGCCGTGCACTAAACGAGGTTGGAGTGGAGAGAACAGCGGTGTTTCATCCGTGATCGCGCCGCGCCTCGATGGCGCGGCGCGGGCGGGCGGTGACTTGGCCCATGGTCCCCGGCGGCTGGGCCATTACTCGAACACGATCTGCCACCGACCTTCAGCAGCACCGAATCCACGTCTCACCCCTTCGGCGGCGAGCCGCCCGACGCAAGCCTACCCCGACGGCGAACGGAGGGTGGGTCGGACCCTCAGCGCGCCGACGGGTCGGAGCGGACCACGACCCGCGCGGAGATCGGGGATGGCGTGCCGGGCTTGACGGGCTGCGCATGCTCGGCGCCCGAATTGCGGTCCGGGTCGAGGGGATGCATGATGGCCCTCTGTCCCGGGGCCGCGGCACGAGGCATGGGGCATGGGGCACGGCGCCCGCGTTCGGCCCGCGTGCGCCCCGGGGCGGGCATCTCGCGAGGTCGCGTGACGGAGGGAAGGCTCATGGTCACCGAGACACGGATCATTGCCGCCGCGTATCCCGAGGCGTCGGATGCGCAGTCGGCCGTCATGGCGCTGCGGCAGCACGGCTTCTCCGAGCACGACATCTCCGTGCTCTACACCGATGCCGGCCACACCATTCGGGCGGGCCTGCTCGACGGCGCGGTGTGGGGCGGGGTGCTCGGCGCCCTGTTCGGGCTGTTCTTCCCCCCGGCCGGCCTGCTGGTCGCCGCCGGGCCGATCGCGGGCGCGCTCGCCTCGGGAGCGACCCTGGGCGCCGCGGGCGCGCTCACGGTCGGGGCCCTGGAGGGGCTGGTCACGGGTCTGGTGCACCTCGGGCTGCCCAAGGAGGTGGCGACCGGGTTCGGCGAGCAGGTGCACAAGGGGGATACCCTGGTCATCGCGCACGCGTCGGACGAGAACGCCGCCATCCGGGCCCAGCAGGTGCTGGAGGCGCACCACCCGCGCGCCGAGACGGCCCCGTCCGGCGTGGTCACCGCGACGCCGCCCGCGAACTGAGCCGCCGGCTCCGCCGCGTCAGTCCGCGGCCAGCGGCGTCTCACCGATCAGCGAGAGTGCGTCTGCGTGGATCATCCTGCTACCTCGCGTCTTCCGTCGGCCCGGCCGCGAGCGGCCCAGGCACTGCGTTCTCCTGCCAGGCAGCATGACGTCGCCAGCTTGCAGTGCCCTGCGAACCGGATGAGCAGCCGCTCAGGTGCCGCCGGCACGCTCGCGGTAGCAGCCGCGCGGCCAACCGGCCGGCCACGCGTTATCCCTCGGACGGAAAGGACTCCCCGTGCACGAGCCGCCGGCCAACCTGCCCGACGACCGCCTCCGTGACTACCTGCGCGATGCCTACGGGCTCGCCGCCGCCGAGCTGACCTTCCTCCCCATCGGCTACGACGCCGCGGCGTGGGTCTACCGGGTGCGGGCGGTCGACGGTGAGACCTACTTCCTCAAGGTCCGCCTCGGGGTGACCAACGAGCCCGCCCTGGTCGTGCCGCGCTACCTCCACGACCACGGCGTGGCGTGGGTCGTCGCGCCCCTGCCGGCCGCGGCGGGCACGCTCTGGGCCACCGTCGACGGCTTCGCGCTCATCCTGTACCCCTTCATCTCTGGCGCGAGCGGCCACGAGCGCGGCATGACCGACCGGCAGTGGATCGACTACGGCGCACTGCTGCGCCGGGTTCACGACACGCCGGTCGCCCCCGATCTTTCGGCGCGTATGCGGCGCGAGTCGTTCGTGCCGGACGGGGCCGAGGCGGTGCGGCGGCTGGACGCGCACCTCGACGGGCGCGCGTTCGACGACCCGATCACGTCCGCGCTGGCGGCCTTCTGGGAGGAGCACCGGTCGGAGATCCGTACGGTGCTGGCGCGGGCCGAGGAACTCGGTCGCCGGTTCGCGCGGTCCGGGCCATCATTGGTCCTCTGCCACGCCGACATCCACACCGCCAACGTGCTGGTCGACGACGACCGTCAGGTGTGGTTCGTGGACTGGGACGAGACGATGCTGGCACCGCGCGAGCGCGACCTGATGTTCGCGCTGGGTGGCGGCATCAGCCTGGAGTGGGTCGGACCGCGTGAGGAGGCGCTCTTCCTCCAGGGATACCAGGGTCGCGGGGCGACCCCGATCGACCCGCTCGGGCTGGTCTACTACCGCTACGCTTGGGCGGTGAGCGACATCGGCGCCTTCGGCGAGGAGATCTGCTTCCGTCCGGACCTGGGGACCGTGAGCCGGCGGGTGGGTCTCGAGGGGTTCCTGAGCCTGTTCCGGCCCGGCGAGATCGTGGCGCTGGCCTTCGCCTCGGGCGAGGGCGCGACCTGATCCGCGGCCGGGTCCGAGCGGGTGTCGCCAGCACGTACGTCCGCCGCCGATGTGGCGCCTGCCGCGGGTCAGCCGGCGGGGCGATCCTCCGGGGCAACCGGCACGACCGCGAGGGTACAGCGTGAGACGCAGACCAGCCGCTCATGCTCGTCGCGGATCTCCGTCTGCCAGACCTGGGTGGTGCGTCCGGCGTGGAGCGGCACCGCGGCCCTCCCGGCCAACCCGTGCTCGCCACCGGCCGCCGCTACTGTCCGGTCGAGGTGGCGAGTTCGCGCCCGCCGGCGCGACGCCCCAGCGGCAGCCGGATGGTGAAGGTCGAACCCTCGCCCTCACGGCTGGCGACGCCGATGGTGCCGCCGTGCTGCTCGACGATCTGCCGCGCGCCGGTGAGCCCGAGCCCGGTGCCGCTGACCTGGGTGGTGACGTTCGCCGCGCGGTAGAAGCGGTCGAAGATGTGGGGCAGGTCGGCCCGCGGGATGCCGAGCCCCTGGTCCTCCACGGTCACCACCGCCCAGCCGGCGTCAGCGTCCCCCTCGCGCGTCACCGTGACCGTGATCTCCCCGTCGTCGGGACTGTACTTGATGGCGTTGGAGAGCAGGTTCATCAGCACGCGCTCCAGCCGCTCGGCGTCCCAGTAGCCGACGACCACCGGCTCGGCCGCGACGAAGCGGACCGCCAGCCGGTGGTTGGCCTGCTGGTGTTCGGTGACCAGTCGAGCCGTCAGCGGGACCAGGTCGTGCGGCCGCCGGTCGAGCTCGATCGCGCGGCCCATCTGCAGGCGCGTGATGTCGAGCAGCTCGTCGATCAACCCGGTCATGCGCGCCGTGGTGGTGTCGATGCTGACGAGGGCGCTGCGCAGCCGATCGAGGCTCGGCCCGCGCGGGCGGTCCAGGCTGCGGCGCAGCAGCTGCGCCTGCCCCTTGATCGTGGTCAGCGGGGACTTCAGGTCGTGGGACACGGCGGCCAGGAACTCGTCCTTCTGGAGTTCGAGCTCCTTGATCTGGGAGATGTCCTGGAAGACGGCGACCGCGCCGGCGATGGCGCCGGACGCATCGCGCAGCGGCGCGCTGTTGATGAGGACCGGTCGGCGCTCACCGAGCGCCTGATTGGTAATGAGCATCTGCTCGCCGCGCACCACCTCGCCCCGCAGGACGGAGCGCGCCAGCGGCGCCTCCTCCGACGGCAGTGGCGAGCCGTCCAGCCGCCAGGCGCCGAAGGCCCCGTAGCCGTGGACGTCGACGTCCGGCGGCGCCTGTCCCCAGATGGCCCGGGCGGCGGCGTTGCTCATCCTGATCCGGCCGATCGCGTCGGCGATGGCGATCCCCTCCGGCAGGACATCGAGCACCTGCTGGAGCCGGTCCCGCTCGGTCGCCAGCGCGATCGCGGCATCCCGCGTGGCCTCGTAGAGGCGCGCGTTGTCCGCCGCCAGCGCCTCGATCCGCCGCCGCGCCCGCACCTGCTCGGTCAGCTCGACGGCATGGACGAGGATCCCACCGACCTCGCCGGTGGTGCCGCGCAGGGGCTGGTAGACGAAGTTGAAGAAGCGCTCCTCGAGCTTGCCGTCGCTGAGGGAGTCGAGCAGCACCGGCACCTCGTTCCCGTGGGCGGGCTCGCCGGTCCGGTACACCTGGTCCAGCAGCTCGAAGAGGCCCTGGCCCTCGAGCTCGGGCAGGCCCTCCCGGATGGTCCGTCCCAGGAACAGCCGGTTGGGCAGGAGCTGCTGATAGCGCGGGTTCACGAACTCGAAGACGTGGGACGGTCCGCGGAGGACGCAGATCGGGGCAGGCGACCGCAGCAGCACGTCGCGCAACCGGTTCCGTTCGGCCTCCACGGCCGCGAGCGCCAGGTCGCGCGCGTCGACGGCAGCGCGGGACTCCCGGTAGAGCCGCGCGTTGTCGACGGCCAGGCCGGCCTGGTTGGCGAGCTCGACGGCGAACCGCACGTCGGTGTCGTCGAAGAGGCGGTTGAGCCGGGTCAGGCTCAGCGTCATGACGCCGATGGTGTCGCCGTGCACGACCATCGGCACTGCCATGGCCGAGTTCGGCCCGAGCGCCGTGACCAGGCGCAGGTGTTCGGCGTCGCGGGTCGTGCCGGCGAGCGCTTCCCCATCCAGCCGGGTGAAGAGCACCGGTCGGCCCGAGCGGAGCGCGCGCGAGCCCGGCGACGGCCCGTCGGGGGAGACCGGGTAGCGCCGGCGCAGGTCCCAGAGGAGCGACTCCCTGGTCGTATCGACGTGGGCGACGGCCAGGCAACGGGAGACGCCGTCCGTGACGATGTCGACCGTGGCCCAGTCGGCCAGCGCCGGCACGGCCAGCTCCGCGATGCGCTGGACGGTCGTCTCGTAGTCGAGCGAGGCGGTGAGGAGGTTGCTGGCCTGGACCAGGAAGCGCAACGCGCCCTCGGCGCGGTTCTTCTCCGTCACGTCGTCGAGCGTGACGACGCCGGCCACGATGCTGCCCACCTCGTCCTGGATGGGCGCCGAGTTGACGCGCACGGTCCGGCGCGCTCCGTCGCGGGTGAGCAGATCGATCTCCTCGCCGGCGACCACCTCGCCAGTCGTGATCGAGCGGGCCAGCGGCCACTCGTCGAGTCGCAGCTCGCTCCCGTCCGGGTGGTAGCCGTGGTACAGATCGTAGTGCTCGAGGTCGGCGACGACGACGGGATCGAGGCGGCGGAAGTCCCGCAGCCGCTCGTTGACGAAGGTGACCTGGCCGGACGGGGCGTCGGCGATGGCCACGCCGAGCGGCATCTGGTCGAGCACCGCCTGCAGGTGGGCGCGGGCGGCCGCCGCGTCCTGGAGCAGGGTCTCGCGCTCCGCCTCGGCCCGTTTGCGCTCGGTGACGTCGCGGAAGTAGATCGACAGGCCGTCCGGGCCTGGGTAGGCCCGCGCCTCGATCCAGCGGTCGGCCGCGGCGTCGTAGTCCTCGAACTCGACGGTCGTCTGCTCGGCCGCCGCCCGGCGGTACGCGTCCTCGAAGCGCGTGCCCAGGACCTCCGGCACCGCCTCCCAGAAGCGGCGATGGAGCACCTGGTCGGCGCGGATGGCGAGGGCCCGCTCGAAGAAGTCGATCGCCGTGCGGTTGAGGTAGACCACGTGCCAGCGCCGGTCGAGCGCGATGATGCCGTCGGTGATGCGGTCCAGCGTGGCCGCCATCGCCTGGCGCGCGGCGTCGGCCTCGAGCTGCGCCGCCTGCTCCCGTGCCCAGGCGATCCGCTCGGCGTCCGCCTGCTGACGCTCGATGGCGATGGCCGCCAGCTGCGTCACCAGCTCGATGAGCTGTTCGTCGCGAGCGCCCGGCAGGTGCGGCTGGTGGTGGTAGAGGGCGAAGGTCCCGAGCACCTGCCCGGAGCGAGCGAGGATGGGGGTCGACCAGCAGGCGCGCAGCCCGTGGCTGAGCGCGAGGTCCGCGTAGTCGACCCACAGCGGGTCGCGCTCGATGTCGGCGACGATCACCCGCTCGGCGCGGAAGGCGGCCGTGCCGCAGGATCCGACGGCGGGCCCGATCGGGAGCCCGTCGATGGCGCCGGTGTAGGCCGCGGGGAGGCTGGGGGCCGCGCCATGGCGCAGGACGCCGGCCTGCAGGTCGGCGAGCAGGATCGAGCAGAGCATGCCGTCGGACTGCTGCTCCGCGAAGCGCGTGAGGGCGCTCAGGATGTCGCTGAGCGGCGCGCCGCGGGCTACCAGTTCCAGGATCCCCGTCTGGCCACGGACGAGCGCCGCGGTCGCCTGGCCCTCGGCCGGAATCCGTGCGGACGGGCGGCCCGTCATGAATCTCCCTCTCCTCAGCCCGTTGCCGCGCCCCAACCAACCAGATGCGGCGCGTGGCCGGCACGGTGGCAGATGGAGGCCGCGCGCCGGTCCGGGGCCGGATTGGAGGCTCCGAACCGAGTGTATCGCAGCGCGTGCGGCGTCCGTGCGGAAGGCACGTCGCCCTGTCAGCAAGTGTCATGCCACCCGCCGCGAACCTTCCGGCATCCCTCTGGCTTGCGCACCCGCCCTGGGGGACAGGACCTTCGTCCCGCCACCAATGTTACTCGCGACTCTGTCGCGGTCGTGCCGCCGCGGGTTGACTGGAAGGCAGTGAGGCAGGGTCCAGGGGTGGTAGCCCCGAAACGGCACACCCGCTGAAAGGCGGGGTCGCAAAGCGACAGGTCTACGGCGGAGTCCCGCTACGACGGCTGCGCTGCCGAGGGTGCCCATGACGGTGGGAGGTCTGGTCGTGGTTGGCGCCCTACCCGGTTTCCGCAGCCCGGTCACGTCCCCCGCGCCGGCGCGGCATCTCACCCGGCGCGAGCTTCAGCGTCTCAATACGTCCCGGTACCGGACGCCCCGCTCGAACTGGATATCGCGCGTCGTGGTCGCGGACCGGCTCTAGCCGGCGGCTAACGGAGCACGAACGACCGGAGCGCTGGCCCGAGCTCGACCGTGGAGTCGACGCTCGAGTTCGTTGCCGAGAGCGACGGACCGTCACTGGGACCGGAGACGCGCGATGCGAGAGCTGCCGCGACCCGCGCAGCACTTCCTCAGCCTGTGCTACCTGTTCGGAGCGGGTGCCTGGATCTGGCTCACCCTCGGCGAGCCCGGTACCCTGCAGCCGCGCGACGTCTTGCTGGCGGCTATGCTGACGGCCGCCGCCGCGGCCGCGCAGCTCTTCAGCGTCGATCGCGCGAACACGGACTACACGGACCACGTGACGCCGGCGCCGCTCTTCGCCGCCGTGCTGTTGCTGCCGGCAGTGGTGCTGCCGGCGGTGGTCATCGCCACCTTTCTGCCGCGCTGGATCCGCGAGCGCCGCCGCTGGCACATCCACAGCTTCGACATGGCGTCGTGGCTCACCGCCGCCGCACTGGCCCGGGGCACGCTGCGGCTGACCGCGATCAATCCACGACTGGCGCCGGGTTCGCCGTTGCCGGCCGAGGCCATCACGCTGGCCATGGTGGTCTTCCTCGTCACCGAGACCCTGCTGCTGGCATCGGCGCTGTGGCTGGCACGCCGCCAGTCCTTCGTCGCGACCGGGCTCTTCGCCCCGGGCAAGCTGCTGGCAGACGTGGCCCTGCTCTGCTCGGGCTGGGCCTTCGCCGCCGCCACCGTCATCGATCTGGGGTACGCGCTGGCCGCGGCCGTCCCGCTGCTCGTGATCTTCCAGGCCCTGCACGTCCCCGGTCTGCGCGCCCTGGCGGCCACCGACCCCAAGACGGGGCTCGCCAACATGCGGCACTTCAACACCGAGCTCGCCCACGAACTCGAGCGCGCCGGGCGTACGGCCGGCGCGGCCGGTCTCCTGCTGTGCGACCTCGACTACTTGCGCAGCATCAACAACACCCACGGCCACCAGGTGGGAGACATGGTCCTCAACGGCGTCGCCGAGGTCATCCGTCGCACCACCCGCGACCGCGACCTGGCAGGGCGCTTCGGCGGCGAGGAGTTCGTGATCCTGCTGGTGGACGTGAACCGTGCTGAGGCGCGCTACGCCGCCGAGCGGCTGCGCCGCACCCTCGAGCAGACCCACTTCCACGTCGGGCCGGGGCAGGAGCCGGTGCTGGCGACGATGAGCATCGGCCTCGCGATGTACCCCGTGGATGGCCATACGCCCGAGACGCTGCTGCGTGAGGCGGACCTGGCGCTCTACAAGGCCAAGCGCGACGGCCGCAACCGGGTCGTCGTCGCCGGACGAGGCAGCCGCGAGCTCCTCGGCGAGTGGCAGCGGGAGTACTTCCTGCGCGAGCCGCGAGCCGGCGACGCGCTTCTCCCGCGCTTCGGCCTCACGCCCTGGTCCGCTCCGGCCGCCGCTTCCGGCGCCGCTCTGCCCGTCCCCGACGACGACGTGGAGCCGGTCGATCCGTATCGTAGCCGGCTGGCACGCGGCGTCGTCGGCGCGCTGGCGGCGCTGGCCCTGCTGAACACGCTCCCCGCGCTGGTCGGTGTCAGCCTGCCGCCGGCGACCTGGATCGGCCTGGGGCTCTTCGCCGGGCTGACCGTCCTGGCGGAAGAGTTCAGCCTGGAGCTGGACGACGAGCGGCGCATCTCACTCGCGCCGATCGCGACGCTCGCGGCGACCTTCGGCTACGGCGCGGCCGGCGCGCTCGCCACCGTGGCCATCGCCGCCGTCTGGGAGTGCGGACGTGGGCGCCGCCCCCTGCGGCGCACACTGCTCGACGCCGCCGCCGCGCTGCTCGGGTTGACCCTGGCCGCGCGGGCGTTCGCCACGGCGGTCCCCGGACCGCTCGGCGCGGATCGCTTCGGCACCGTGCTGCCGGCGGCGGCCGCGATCGGACTGCTGGCCTACGGCATTCGAGACACGCTCGTGGCGACCGCGCGGGGGTTGATCGAGCATCGACGCCCGGGCACGATCTGGTGGGAAGCGTCCCGACTGTCCTGGCCGCTCTCCGCGATGTTCGGCGCCTTCGCCTTCCTCGTCGCGCTGAGCCGGGTCGCCTTCGGCTGGGCGGCAGTGCCCACGCTGCTGCTGCCGCTCGCGCTGGCGCAGTTGCTGCTGATCCGGAGCCGGCAGCGGGCCGCGCGGCACCTCAACGAGCTCAGGCTCGTCGGCGAGCAACTGTCGGACTCCTACGAGACGACGCTGCACGCGCTGTCGCTGGCGCTCGACAATCGTGACGCCGAGAGCGGGGCCCACTCCTGGCGCGTGCGCCGCTACACCGAGCTCCTGGCGCGCCACTACGGCCTGGAGGCGGCCCAGGTGGAGCAGATCGGCCGCGGGGCGCTCCTGCACGATATCGGAACCATCGGCGTACCGGACGCCGTCCTGCGCAAGCCCGAACCGCTGACCGACCAGGAGACCGCCGTCATGCGGCGCCATCCGACCATCGGCTTCAGCATGATCGCCCACATCCCGTTCCTCACCCAGGCGGCCGAGATCGTCCTCCACCACCACGAGGCGTTCGACGGAACCGGCTACCCGACCAGGCTGGCCGGCGAGCGCATCCCGCTCGGCGCGCGCCTGTTCACGGTGGCCGACGCCTTCGACGCGATGACCTCCGAGCGTGCCTACCGCCGAACCCTCTCCGACGAGGAGGCACGCGCCGAGATCATCCGCTGCCGAGGGACACAGTTCGACCCGCGGGTCGTCGACGTCTTCCTGGCGATCCCCCTGACCGAGCTGCGGACGTGTCGCGAGCGGGCGGGTGACCTGCCGGCCGCGATCGCGGACTGGCTCCAGGAGCCGCTGGACGCGGTAGCGCCGATCGATCCGGCCGGCGAAGAGCTCCGCACCGCCTGAGG
The DNA here is from genome assembly GCA_035532355.1 of Thermomicrobiaceae bacterium. Classification (GTDB taxonomy): domain Bacteria; phylum Chloroflexota; class Chloroflexia; order Thermomicrobiales; family Thermomicrobiaceae; genus DASSZN01. The sequence continues at coordinate 1,991 of DATKRJ010000136.1, read as the reverse complement.
GCGTCAATTGGACGGCGGGCCGGGCTCAGGCGCGGGGCTGATCCGGCGCGAACACCGCCGCGAGCACCGGGCTCACAAACTCGGTGGCCAGGCAGTCCATGAGGATCACGTCCCACAGCCGCCCGCCCATCAGGTGCGACTCCCGGCGCCGGCCGATCTCGCGGAAGCCCACCTTCTGGTAGGTCCGGATCCCGGCGAGGTTGTAGGCGTAGACCTGCAGCAGAACGCTGTGCAGACCGAGTGCGGTGAAGGCGTAGTCGAGCGTGAGGCGGGTGGCCTCGGTGCCGTAGCCCTGGCCGCGCGCCGCCGGCTCGCCGATGTAGATGACGAACTCGGCCGTGCGGTTGCGCTCGTCGATGTGGACCAGGGCGCAGGTGCCGATCGCTCGCCAGCCGTCCCGCTCGTAGATCGTGAAGCCCACGGCGTCCGTCTCCGCGACGGCGCTGGCGTAGGCGGCCTCCATCGCCTCGGCCGGCACCGGACCTGGCATGTTCCCCAGGGTCCGCAGCGTGCCGAAGTCGTTCGACCAGCGGCGGTAGAGCGACACCAGGTCGCACCGGAGCGGACCGAGGGCGACGCGCTCACCCACGACGTTGATAACCGGCTGGTCGTTCGCGACCGCTAGACTGCCCACGGTCTCTCCTGGCCGCGGCTCAGGCCGGTTCGACATCGACCCACCGGCCCGAGCGCGCGGCCGCCACGGCCGCCTCGAGCAGCGCCTGCGCTGCCAGCCCGTCGTCGAAGTTCGGCGCGGGTGCCGGGGCCCCGGCGCGGATCGCCTCGACGAAGTGGCCGGCGATGACGTCCCGGTCCTGCGGCTTCTCATCGCCGAGCGCGACCGCCACCGGCTCGCGGTCCGCGGCGGTGGCCGCCAGCAGCACGTCGTCCCGCGCGATCAAGGTGCCGGCGAGCCCGTCCAGCTCGAGCGTCCACTGCCCGTGGTGGTGCGCGATCGGCACGCCGCGCATGGTGCCGAGCGCGCCGCTGGCGAAGCGCAGCAGGATCAGGAAGGCGTCCTCGGCCGCGACGGCGACCGGCTCGCCGCCCGCCAGCGTCACCGACGGGCGTGTAACCGCGGTGCGCGCGGCCACGGACTCGACCGGGCCGCCGAACCAGAGCAGCAGGTCGGCCAGGTGCGGCCCGGCCGAGCTGCCGAGGAAGCCGCCGCGCTGCGCAGCGTCGGTGAACCAGGCCGCCTTGCTCGTGCTCCACTCCGAGGAGCGCAGGTAGTCGACCGGGTTGAGGCTCATGCGCGCGTCGGCGACCGCCAGCCCGCCGAGGTAGCCGTCGTCGACGAGGGCCTTCGCCCGCGCGTAGAGCGCGGCGAAGCGCAGCTGGAAGTTGACCATGTGGACCACGCCGGCGGCGCGTGCCGCGTCGCGCATGGCCCGGGCCTCGTCCAGCGAGGCGGCCAGCGGCTTCTCGACGAAGACGTGCTTGCCGGCCGCGATGGCGTCGAGCGCGATCCGGGCGTGCAGCGCGGGGGGCGTCGCCACCACGAGCGCGTCGACGTCCGGACCGAGCAGATCGCGCCAGTCGTCGGTGGCGACCGGGACGCCGAAGCGGTCGGCGACCGACCGGGCGCGCTGGCGCTGGGCCGAGCAGACCGCGACGACCTCGGCGTGTGGCACACCGTGGAACACCCTCACGTGCTCCACGCCGATGCCGGTCCCGACGACCCCGATCCGCACCGCATCCGCCATCGCGTCCCCTCCCGTGCTGTCCATCCCGGCCTCGCGGTGGACGAGTATGGCAGCCCGGCGCCGCGCGGCACAAGGCGCGACGGCTGGCACAGAATTGGTGACAGTCGGCATACTTGCTCAGATACGGATGCGGCGACAGGCGCCGCGCTCCGGAGAGGGAGAGAGACGACATGACCGAGCGGCGCGTGCCCCGCGTCCGGGTGCGGTTCGCGCCCAGCCCCACCGGCGACCTCCACGTCGGCGGTGCCCGCACCGCGCTCTTCACCTGGCTGTTCGCCCGCCACAGCG
>DATKRJ010000135.1:0-5508 GCA_035532355.1 Thermomicrobiaceae bacterium | reverse complement strand
GGTGGCCGGCTTCGCCGGGAGCGCCAACTACCAGGCCAGCAGCACGACGGTCAACTTCGTGGTCACCCTGGAGGAGACCACGCTGACGATCACCTCGTCGAACACGCTGGCGAGCGGCTCACCGGTCAGCGCGCAGCTGCTGGAGGACGGCAACGCGGCGGTGCCGATCGCGGGCCGCACCGTGACCTTCAGCGCGGTGCCCACCGGCGGCGGGACGCCCATCACCGGTAGCGGCACGACCGACGCCGGCGGCAACGTGTCGGTGAACCTGGGCCTGGCCCCCGGTGAGTACGACCTGACGGCGAACTTCGCGGGAGATACGTTCTACCAGCCGGCAACGGCGACCCAGCACATCGTCGTCTTCCAGCCGACGAACTTCGTGATCTGGGGCGGCAACAACCCCGACCTGACCAAGGCGGTCGTGGTCGGGCAGGACTACATGTTCTGGGGGGCCCAGTGGGCCAAGCAGGTTACGGCCGGTGACTTTACCGCCAACAACAGCTTCAAGGGCTACGCCGACACCGTGACCGGCGCGAGCTGGACGACCCGACCGGGCAACGCCAGCAGCCCGCCGTCCTCGGTGGCCAGCTACATCGGCGTGATCGTCGCCACCAACATCGACAAGAGCGGCAGCACGATCAGCGGCAACGTGGCCGAGATCGTGGTGCTCAAGGTGGACAACCCGGCGGCCTACGCGCCGAACCCCGGCCACCCGGGGACCGGCGTCATGGTGGCGGTCGTGCACTGAGCGTGACGGCGGCGGTCAACGCGACGGACGAACCGGCGGCGGGGGTCAGGAGGCCCCCGCTCGCCGCGTCCGCGACTCCGCTCACCCCATGCTGGGAGCGGGGACGGACGTCGGGGCGCCGCTCGGGGAGAGGAGCGATCCGGCCGGACCACGTCCCGGCCTCCCGGACACCCCGCCTCCCGTCGAGCAAGGCTCCTCGGGCGCTCCCCGAGCGAGGTGCCTCGAGCCCTGCACGCGGCGGGCTCCCGGTCGTCGGCAGGACGGACCGGGAGCCCGCGATCAGCGTCGGGCTGCCGCCGATCCGGGACACGCTGCTCGCGCCGAGGAGGGCGGGCAGCGGGAGGCGGTGGTCAAACGCGCACGGTTCGCCCGCGGGACCACGCCGGCGCCGGGATGCCCGGGCCACCGGCCGCCGGGTTCGCGGCGGAAGCCGCGACCGGCGCCAGCCGAACCGCCAGCGCGAACAGAACTCCCGCCACCCGCTCGCGCGGTGTCGGCGCCGTCGGCCGGACCTTCCACCCGTCTCGGTTCAGCCGCGCGTTGGCGCGCGCGTACTCATGCAGGGTCGCCATCGCCGTCACGTCGTGCATGGTTCTTCCTTCCGGTCGCTCGTCCGTCCGCCGTCGCTGCTCCCGCGCCGTGGCATCGTCCGGGAGCCACGACCGCGGGGCATCGCCATTTACGTGCTACTCTAACGCCATTCCGGTCCGATGTCAAGTGATAACTTAAAATCCGTGACCTTTCCCGATGAATCGGTGAGCGACGGTCGCGGTGTCGGCGGCCTGCCGCGCCGGCCCGTTGGCCGCGGGGCCGCCTGGCCCGCACGCGCGGGGCGCGGCTTGACAGGCCGGCTCCCCCGGCCTACCATCGCGCTACGACGAGTACCCACGCGCGATACCGCGGCTCGACCCCGTCTATCGGGGAAGGTTCGGCTTCGGGGGACACCATGGCGGACCAGACGCCGGCGCCGCGGGGGCGTGCTCCCGTCGCGCGCCATCGGTTCGACGACTTCACCAGAGCGCTGGCGACGACCACGTCCCGGCGCGACGTGCTGCGCCTGCTCGGCGGGACCCTGGTCGCCGGGGCGCTGCCGGGTCAGAGCCTGGCAGGCGACGACGGCTGCCTCCGGTTCTGCGTCTCGGTCTTCGGGCTCGACCTGCAGGCCGTGGCGTGTGTCGTCGACGCCATCGCTCACCGCGGGCTGTGCTACACCTGCGGGCCGAAGAGCCCGGGCGGAGCCGTGCCCATCTGCTGCCCCCAGGGCTCCGGCGGCACCTGCGGCAGCTACCAGAGCGCCACCTGCTGCGCCGCGGGCCAGGTCTGCCAGGGCGGCACCTGCGTGACCCCGACCACCACGACCTCGACTACCACGACCACGACGACGAGCACCACGTCCACCACCACGGCGGCGCCCACCACGACGGCCGCTCCCACCACCACCGCCGCGCCGACCACCACGGCCGCACCCACTACCACGGCGGCGCCCACCACCACCACCACGACCACGACCTCGACGACGAGTACCACGACGAGCACCACCACCGCCGCGCCGACCACCACGACCACGACCACGCCTCCTCCCGTCACCTGTGACTGCTCGAACCTCAACTTCTGCAGCGGCCACGGGACCTGCACCGCCAGCTGCATCTGCCTCTGCGACCCGGGCTACACCGGAGTCGACTGCAGTCAGCCCGTGCCTGTCGTCTGCTCCAGTTTCACCACCTGCCCGGACTGTCAGGCGCAGGCCGCCAACGGCTGCGTCTACTGCGCGCAAACCATGGGGGGCGCGACCAACGTCTGCACGACGGCGGTGGACTGCCTGATCCCCGTGGTGGCGTGCCCGTGAGCGCGCCGGCTGACGGTCGTGAGGACGCGATGCCCAGAGCATGCGCGCTGACCGTCGGCATGGCCACCTACGACGACTTCGACGGGGTCTACTTCACCCTGCAGGCCCTGCGCCTCTACCACGACCTGACCGACACCGAGCTGGTCGTCGTCGACAACTTCGGCTGCGAGCACACCCGGGCCTTCGTCGAGGGCTGGGCCGGCGGCCGCTACGTCCGGGCGACCGGCGTCGTCGGCACCGCCGCCGCCCGGGAGCGCATCTTCGCCGAGGCCCACGGCGCGGCCGTCCTGGTCTGCGACGCCCACGTGCTCCTCGCCCCCGGCGCCATCGCCCGGCTGCGCGCGTACTACCGGGAGCACCCCGACACGCCAGACCTCCTGCAGGGGCCGCTCGTCTACGACGACCTGCGCAGCATCTCGACCCACTTCGATCCCGTCTGGCGCGAGCAGATGTGGGGCGTCTGGGCGACCGACGACCGCGGGCTCGATCCGCGGGGGGAGCCCTTCGAGATCCCGATGCAGGGCCTGGGCGTCTTCAGCTGCCGTCGGGACGCCTGGCCCGGCTTCAACCCGGCCTTCCGCGGCTTCGGCGGGGAAGAGGGCTACCTCCACGAGAAGTTCCGCCGGCGGGGCGGGCGCTGCCTGTGCCTCCCCTGGCTGCGCTGGGTGCACCGCTTCGGCCGCCCGGCCGGGGTGCCCTACCCGCTCACCGTCGACGACAAGCTGCGCAACTACCTGATCGGGCACGGCGAGCTGGGCCTCGACCTGACGCCGATCGTGGAGCACTTTTCCCAGTACCTCCCGCCGGAGCGGGTGGCCGAGGTGGCCGCGCGGGTGCGGGCGGAGCTTGCCCCCGACCGGCGCGCGCTCACCGGGCGCGCCGTCGAGCCACCGGCGGACCGCGTGCCGCTCCCGGCGCTCCCGGGCCGGGACTTCACGCCGTTCCCCGCGCCGGCGGCGCAGGTCTGCCTGGAAGCGCCCTCGCCCGGCGGCGACGCGGCGCTGCCCCTGGTCAGCTGCCTCTGTCCCACCTACGGTCGCCCGCCCGACCGGCAGTGGCTCCTCGAGGAGGCCATCGAGTCCTTCCTGCGGCAGAGCTACCCCCACCGGGAGCTGGTCATCCTCAACGACTGCCCGGCGCAGGAGCTGGTCTGCGACGCGCCCGGCGTGCGCGTGGTCAACATCCCGCGGCGCTACCCGACGCTCGGCGACAAGTACAACGCCCTGGTCGCGCTGGCCCGCGGCGAGCTGCTCGCGCGCTGGGACGACGACGACATCAGCCTGCCCTGGCGACTGGCGCTCTCGGTCGAGAAGCTCGGGAAGGCCGACTACTTCAATCCCCGGTGCTACTGGTTCTGGGACCCGGAGGGGCTGCACGGGGACCACGCCATGGGCTACGCCTTCAACACCAGCCTGGTGCGCCGCGCGGCCTTCGCCGCGGTCGGGGGCAGCCCCGCGCTGAGCCTCGGCGAGGACGCCGTGGTGGATGGCAAGCTGGCCCAGCTGCCGCACGTGGTCGATCCCCGGCGGGGCGCGCCGCCGCTGCCGCGTGACGCGTGGTACTACATCTACCGCTGGGGGGTGAGCCCCAGCCATCTCTCCGGCCGGAGTGACGACCGCTTCTACCAGGAGATCGGCGAGCGCCCGGTCGTGGCCGGGCGGTTCGCGCTGCGGCCCCACTGGCGCACCGACTACGTCGCGGCCACCCGCCCGCTGCTGGCAGCGGACGCGCCGTAGAGCCCCGCGCGGGGCCGGCCTGCCGGCGGAACGAGACGAACCGCGGACCGTCTGCTACCGTCCGCTACCGGCCACAAGACACCGGGACGCCCGGCGGGGACGCGCCGGGCGGAGGGAAGGGATGGGCCGGTTGGGGATGCTCCGCGCGCCGAGCGGAGCTCAGTCGGGCCAGGATGCCCGTCGCGGCCGCGGCGCGTCGGGCTCGTCCTCCTCGCCCCGGCGCCACGCGGCCAGCCGCCGCGCCAGGCTGCCGAGCGAGGCCGCCGCGCTCGATCCGCGTCCGACCAGCAGGCTGCGCGGCGCGGCGGTGCGCCCGAACTCGATCGGGGTGACCGGCTTGACCACGCCCACCGCGACCCACTGATGGGGCGCCGGCTCGCGCAGCGTGTACTCGGCAACCACCTCGCGTCCCCAGAGGATGCCCGCGTGCACGGCCCGGGCGCTCGACGTCGGGTCGACCACCGGCAGCGCCGCTCCGTCGATTGCCGGCGGCCCGCCGGGCGTGATCTCTACCGTCATGTCCACCCTCCCGTGACGCACACGCACCCCGCTGACGCAACACAAGGTTTGCGACCGGGCAATCATCGCCTGCCGCACGTTACGGACGCGTCGACGCGAACGGGACGATCGTTACAGGTGCGTGACAATGCGGCACCGCCGGTACGGTCGTCCCGCGCCCGGGGGGGTGGACGCGGGGAGGAAGGGGCAGGGGGTGCCGGATGCCCACCGGGCGGGGACAACGGTGATCGCTGGCGGGCAGCACCGCCGCGGCCCGCGTGCCCCGCGTGCCCCGCGTGCTCCGCGGCTCCATCACCCAGCCCCAGCTCCGTCATGAGCGCGAGCAGCGCCGCCGCCAGCCCCGCCGCCGCCTCGCCCGACAGGTAGCGCTCCGTCCGCAGCGCCCGCCCGATCGAGTCCACCGCGTGCGCCACCGCCGCCAGCCGGTCCGCCACCGTCAGCGCGTCGTCGGCGTTGGCCGCCAGGAGCCGCGCCAGCGCTACCCGCAGCACCGCGATCTCGCCGGTCAGCGCCGGTATCCCGGCCACGTCCTCCAGCTGCTGGCGCTCGTCGGCCGTGAACCAGCGGGCGTACAGCCCGTGCGTCACGGCGTTGCGGTTGCCCTTCGGCGGCCCGCCCCGGTGCGGCAGCCCCGGGTTGTGCGCCCGGCACCAGCGCTC
>DATKRJ010000134.1:0-3840 GCA_035532355.1 Thermomicrobiaceae bacterium | reverse complement strand
GAGGAGGGACGAACGTCCCGCGCATCCGGGGAGGACCGCGGTCGGGGAGCCGGTCTAGTAGGGCAGACCTTTGCCGCCGAGCGCGCCCTTGAGCGCGCAGATCTCGCCGCCGTGGTGGACCGCGTGCCAGGCGACGACCGTCGCCAGGAACGACCCGAGCGGCATCTCGTTGACGAAGACCACGGTGCGATCGAGATCGGCCTGCGAGAGTGTGCCGAGGTAGCGATCCGTGTCGGCATAGACCTGCTCGGCATAGGCGCGCAGCGCGCCGAAGTCGACGCCGGGAACGCTCGCCAGCCAGGAGTCGTAGTCACCGCCGAACGGGATCATCCCGATTCCGACCCGCGCCGCCCAGCCCTCGCGCTCGAAACGCGTCGGCAGCCCCTGGACGTTCTTGCTCATCAGGTGGTCCTCGGACATGACCGTGTGGGCGTAGATGGTGGCGATCGACTGGATCGTGGAGCCCTCGGCGCGATGGTGCAGCTGGTCCGCCGGGAGATCCGCCACAGCCTGCTCCATGATCTCGTGACCTTGCCCGAGCTCCTGGCGCAAGAGACCGACCGCGTCCATGTGTGCGCTCCTCTCTGACTTCGACTGGCGAACATTCGTTCTGAACGTACAGTAGCAGTGCGGTGCCTGGCTGTCAAGCCGGGGGGGGCGGTCGGGACGGCCGCAATCGAAGAGCGAAACGAGATGGTGCCGTCGTGGATCGGCATGCCCGAGGGTTGTGTCGGAGACCCGCAGCGAACGCGCGCCTCGGGGCGACGGGGTCTATGATGGCGCCGCGAAACATCGGTGGACCCGGCAACGGTTGTTGGGTGATGAACGGGAGACGCAATGGTGAACCCGACAATGCAGCCACGGATGGTCCATCTCGTGGGCAGCGTTCCCCTCACCGATGCGGAGGAGGTCTTCCGTACCGCGAGCGCCATCCTCGCGGAACGGGCCAGGCGGCTGCCGGACGGCGAGACGGGGGTACGCGCCAACTGGATTGGCTGGCAATCCACCGTCTTCGCACGCAACCCCGCACTGGAGCTGTTGCCAGATCCGGGGAAGGAGTACGGCGCTCCGATTCGCTACCGGCTCCGACCCGGCGTCACCCCGGACGTGGTCGAGTTCGACAACCTGGGGTACGCCGACGCTGCCCTCGAGTCGTATGCGACGTTCGCGCGCCTCGAGGATGAGGGCGCGATCCTCCCGGGCACGCGCTTCCAGGTCTGCCTGCCGACTCCGCTGGCTCCGATCACCTCGTTCGTCCAGCTCGATGCCCGCGCCGCGGTCGAGCCGGCCTACGAGGCGCGGATGGTCGTGGAGCTGGAGCGAATCTGCGCGGCGATCCCGCACGACCAGCTGGCCATACAGTGGGACACCGCCATCGAGTTCGGCATCCTCGAAGGCGTCATGCCGACCCATCTGGCGAATCCAGGGCGCGAGATCCTCGCCCGGCTGGTGAGCCTGGGCGAGCGGGTGCCGAGCGGCGTCGAGCTGGGCTATCACCTCTGCTATGGCGACGCAGGCCATCGACACTTCGTGCAGCCGAAGGACGCGGCGCTGCTCGTGTCGGTGGCAAACGCCATCTGCGCCGGAGTGCGACGACCCGTCGACTGGATCCACCTGCCCGTGCCGCGCGATCGAGACGACGCGGCCTACTACGCCCCACTCAGCGAGCTGAGGCTGAAACCGGAGACGGAGCTCTACCTCGGACTGGTCCACTACGCCGACGGCGTGGAGGGAGCGCGGCGACGGATGGCGGCGGCGACCGAGGTGGTAGCGGACTACGGCATCGCTACCGAGTGCGGTCTGGGCCGCCGGACGGCGGAGACCGTGGCACCGCTGCTGAGGCTGCATCGGGACGCGGGGGAACGCTGATCCGCGATTCTCGAATCAGTGGAACCCGGCAGGGGGTCCCCATCGCCCCCGACCGCCCGACAGCGAGACGAGCGCGACTACCGGGATCGCGCGGCGGGATCGGCCCCGCCGCGCTCGGAGAACTTCCCTGCGGCTCAGTCCACGGCGCGGCGGGCGGGCTGCGTCACGTAGCCGACCCAGCCGCCGACCGCGGCAACCACGAGCGTCAGCACCAGGGCGATGAAGGTGCCCCAGGCGTCGATCGTCGCGGTTTGCAGCGAGGAACCGGTGGCGTTACCGCGTGCCGCCGCCGCCAGGGCGTGCAGCGAGGCCCCGAAGTAGCCGAGAGCCCCGCCGATGCCGACGCTTCCGAGCACCACCAGCGCCAGCAGCGCCGTAGCCCAGACCATCGCGCCGTTGATCGTGCCGGGGAAGCCGCCGCGGACGCTGACGCCCGGGGCGGCCGTGCGCCCGGCGAGCCAGCCGCCGACGAAGAAGACGATCAACGCGCTGATGGCACCCCAGACGCCGGCCGCCGTCTGGAGGTCGTGCAGGCTCGGGCTGGTCGTGGTGAAGACCGACAGGCCGACGGCCAGGCCCAGCACGTTGAGGACGATCAGTCCGGCCAGCGTGGCCAGCACGCCGCCCACGACCGGACCCCAGCGCAGTCGATCGATCGCCCGCGCGGCGTCCACCACGGGTGGTTCGACGTAGACCGGGATCGTGCTCTCCTGGATCGGTCGGTCTTCGATCGGTGGACGTCGGACCCGAACCGGCTGCTCCTCCCGGATCGGTCGATCCTCGGGGATCGACACATCCGGTGAGACCGCGGCGGTCGTCTGGTTGATTTCCTCGGCCATGGATATCCTCCTTGCCGGGAATGACGACGGGAACGGATGGTCGGAGTGCCGGGCAGGGCCCGGTGCTCCGCGCCAAAGGGACGCAACCAACGTGCCAGCCATCGGGGCTGGCATCAGGATTGCAGCCGCGCTCCCGAATTGGGACGTCCGCCGGCGCCGTGAAACGCCGGTGGGGTTGGAGAGTTGCCCGGGAGGGAGTGAGTTCGATGACCGTTCAGGAGCCCGACGAGCCGGTCCAGCCAAGCCCGCGCGTGTGGCGCATCGCTCGGGGCTGGGACGTCATCGCCGCCGACGGCGAGAAGCTCGGGACCGTCGCCGAGGTCCATCGCCATGAGCTGCTCGTCGCGAACGGGTTGCTCTTCCCTTCGGAGCTTCGGATCCCGGTCGCCGGTATCGTGCGGATCGAGCACGGCCGCATCCACCTGTCGCTCGAGCGGTCCGCGATCGTGGGGCAGAGCGCAACGGAGCCTCCGCTCGCCCGGGCCACGCCGGAGCCGGTCGATACGGGCCCGGCGGACCGCGAGCCGGCCCAGGAGACGGCGATCCTGCGCCCCGAAGACGTGGGCAGCGTCGGCTGGACCGGGGCCGACACCCTCGTGCGCGACGGCGACGTGTTGGAGCTGCGACAGGAGCGGCTGGTGCCGCGCAAGGCCTGGCGCGACGCGGGCGAGATCCGCGTCCGTACCGAGGTCGAGCAGGTGCCGGGCCGGCTGGAGGTGGACGCGTTCCGCGAGGAGGTCGAGGTCGAGCGCGTGCCGGTCGGCGAGGTGGTCGCTGAGCGGGTGGCGCCCTGGGAGGACGAGGACGTGCTCGTCGTGCCGGTGTACAAGGAGGAGCTGGTGGTGACCCGCCGGCTGGTGCTCACCGAGGAGCTGCGCATCCGCCGGGTGCGGACCAGCCAGCGGCAGGTGTTCGAGGAACTGCTGCGCCGGGAGCGCGCCGTGGTCGAGGACCCCGAGGGCACCCAACTCGTGCGCGAGCGCCGGGTCGGCCCCGAGGAGAGCGCCCGCGGGGCGAACCCGGACGACGGCTCGCTCGGCAGCCTCGTGCGCCGGATGTTCCAGTGACCGGCGGGAGGCGCGAGCGACTGCCGCTGCTCTACACGCTCGAGCCCGTCGGAGACGGCTGGCTA
>DATKRJ010000133.1:0-7572 GCA_035532355.1 Thermomicrobiaceae bacterium | reverse complement strand
ATCATGCGTGAGGCGGCGGAGATCCCGCTCGAGCCGGCAATGGAGCACCTGCCGCTGCGCTCGACCGGCGAGATCGACGTCTATGAGATCCACTACGACAGCCTGGACGGCCTGCGCATCGCCGGCTGGTACGCGCGGCCGCGCGAGTCCTACCTGGCGCCACCCTACCCGGGGCTGCTCATCGTGCCCGGCTACATCTCCGAGCCGACGCTGCCGAAGTCGTGGGCGAAGCTCGGCTACGCCGCGGTCGGGGTCGCCCCGCGCGGCAAGCTGCGCTCCAACCGCCACTTCAACCCCGGCTACCCCGGGCTCCTGACGCACAACATCGTCGACCGCCACACCTACGGCTACCGCGGGTTCTACGTCGACGCCGCGCGGGCGGTGGACTTCCTTCTGGCGCGGCCGGAGGTGGACCCGGCGCGTATCGGCGTCCACGGCAGCAGCCAGGGCGGCGCCCTCACCATCACGACGGCGGCGCTGCGCAACGAGGTCATCGCCTGCGGCGCGGCCGGCGCGCCCTACCTATGCGGCTTCATGGACGCGGCGGCGCTGACGCACTCCTACCCCTACGAGGAGATCAACGAGTACCTGCGACGGCACCCGGACCACGAGCCGATGGTGCGGGAGACGCTCAGCTACTACGACGGGATCAACTTCGCCCCGCTGATCCGGGCGCCGATGCTCGTCTACATCGGACTGGAGGACGACGTCTGCCCGCCCGAGACGGGCTACGCCGTGTTCAACGCGATCACGTCGCCGAAGGAGCTGCACGCCTACGAGCGCTGCGCGCACGACGCCGGGCGCGCCTTCGTGATGCCGACGGTCGAGGCCTTCCTGGCGCGGCACCTGGGGCCGGCCGCGACGAGCGCGCACGCCGAGCAGACGGTCGGGTAGAGGGAGAAGACCGGTGGCAGATTCAGTGGAGCGTCCCGCCGACTTCGCGGGCTACTGGGAGGCGGTCGACCGGGAGCTGGCGAGGCTGCCGGCCCGGCCGGTGCTGGAGCGGCGGCCCGAGGAGTCGACCAACTTCGGCACGGTCTACGGCCTGAGGCTGACGAGCAGCGGCCCATACCGCATCTTCGGCTTCTACTGCGTGCCGCAGGGCGACGGGCCGTTCCCGGCGATCCTGCAGACGCCGCGCCACGGCAGCGTCAACCACGTGCCGGACTACAACGACCGGCAGCGCTACGTCTGCCTACAGCTCATGCACCGGGGGCAGCGGCTGGCCGACCAGCCCTTCGCCGCCGCGTACCCCGGCCTGCTGACCCGCGGCATCGGCGACCCCGCCACGTACATCTACCGGGCCATCGTCGCCGACTGCCTGCGCGCCGCCGAGTTCTTGCTCTCCCGGCCGGAGGTCGACCCGTCGCGGGTCGCCGTCGTCGGCGACGACCTGGCGCTGATCACGGCGGCACGGCGCCCGCGCTTCGCGGTGGCCGAGCTCGCCGGGCCGATGTTCTATCGGCTGGCCGAGGCGCGGGCGACGACCTCGGAGTATCCCATCGAGGAGATCAACGACGAGCTCCGCGCTCACCCCGACACGCGGGAGGCCGTGGCGCACACGCTGGGCTACTTCGATCCCGTCCACCACGCGCCGGACGTGACGGCAACCACCATCCTGAGCGTGGGCGGTGACGGCACCACGAGTGGGTTCCCCTGGCTGCAGCCGCTGGTCGACGCGCTCGGCGGGCCGGTCGAGCCCTACCGCCTGACCAACGAGGGGCGGGTCGACCAGGACCGGCTCGACGCCATGCTGGCGACGCGCTTCGGCGTCGCGCCGCTGTCCCGCTTCCGGAGGGTGTTCGCATGAGCGTCTACGCGCAGCTCGGGATTCGCCGGGTGATCAACGCCTCGGCCACGCTGACGCGCCTGGGCGGCTCGCTCATGCCCCCCGAGGTGCTGGCCGCCATGGTCGACGCCGCCGAGTGGTTCGTCGATCTGCCGGACCTGCAGCGCCGGGTCGGGCGCCGTATCGCCGACCTGACCCACAACGACGACTGCTACGTCTCCTCCGGCGCCGCCGCCGGCATCACCATCGCCGTCGCCGCCTGTATCACCGGCGACGACCCGGACCTGATCGAGGCCATGCCCTACCTCGACGGCGTGCAGCACACCGAGGTCGTGGTCCTCCGCAGCCAGCGCAACGGCTACGACTACGCGGCGCGTCAGACGGGCGTGCGGCTGGTCGAGATCGAGGCCGACCCGGAGGAGCTGCGGCGCGCGCTGACCGACCGCACCGCCTGCGTCCTCTGGTTCGCCGGGGCGCGCTACGCGAGCGAGACGCTGTCCCTGGCGGAGGTCATCGCGATCGCGCACGGGGCCGGCGTGCCGGTGCTGGTCGACGCCGCCGCGCAGATCCCGCCGATCGCGAACCTCTGGCACTTCACCCAGGAGCTCGGCGCCGACGTGGCGATCTTCAGCGGGGGCAAGGGGCTGCGCGGGCCGCAGTCGAGCGGGCTGGTGCTGGGCCGACGCGAGATCATCGAGGCGTGCCGCCCCAACGGCAGTCCCAACCACGGCATCGGCCGGCCGATGAAGGTCGGCAAGGAGGAACTGGCCGGCATCCTGGCGGCGGTCGAGTGGTCGCTCGCGCAGGACGAGGCGGCGATCCTGGCGGGCTACGAGCGCTCGGTGCGGCGGTGGGTGCAGGGGCTGGCCGGCATCCCCGGGGTGACGGTGGCGCGCGCCTACCCGAGCGAAGCCGGTCAGCCGCACGGGCGGGCCGTCGTCACGCTCGGTCCCGGGGCGCGCCTGTCCCGTGATCGGGCCGTCGCCGCGCTCTGGGAGCGGGACCCGCGCGTGGCCGTGTCGCCGGTCGGGGACGACGCGATCGCGCTGAATCCTCAGACGCTGCAGCCGGGCGAGGACGAGATCGTGCTCGCGGCGGTGCACGATGTGCTGACGGGCTGACGAGGTCCGCTCGCCCTGAACGGGCGCGATGCATCGCACCCAGCGCCCGGTACGACGAGAGGGGGATTTCACCATGGGGATCTACGAGACGCTCGGGGTGCGACCGGTCGTCAACGCCGCCGGGCCGCTCACCCGCCTGAGCGGCATGCCGCTCCATCCGGAGGTCGCGGCCGCCATGGCCGAGGCGGCCCAGGCCTGCGTGCGCATCGACGAACTGCAGGAGGCGGCCGGGCGCGAATTGGTCGCCGCGACCGGAGCCGAGGCCGGCTACGTCACCGCCGGGGCGGCGGCGGGCCTGGCCCTCGCCGCGTCCGCCTGCGTCGCCGGGCTGGATGTCGCGGCCATGGACCGCCTCCCGGACATGACCGGCCTGCGCGACGAGATCGTGATCCAGCGCGCCCACCTGACCGCATACAGCCACGCGCTGCGCCTCTCTGGTGCCCGGCTGGTCGAGGTCGGCTACGTCGGCGATCCGGGGCAGGGCGCCTGCTGGCCCTGGCAGGTCGAGGCGGCCATCAGCGAGCGGACGGCCGCGCTCGCCTACTCGGTGGGCTACACCCAGGGCGTCGTGCCGCTGGCCGAGGTGGTCGAGATCGCCCACCGCCACGGACTGCCGGTCATCGTCGACGCCGCCGCCGCGCTGCCGCCGGTCGAGAACCTGCGCCGCTTCATCGCCGACGGCGCCGACCTGGTGGCCTTCAGCGGCGGCAAGGCCATCGGCGGGCCGCAGGCCTCCGGCATCCTGGTCGGGCGGGCCGACCTGATCGAGTCGGTCGCGCTGCAGCACCAGGACATGGACGTCTACCCGGAGACCTGGCCGTGGCGGGAGCGCTACCTGACAACCGGGCGCCTGGCCGGCCCGCCGCACCACGGGCTCGGCCGGCCGATGAAGGTCGGCAAGGAGGAGATCGCCGGGCTGGTGGTGGCGCTGCGCCGCTTCCTGGCACGCGACCACGAGGCGGAGCAGCGCGGCGAGTCGGAGCGGCTGGCGACGGTCGCCGCCGCGCTCGACGAGCTGCCCGGGGTCGCGGTCGCCCTGGCGGCGGACGACAACGGGACCCCGCGCGGCTACCCGCTGCTACGGGTGCGGATCGACGCGACGGTCGTTGGCCGGTCGGCCGCGGAGGTCGTCAACGCGCTGGCCGAGGGCGACCCGCCGGTGGCGGTCAACCAGAGCAACCTTCGCCAGGGGGTCATCGGCGTGGTAGCGACGGCGCTGCGGCCCGGCGAGGAAGGGATCGTTGCCGAGCGGCTACGCGCAGTCCTGACCGGCAGAGCGTAGCGCCGCGGCGCTGGAGGGAGCGGTCCATGGTGTCGGACGCGGCCGTCTTCGGCGCGGGTCAGCGGGCCACGACCGGCCGAACGGTCCACTGGCAGGAGATGTGGCGCCACGAGCTGTTGGAGGCGCTCGCGCACGACCCGGTGGTGATCGTGCCGGTGGGCTCGGTCGAGCAGCACGGCCCGCACTGCCCGATGGACGTCGACATCAGCCATACCCAGGCGCTGGCGGTCGAGACGGCCCGCGCCATCGACGACTTCCCGGTCATCGTCGCGCCGCCGGTCTGGATCGGCCTGACGCACTACAACCTGGGCGAGGTCGGCACGATTACGGCCCGCGTCGAGACCTACCTGGCGCTGCTGTCGGACATCTGCCGGAGCATCTGGGCCAACGGCTTCCGGCGCATCGTCTTGCTCAACGGGCATGGTGGCAACCGGGACATCATCCGCGTCGTCTCGGTCAAGCTGGCCGAGGAGGACATCTGGGTCCTGCCGATCACCTACTGGGAGATGGTCCCCGAGGTGCTGCGCGAGGCGGCCGAGACCGATCCCGGCTTCATCGGCCACGGCGGTGAGTGGGAGACGTCGCTCCAGCTCTACCTGCGGCCGACCATGATCGACCGCGCACGCATGGTCGCCGACTCCGAGCGCGAGCCACGCCTCAGCGATGAGGTGCTGCGCTTCACCGGCTTTCCCGAACGGCGCCGCGAGCGCGAGCACGGCGTGCACGGCAACCCGCTGACGGCCTCCGCCGACAAGGGGGAGCGGCTGTTTCAGGCCGCGAAAGCCGTGCTGGTGGAGGTCTGCCGCCAGTACCACGCGCAGCCGGTGCGCGGCTACCGCGAGTTCGGCTCCCACTGCCCGTAGCGACGGCTCCAGCGAGGGAGAGGCACAGATGGTTGGGCGCACCTTCGGCTTCGCCATCGTCGGGCTGGGCGTGATCGCGCCGAGCCATGCCCGCGCCATCGCCGACCTCCCCAATGCCCGGCTGCGCGCGGTCGTCGACACCAACCCCGAACTGGTACGACAGCGGGCGAGCGAGTGGGCGGTCGATGGCTACACCGAACTGGATGCCGTGCTGTCGCGGCCCGACGTCGACGTGGTCTGCGTCTGCGTGCCGAGCGGCCTCCATGCCGAGTTGGGCATCCGCGCCGCCCTGGCCGGCAAGCACGTCGTCGTCGAGAAGCCGATCGACGTCACGCTGGCCGCCGCCGACCGGCTGATCGCCGCGGCACGGGAGAGCGGCGTGGCGCTGTCGGTGATCTCGCAGCGCCGCTGGGACCCCGGTATCCGCCGACTGCGCGCCGCGCTGGAGGCCGGGCGCTTCGGCCGGCCGATCCTGGGCGACGCCATCGTCAAGTGGTACCGCTCCGACGCGTACTACCAGAGCGCCGGCTGGCGCGCGACCTGGGAGCTCGACGGCGGCGGCGCGCTGATGAACCAGGCGGTTCACTCCGTCGACCTCCTCCTCTGGCTGCTGGGGCCGGTCGCGCAGGTCGTCGCCCGCACCCGGACCGCCGCCCACGACATCGCGGTGGAGGACCTGGCGCTGGCGCTGCTCACCTTCGAGAGCGGGGCGCTCGGCGTGATCGAGGCGAGCACCGCCGTCTACCCGGGCCTGCCGGAGCGGCTGGAGATCACCGGCAGCGGCGGCACGGCGATCGTCGAGGGCGGCGAGGTCCGGGTCTGGCAGCTCAGCGACGAGCGCGGCCCGGTCGGACCGTACGGCGCGTCTGCCGAACCGGCACCGGCCCCCGGCCCGGTGGGCGCGGCGGCCAATCCCGGAGCCGTGCCGGCGAGTGGCCACCGGGCGCAGCTGGCCGAGGTGCTGGCGGCCATCGCCGAGGGTCGCGAGCCGCCAGTGACCGGCGCGGAGGCACGCCGCGCGCTCGCGCTGATCCTGGCGATCTACGAGTCGGCTCGCAGCGGGCGCGCCGTCGACCTGCCGCCGGGAGGATGAATACATGTGGACCCTGAGCGCGTTCGGCGACGAGATCGCGGAGGACCTCTCCGAGCAGAATCGTGTGCTGGAGGCGGAGTCGATTCGCTACCTGGATCTGCGCGCCGCCTGGGGCCGCAACGTACTCGATCTGACGGACGACGACCTGGCGACGATCCGGCGCGAGCTGGGCGCGCGGGGCATGAGGGTGGCGACCATCGGCTCCCCGATCGGCAAGCTCCCGGTCACGGACCCGTTCGCGCCGCACCTGGCGCGTTTCCGCCGCGCGCTCGAGGTCGCCCAAGCCCTGGAAGCACCGGTCATCCGCATCTTCTCCTTCTATGTCCCGGAGGGAGAGGACCCGGCGCGCCACCGGGACGAGGTGCTGGCGCGGCTGTCGGCGCTGGTCGACGCGGCGCGGGACAGCGGGGTGACGCTGCTGCACGAGAACGAGAAGGGCATCTACGGCGACGTGCCCTCCCGCTGCCTCGACCTGTTGGCGACCGTCGACGACCCGCTGCTGCGGGCGATCTGGGACCCGGCGAACTTCGTCCAGTGCGGCGTGCGCCCCCACGACGAGGGCTACGCCGCGCTGCGGCCCTACCTCGCGGCGGTGCACGTCAAGGACGCCGTGCGCGCGACCGGCGAGGTGGTGCCGGCCGGGCAGGGAGACGGCCAGCTGGCGGAGACGCTTCGGGCGCTCCGGGACTCCGGCTTCGACGGCGTGTTCGCGCTCGAGCCTCACCTGCTGCACGGCGGCGCCTTCGGGGGCTTCAGCGGCCCGGCGCGCTTCCACGAGGCGGCGGCCGCCCTGCGGGGGCTGCTCGATGAGCTCGGCGTGACGTACCGCTGAGCGTCGGGGATGTCGCGCGGCCGGTCGATCCGACCGGGACGCCTGTGGGCAAGATTCGGGCGCGATTCATCGCGCCCCAACCACTGCGGCGGTCATTCATCGCCTGGACGAACTGGCTCGCGCGCCCTCACCCAGACAGCAGGAAGCGCTCGATCTCCTCGGCGACGATGCGCGCGCCCAGGCCGTTCAGGTGGATGCGGTCGGTCGTCAGCGCCAGGCCGTTGCGCCGCGAGATAGCGTCCAGGCTCTGCCTGAGCGCGAAGTGCCCCACGGCAGCCCCCATCACCGGCAGGAAGCTGTCGGTGTAACCAGGGCCCGCGACGCGGCCGATCGACGTCAGGTAGTCGACCTCCCGCTCGTGGACCGGCAGGTAGGCCGCGCCGCGCTCCTCAGCCACCTGCCTGATCGTGGCATTGAACTCGGCGACGCGCCGGTTGGCGAGCGACGCCAGGTCCTCACCGAGCACCGGCAGCGAGCAGAGGCCGACCCGCGCCCGCGTCCGCCGGTGCAGCTCCGCCACGATCTCGTCCATGTTCCGGCGGTACCACGCGAGGCTGGGCGCCTCGGGCAGCCGGTTGCCCCGCGTCGCGAG
>DATKRJ010000132.1:0-9990 GCA_035532355.1 Thermomicrobiaceae bacterium | reverse complement strand
CAGTTCGACGTCGTCGTCTTCAATGCCTCGCTCCACTACTCGGCCGACTTCGACACCACGGTCGCCGAGGCTCTGCGCGTGCTGCACCACGACGGGCTGCTGGTGATCATCGACTCACCGATCTACCGGGATCCGTCAAGCGGTGCCGCCATGGTTCGAGAGCGGGAAGAGAGCTTCACCCGTGAGTTCGGGTTCCCGTCCAACGCCGTCCCGATGGAGAACTACCTGACGGACCGCCGGCTGGCTGAGCTCGCGGACCGCCGCGGTGTCCGGTGGCGGCAGCTGCGGCCGAACCACGGCGTCCGCTGGGCGCTCCGACCGTGGCGCGCGCGGTTGACCCGATCCCGCGAGCCGGCCAGGTTCCTGGTCATCGTCGGGCAGCGCTCAGCGGAGACCGCGCCGGACATGTCCCATCCGTGGCTGCGCCGGAGATGGCGCCAGGGCCTCGCCCTCGCCGTTCCGCTGCGGAAGCGACGCCTGGGCCGGCCGGTCCTGGAGCGGGTGACCGGCTATCCGATCCTGGTCCTGCCGGGCGTGTTCAATCCCAGGCTGATGCGCAGCGGGGAGTTCCTGGCGCGCACGCTGGACGACCGACTGATCCCGCCGGGCTGTCGCGTGCTCGACATGGGCACCGGCACCGGTATCGGCGCGGTGGCCGCGTCGCGCTGGGCGGGCCAGGTCGTGGCCGTCGACATCAATCCGCAGGCGGTTCGCTGTGCCCGGGTCAACGCGCTGCTCAACGGCGTCGAGGAGCGGGTGCAGGTCTACCACGGCGACCTCTTCGCGCCCGTCCGCGGGGAGTGCTTCGACGTGGTGCTCTTCAACCCTCCGTACTACCGTGGGCAGCCGCGGGACCTGGGTGACCACGCCTGGCGCTCCGTCGACGTGGTGGAGCGGTTCGCTCGGAGTCTCGGCCGGCATCTATCGCCGTCCGGTCACGCGCTGGTCGTGCTCTCAACGGACGGCGATCAGCCGGGCTTTCTGGCCGCGATCCGCGCGCACGGATTCGAGAGCCGCGCGGTTGCCCGGCGGGACGTCGTGAACGAGATCCTGACGGTCTACCAGTTGACTCGCGGAGAGCAGGACACCGATGATCATCCTCTATAACCCGCCGAGTAACGCCCGGCACAAACCGGTGCTGCCCATGTCGCTGCTGGCGGTCGGCGCGGTGCTCGAAGGTCGCCATGACTACCTCATCATCGACGGGAACCTCGAGCCCGACCCGCTGGGCGCCATCGATCGGGCGGTGCGCGAGACCGGGGCCGATATCCTGGCCGTGACCGTCATGCCCGGGCCCCAGCTCACCCACGCGGTGCCGCTCTGCGGCGCGCTGCGGCGGGTCCATCCGAACCTCAACATCGTCTGGGGCGGCTACTTCCCCACCCAGCACTACGACGTCGCGCTGCAGGCGGACTACGTCGACTGGGTGGTGCGCGGGCACGGCGAGCTCGTCTTCGGCTCCTTCGTCGACGCGCTGCGCCAGGGAGGGAACCCCTACGGCATTCCCGGCCTGGCCTACCGCGACCCGGCGAGCGGCGCGGTGGTCTCCAACCCGATGGCCCCGATTCCGCACCCGGATCAGCTGCCGGACTTTCCCTACCACCGGATCCCGGTGCACCGCTACGTCCGGCCGACCTTCATGGGCTCGCGCACGCTGCCGCACCACTCCAGCTACGGCTGCCCGTTCTTCTGCAACTTCTGCGCGGTCGTCAACATGGTGAACGGGCGCTGGCTCTCGCAATCGGCCGAGCGGACGGCGAACACGGCCCGGCGCCTGGTCGAGACCTGGAACGTCGATGCGGTCGAGTTCTACGACAACAACTTCTTCGTCCACCAGGCCAGAACCGCCGACTTCGCCGAGCGCATCATGGACCTCGGCATCGCCTGGTGGGGCGAGGGGCGCATCGACACGCTCATGAAGTACTCCGACCGCAACTGGCGGCTGATGCGGGACTCCGGGCTGCGGATGGTGTTCCTGGGGGCGGAGTCCGGCTCCGACGAGACGCTCAAACGGATGAACAAGGGCGGAACCGCCTCAATCGAGAAGACGCTGGCGATCGCGCGCAAGATGGCCGAGTACGGGATCGTGCCCGAGTTCTCGTTCGTGCTCGGCAACCCGCCCGACCCCGAGGGAGACGTGCGCCAGACGATCTCGTTCATCAGGAAGCTCAAAGCCGTCAACCCGGCCGCCGAGATCATTCTCTACATGTACACGCCGGTGCCGCTGGCGGGTGAGCTCTACGACCAGGCCAAAGCCGAGGGCTTCGCCTTTCCCGACACTCTCGAGGGCTGGATCAACGAGGACTGGCGCGAGTTCGCCCAGCGGCGCAGCGCGCACATGCCGTGGCTGGACGATCCGCTGCGGCGCTACGTGCACGACTTCGAGCGCGTCCTGAACGCGTACTACCCGACGGTGACCGACCCGCGGCTGCGCGGTCGCTGGCGCGCCATCCTCAAGTCGGTGAGCGCGTGGCGCTACCATCTGGAGTACTACGCCCATCCGCTGGAGCTGCGCGCGCTGCAGAAGATGCTGGCGTACCAGCGTCCGGAGACGAGCGGGTTCTAGTCAGCCGCGGTGGTCGGTCGAGGAGGCGCCATGCTGTCGCCCGTCAAAGTTGCCAAGCGTCGGCTGACGCTGGCAACGCATCACATACACACGCTGCCCATCGTCATTCTGATGGCGCACAGCCGCTGCAACTGCCGCTGCGTGATGTGCGACATCTGGCGTGCCAACCGGCACGGACAGGAGATCTCGCGGGAGGCGCTCGCCCGGCACGTCGAGGACTTCCGGCGTCTGGGTGTGGAGTGGGTCATCCTGTCGGGCGGCGAGGCGCTGATGCACTCCAACCTGTGGGCGCTCTGCGAGCTGGTCAAGGAGCTGCCGGCCAAGATCACGGTCCTGTCCACCGGGCTGCTTCTCAAGCGCTACGCGGCCGACGTGGTCCGCTGGTGCGACGAGGTCGTCGTCTCCCTCGACGGCAGCCCCGCGGTGCACGACGACATTCGCAACGTGCCGCGGGCATTCGAGCGGCTGGCGCAGGGCGTCACGGCCGTGAAGGCGATCGCGCCCGATTTTCGGATCACCGGCCGCTCTGTCGTCCAACGGCGCAACTACCAGGACATACCGAACATCGTCGCCAGCGCCCGGTCCATCGGTCTCGATCAGATATCCTTCCTGGCCGTCGACGTATCGACGACGGCCTTCAACCGTCCGATGCTGTGGGGCGACGAGCGCACGGCGGACGTGGCGCTGAGCCCCAACGAGGTGCAGGAATTCGACCGGATCCTGGACGACATGGTCGTGGACCAGGCGGAGGACTTTGCCAGCGGCTACATCGCGGAGAGTCCGGAGAAGCTCCGCCGCCTGGCCCACTACTTCGCCGCCTTGAATGGCGCCGGAGAGTTCCCGCGCACCACCTGCAACGCCCCGTGGGTATCGACGGTCATCGAGGCCGACGGGGACGTCCGCCCATGCTTCTTCCACCCGTCACTGGGCAACGTCAACGATCGGTCGCTCGACGACGTCTTGAACTCAGCCGAGGCGCGCGCGTTCCGCGCCAACCTGGACGTCACCCGCGACCCGATCTGCCGCAAGTGCGTCTGCACGCTCCAGCTCTCGGCGCTGGCCGCGGTGTAATGGGCGCTGACCGCCATGGCTGAGCAGCGAATCGTGCGGCCGGTGGCGACGGAGCGACCCGAGCTCGGTACCCCGGTGAGCGGTGGCGCCGTGGCGCGCGCCTACGACCGGCTCGCGGCGAGCTACGACGGCTACGTCGCGGGCGACCGCTGGATACGATCCACACTCTGGACGCATTACGCCCGGGTGTTCCGCGCCGGGGATCGCGTGCTCGACGTCTCGTGCGGGACGGGTCTGGACGGGGCGTTCCTCGCTCAGCGCGGCGTGCGGGTGACCGGGATCGACATCTCACCCGGGATGGTCGATGAGTTCCGCGAGCGCGCCCGGCGCACCGGGCTGGCGCACCTGATGGACGCGCTGGTCATGGACGCGGCGGACCTGTCCGCGCTCGACGGGCAAGGCTTCGACGGGCTGATCTCGGCCTTCGCCGGTCTCAACACCCTGCCGGACCTCGGGGCGTTCGCGGCCGGCGCCGCGCGGGCTCTGCGGCCCGGCGGCAGGGTGGTCGTCCACCTGCTCAACCGCTTCAGTAGCTGGGAGTGGCTCGTCCTGGTCCGGCAGGGGCGGTGGAACGACGCGCGAGCGCTGGGCCGGGGCGACACGCGCGACTTTACCATCGGCGGGGAGACCGTCCCGCACCACCTCTATGCCCCGCGGGAAGCCTACCGCGCCTTCGCGCCACACTTCGAGCTGGAGGCCATCCAGGGTCTCGGTGCGGTCTGCCCTCCGCCCTCGCTGGTGAATTTCCCCGCCGGGCTCCGGCGAGCGCTCGAACGGCTCGATCCGCGCCTGGGAGTTCACGCGCCCCTCCGCGAACGCGGGCGGTTCTTCGTCCTCGACATGACCGCGCGGCCGGCCAGGGGGACCGCCCACGATGGACCGTGAGCGTCCGCCGCGCGTCTGCTTCGCCATGCTGTACTACGCGCGAGAGCACGCCGAGCTCGACCCGGCGCGCTACCTGGAGCAGATGTCCATCCATCGGGCGCTGCCGGACGCGGTCGCCGCGCTGGGCCACGAGGTACACTTGGTCCACCTCTGGTCGAAGGACGCCGAACTCGTCGACGGGTGCGTACACCACCACTTCGTCGCGCCGTCACGGGGAGCCCGGCGGCTGGCGCCCATCGCCGGGCGGCTGGCGTCGCGCGACCCGGGCCTCTACGAGTCTGCCGGTCGCGCGATCGCTCGGGTACGCGCGCTGCGGCCGGACATCGTCCACTTCCACGGTTTGACGCTCACCCTGAACCTGTGGCTGCTGCGCCGCGCGCTCCCGGCCGCGGTCCCGCTCGTGCTGCACTACCACGGCGGCTACCCCTCGCGGCGGCGCCTGCCGCGCCGGCTCCAGCGGGATAACCTCGAGCGCGCGGCCCGCCTCTGCTTCACCACGCGGAGCCATGCCGCGCCGTTCCTCGCGGCCGGCGCCTCGCGGGACCCGTGCCGCGTCGTCGAGCTGATGGAGACCTCGACGACGTTCCGGCGGCAAGACCGGCAACGGTCGCGCGCGCTGACCGACATGGCCGGCGAGCCGGTTTGCCTGTGGGCCGGGAGGCTGGATCCGATTAAGGACCCGCTAACCGCGCTGCGCGGGTTCGTCCGCATCCTGGAGAGCCGGCCCGGCGCGCAGCTCTACCTGCACTACCTGACCGACCCCCTCCTGCCCGAACTGCAAGCCTTCGTCTCCGGCAGCCCGGGCCTGGGCGCGCACGTCCACTTCCGCGGGCGGGCGCCCTTCGAGCGGATGGAGGCGATCTACAGCAGCGCCGACTTCCTGCTCCAGGCCAGCCGGCGCGAGTTCAGCGGCTGCGCCGTGCTGGAGGCGATGGCCTGCGGGGCTATCCCGGTCGTGACCGACATCCCGTCGTTTCACGCCATGACCGATGGGGGCCGCCTCGGCGTCCTCTTCCCGGCCGGTGACGACATCGCGCTGGCCGAGGGTGTGCTTGCGCTCTCGCCGGGGCACATCCCTGGGCTGTCGGTTGCGGTCGAGGACCACTTCGCGCGCGAGCTCAGCTTTGACGCGATGGCCCGCCGGCTGGCTCCGGTGTATGCGGAGTTGCTCGACGCCGCGTGGGGAGCAGCCACGTGAGCCGGGGACGAGTGCTCTCACTGGTCCTCTGGCTGGTCACCGCCGCGCTCGCGGTCCGCTTCGCGCTCTTCGCCGTCTCGGTCGCGCGGCGCCCGTCGGACGGCTTCGCCGCCTACTACACGGCGGCGCGGCTGCTGCGGACGGACGTCCCAGTCTCCCGCTTCTACGACGACGCGTGGTTCGGCGCACGGGTCGCCGCGGACGCGCCGGGCGTGCGCGACATCTACTTCGTCAACCCGCCGCCGGCCGCGCTCATTCTGCTGCCGCTGGCCGACCTGTCGTACGGCGACGCCAGGGCGATCTGGACGGCCTTGAACGTGCTCCTGCTCGCCGCCGCGCTGGGCTGGATGCTCCGCGAGCTGGGGATGCGCGGTGCACTTGTCCCGCTCTTCCTGATTGCCGCGCTGGCGAGCCAGCCACTGATCGCCGAGTTCCACCAGGGCCAGGCCTACGTGCTGCTCCTTTTCCTGCTGGTCGCGGCGTGGTCCGGCTACCGGCGCGGGCGCCCGGCGCTCCTCGGCATCACCCTGGGCACCGCCCTGGTGCTGAAGACTGCCGGCGTGCTGCTCCTGCCGGTGCTCGTCGTCCAGCGGCGCTGGTCGGCGGTGGCGTGGACGGTGGGATCCGCGGCAGCGATCGCTCTCGCCTCACTGCCGCGCATGGGGCTGTCGGCGTGGTGGGCGTACGCCGGAACGCTGCGCCGGCTGACGACCGAGCCGGACCTGGCTGTCACGGCCTACCAGGCGGCACCCGGCCTTGTCCGCCACCTGACGACGCCCGACGCGACCTGGAACCCCGCGCCACTGCTGGACGTCGCGGCGGCCGGCCGGGTGGCGGGGCTGGCCCTCTCGCTAGGCATCGTCGCGCTGGTCCTCGTCCTGGCCTACCGGCTCCCCGAGCAGTTCGACCTCTGCTGCGCCGCCGCGCTTCTCGCGGGCATCATCGTCAGCCCGGTGTCGCTCGACTACCACTACCCGCTGCTGCTCCTACCGCTCATCCTGCTGCTGGCGCGCGTCACGCGGGCGCCGGTGAACCCCGGGCCGGCACTTGCGCTGGCTGCAGGGTGGCTGCTCATCGCCGTCGATCTCCCTTACCGGACGACGTCGATGGGTGTCGGACTCCGCGCGCTGCTGGCCTATCCGAAGCTGTACGGCGCGCTCATGCTGCTGGCGGTAACCGTGTGGTACGGGTGGCACGAGATCCGGGAGGTCGAGGTGAGCGATGAAGGTTGGGCTGGTGACGCCCGGCTTCAGCGCCAGCGAGGCTGACTGGTGCATCCCGGCACTGCTCGATCTCGTCCGCTGCCTGTCGACCCGGGCCGAGGTGCACGTCTTCCCGCTGCGGTACCCCTACCAGACACGGCCGTACGACGTGTATGCGGCGCGAGTCCACCCGCTCGGTGGAGGAACCCTCCGCGGACCGCGGCGCGCCGCGCTGCTGGGGCGTGCCGTCGGCGCGATCGGTCGCGAGCACCGGCGCGCGCCGTTCGACCTGCTGCACGCCTTCTGGGCGGACGAGTCGGGACTGGTCGCGGTCGTCTGCGCGCGCGGGCTGGGGATCCCGGCGATCGTGTCGCTGGCCGGTGGCGAACTGGTCGGTTTCCCCGACATCGACTACGGCGGCCAGCTGCACTGGAGCAGCCGGCTGATGACGGGCCTCGCGCTGCGCGGCGCCGCCCGGGTCACCGTCGGGTCGACGTACCTGCGGCGGCTGGCGGCGCCGCGGCTGCCGGCGGAGCGGCTGGCGCACCTGCCGCTGGGCGTGGACCCCGATCTCTTCCACCCCAACGGCGACCGCGACGACCCGCCGTTCGACCCGACCCGCGTGAACGTGCTCCACGTGGCCTCGCTGGTGCCGGTCAAGGCGCAGGCAGACCTGCTCGACGCGTTCGCCCGCGCCGCGCGCGTCGAGCCGCGGCTGGCGCTCCACGTCGTCGGCGACGGCCCACTCCGGCCGATCCTCGTCACGCGGGCGAGGGTGCTGGGCATCGCCGAGGACGTCACCTTCCACGGCGCCATGGCGCACGAGCGACTGCCGGCGTACTACCGCGCGGCAGACCTGGCCGCGCTCACGTCGCGGCACGAGGCGCAGGGGCTCGTGGCCCTGGAGGCGGCGGCGTGCGGATGTACAACGGTGGGCACGGCGGTGGGCATCCTGCCGGATCTCGGCACGGCAGCGCGCGCGGTCCTTCCGGGCGACATCGTCGGCCTGGCGCGCGAGATCGCCGCCCTGGCGACGGATTCCGACCTCCGCCGGGAGCTCGGCGCCGCCTCGGTGCGTACCGTGCGCCGCGACTACACGCTCGAGCGCACCGTCGACGCGCTCGAGCGGCTGTACCGGGACGTGCCGACCGGGCGCGGATGTGGCGAGCGGGACAACGAACCCGCGTCGCCGGCTCGCTGACGGGCGAGCCGTCCGGAGAGCGGGCTACACCCCGGAGCTCGCGCTGGAGGCTGCCGGCTCGACCGCGCCGTCGAACCGCACGCGGCCCAACACGACCGCGGTCACGGTCACGCCGGCGACGCTGGCGCACAGCCGGGCCCACACCAGGCCGAACACACCGACGCGCGGCACCATCAACGCGGCCACGGCCAGGAAGGCGACGACGCGCAGCGCGTCCGCGGCGGCGATCAGTCGCGGCCGGTTGGCTGGGAACGCCAGCAAGAGCACCGGCGCGGCGAAGACGTCGACGATGGCCACGCCCAGCAGCGCCGGGAAGATCGCGGCCGCGGCGGTGAAGGCCCCGCCGTAGAGCGTGACGATCAGCCAGCGGGCCAGCGGCACGAGCGGCAGGAGGACGAGTGCGATCAGGCCGCTGCGCAGCAGGCCGCGCCTCAAGAAGGCGCGCACCTCCCGGCGGCCGGAGAGGCTCGACGCGGCCGGCAGGAGCGCGGCGTGGAGGCTCTGGTTGACGACCCCGGCCTTGGCCGCCAGGTTGACGGCCAGCGCGTAGACGCCGACGGCCGCGGGCGCGAGCCACCGGCCGGCGACGAACAGGTCGAGCTGCGCTGCGAGCATCGCCAGGCTGTTGGCGATCCAGATCCAGACGCCGAAGGAGAGGAGGGCGCGCACCTCGCGTCGAACCACGTGCCAGCCGGGAAAGGTCAGGTCGAGCCCGACAGGCAGCAGCCGAGCCCCGAGGACGAAGCAGGCCAGCGAGGTGCCGGCGCCCAGTACCGCCAGCGCGCTGACGACCGTCAGCCGCCCGGCCAGCGCCAGGCCCCCCGCGCAGACCGCGGTCAGCACGGCGTTCGCCACCATCACCAGCGACAGGCGACCGAAGCGGCCGGTGGCCTGGAGCAGCGCGCTGACCGCCCCGCTGAGCGCGGTCGCGACCACGCCGGCCAGCGCCAGCGCGACCAGCCGGCCGTCGCGCCCGACCGCCCCCCAACGTGAGGCGAGGGGCAGGCTCACGAGCAGCCCGGCGAGGCCCACGGCCGTCGCCAATCCCACCCTCGTCCAGAAGAATCCGCGGGCCCGCTCGCCGGCCAGGTCCGGTCGGGGCATCCAGGATGACGCGACGCGCAGGACCGCTGTCTCGGTGAGTCCGAAGTCGGCGACCGCTCCGAGGACGCTGACGAGCGCGGCCAGGACGGCGTAGACCCCGAGCCCCGCCAGACCGAGCGCACGCGCCACGAGCACGCTCCCGATCAGCCCGATCGCGAGTCGCGTCACGCTCCCGCCGGTGACGACCAGCCAGCCGCGGGTGACCGGGTCGCGCAGGGTTGTCCGCAGCTCCCGCCGCAATACCGCCATCCGCACTCCCGGCACAGCCTACACTCCTCGCCCCGCTCCAGCGTACACCAGCTCGAGCGAACTCCGCGATGATGCCTGATTTACGGGCGACCGGCCCGTGGGGATGTCCGAACGTGCTCCGGCCACACGCGTCGAGCAAGGGAACGCGACAGCCCGGTACACGGGCCATCTGTCCGCGGGCGAGTCTCGGGGATCGTCGGAGTGCCGCGGTCGATCGCCGATCCAGAGTCGTGACGGCCCATCCCGCGACGCCAAGTGGCAGTGATCAACGAGAGATGGGCTGCGGCGTGGGACGCGGTGGGGCTAGCCGGAGAGGGAGCAGCCGACCACGCGGCTGCCGGTCGGCCAGCGGCTGCCGTGCGGCCCCGGCTCGTCGGTGATGCCCAGCGAGCGGTACTGGCCCAGCGGCGCGGGCGCCTGCAGCATCACGCTCGCCGTCCCGTCGGCATCCGTGGTGAACAGCCCGCCGCTGACCCGCGTGCCGTCGGCCTGCGTCAGCCAGATCTGGTAGACG
>DATKRJ010000131.1:0-37051 GCA_035532355.1 Thermomicrobiaceae bacterium | reverse complement strand
GATGAGCGCGTGCGGATGCCGCTGCGCTTCCCACATGGTCGCGTAGAGCACGCGCGGGTTGCTCGCGTCCAGCGACAGATCGGCGACGCCGGCCTTCTCACTCTTGTAGAGCACCTGCGCCCAGGTCGTGCCGCCGTCGGTGGAGCGGTAAACGCCGCGCTGCGGGTTCGGCCCCCAGGCGTGGCCGAAGGCACCGACGTAGACCACGTCCGGGTTGGTGGGATGTATCGCGACGTCGCTGATGTAGCGGGTGTCGGCGAGCCCGACGTTGGCCCAGCTGTGACCGCCGTCGGTCGACTTGTACACTCCGTCACCGTGCGAGACGTTGCTGCGAATGTTCGATTCACCGGTGCCGACATAGATCACGTTGGGGTCGGAGTCGGAGACGGCCACGGCGCCGACCGACGACGTCTTGAAGAAGCCGTCGGAGATGTTCTCCCAGTAGGCGCCGCCGCTGGTCGTCTTCCAGACGCCGCCGCCGCAGCCGCCGAAGTAGAAGGTCTCGCGCTCACGCGGATGCCCGGCAACTGCGGACACGCGCCCGCCGCGATGGGGTCCGATGCATCGCCACTTGAGTGAGTCGAACAATCTCGCGTCCACCCGTCGCTCTCCCTCCGGGCCAGGGCGCGCGGCGAAGACTTCCGGCGCGCGCACCACCTAACGGCTCATCCGGCCAACCGGTCGAACTCTGCCGCCCGATTCTGGTAGGCGGCCGCGGGGCTGTCAACAGTGGCCCGACCACGACCGTGCACCAATAGGGCGCTTATGTCCTGTTATCCCCGTGGAATTTCAACTCCACCGGCGCTGCGCTCGATTGGGCTGGAACTTGGAGGCGTGTGTCTGACCGATGACGCCCCGCGGAGACGTGGTTCACCAGTGCGTTTCCAGGCGGAGGTTCGGCTCGCGCTCGCGAGAACCTGGAAGGCTGGAAGCCAGGTAGGCAAGCTGGCATGATAGGTGCGGCCGCGGCCGACCAACACCAATTGAACGCGCGGGTAAATGGAGCCTGCCGGGTGTCCCGTTTCAGGTCAGTTTGAGCGCCGGGACGCTTACACGATGTGCGGCGCTGGCGATCAGCACGGGTGAGGAGCGCACCGTGAGCGAGAGCAGACAAGACACCCGAAAGCGTGTGCTCCTGCTGGTGTCTCCGTCGAGCTATCGCACCAACGCGTTTATGCGGGCCGCCGAACGGCTGGGGATCGACGCCGTGCAGGGGATCGACCTGCCGGACACGCTGGCCCGCGAGTGGCACGTCCCGCTCGCGCTCGACTTCACGCAGCCGGCGCGCGCGGCGGAGCGTATCGTCGACTTCGTCGGACACCACCCGGTGAACGCCATCATCTCGGTCGACGACGGCGCGACCGTGCTGGCTGCGTTGGCGGCCTCGCGGTTGGGATTACCCCACAACTCGCCGGACGCCGCGATCGCCGCTCGTGACAAGTACCGGATGCGGCAGATGCTCGCGTCCGGCGGCGTTGCCGTGCCGCGCTTTCGGCGCGTCTCCGCGGCCGACGATCCGTCCAGGCTGGCTCTGGAGATCGACTTCCCGGTCGTGGTCAAGCCGACCCTGCTCTCGGGAAGCCGGGGCGTGATCCGCGCGGACAACCCCGACGAGTTCGTGCCGGCCTTCGAACGCACCCGATCGGTAATCGAGGGCGAGGGTTGGTCCCGGGAGGCCGCCGACATCCTGATCGAGGAATTCATCCCGGGGTTCGAGGTGGCGCTCGAGGGTCTGCTAACTGCCGATCGGCTGCAGGTGCTGGCACTCTTCGACAAGCCGGACCCGCTCGACGGGCCGTTTTTCGAGGAGACGATCTACGTCACGCCCTCTCGATTGCCCGCCGATGCCCAGTTAGCAATCGCCGACTGCACCGAGCGGGGAGCGGCGGCACTTGGCCTCCATGAGGGCCCGATCCATGCCGAGCTGCGCGTCAACGAGCGCGGTCCGTGGATCGTCGAGATCGCCGGACGCTCGATCGGCGGACTCTGCTCCACAATATTAGAATTCGGCACCGGCATGGCGCTGGAAGACCTCATCTTGGCGCAGGCCGTCGGCTGGCACGTCGCGGGGACCGAGCGCGTCGAGGGCGCCGTCGGGGTGATGATGATTCCGATACCGCGGTCTGGAATCTTGCGCAGCGTGGACGGTGTTGACGCGGCGACGCGGCTGCCCGGCGTCACCGGCGTCGAGATCTCGGCCAAGCTGAACCACCCGATCGCCGCACTGCCCGAGGGAGCCAGCTACCTGGGGTTCATCTTCGCGCGCGGCGAGACTCCGGAAGAGGTCGAGCGAGTGTTGCGGGAGGCACACGAGCGACTCGACTTCCGGATCACCCCGGAGATCCGGCTGCGCGCGATTGCCGACGGAGGTTGAACGTTGAGACTCGGGTCACGGGTGCTACTTCTTACGCGCGGGCGCACCGCCACCCTTTGCCGCACCGGCCCCAGACGGCATCCATCCTTCAGGCATCTGCGCGCCCTCGCCAAAGAAGAACTCCTCCATCTGCTCGCGGAGCAGCTGGCGGTCCTCGGGATCTGCGGGGTTGAGGGCATAGTGATTGATCAGAATCGTCTGGTGCTCGCGCCAGAGCTCCCATCCGTCGGCAGAGACCTCGTTGAAGATCCGCTCGCCGAGCGGGCCGGGGAACGGCGGGCGCTCCAGCCCCGGGAGGAGACGCCCCAGCTTCGCGCACTGGACCACTTTCGCCATGTCTTCGCTCCCTCGGCTGGACATACGCCTGTACTACCGGCTAGCCTAGCGGATCGCGATTCATGATGTCAAACTCGAGGTCTTTTTCACGCGACCACGTTTCCAGGCGGGTCGTGTTCTTCGGCCGTCGCTGCCGCCTATCCGCTGAGCCGCTCCAGGCGCTCCTCGAAGCAGATATCGACATCGTTGCCGTCGTCATCCCCGCGCGGACCATCCCGGGGCGCCCGACGACGCCCGTCCGCCGCGTTCCGCCCCGCGCGAGAGGTCACCGCCCTCGCATGGCCGGAACCGTCGACATCGCGACAGTCGACGATCTGGTCGACACAGCTCGCGTCCCGTTGCTGGAGTTTGGCGGGCTGCGCCATCGCGATGTCGCGGCGGTGCTCCAGTCCCTGTCTCCCGCGGTGTTCGCTGTGTCGTGCTTCCCGTGGCGAATTCCGTCGACCCTACTACGGTTGCCGGAGATCGCCGCGCTGAACGCGCATCCCTCGCTCTTGCCGCGGCATCGCGGTCCCGATCCGCTCTTCTGGACGTACTACGGCTTCGAGAGTCAATCGGGCATCACCATCCACCAGATGACCGGGCAATTCGACGCGGGAGACGTCGTCCTCCAGGAGCCGCTCGACGTGCCAACCGGACAACCGGGTGACGTCCTGGAAGCACGCTGCAGCGTTCTGGCCGCGCAGTTCCTGGCGCAGGCCACACGCGCCGCGCTGGATGGAACGATGCGGACCCACGCGCAGGACCCGCGTGAGGTGACGTACGAGGGGTGGCCGGAGCCCCGGAGTCTCCGACTGGATCCCTCGTGGACACCGGAGCAGGCGTATCACTTCGCGCGCGGTGTCATCCCGCTGGGCTACGAGCCAACCGTGGAGATCGACGGACGAACCCACGTCGTGCGGGAGGTTGCTCGTCGCGGTGAGGAGATGAAGCCACCCGGGAGGCACGGTGAGCGGCTTTCCGTGATGAGGTGGGGATCCGGGGAGCTGCGTTTACGGGTCGAAGTCGAGTCGCCGCCGTTGTCGGCTAGACCGGCGTCCTGATGCGCAGCCGCCAGTAGTCGAGCGTGTCGGACAGTGACCGCTCCAGACTCACGCTCGGCTCCCAGCCGGTCTGCAATCTCAACCGCGCGGCGTCGCCAAAGACCACCGGCACGTCCGAGGCTCGCAGACGCGATGGATCTTCCCGGACCAAGATCTCGCATTGTGCCATCGACACGAGCCGCTCGAGCAGCGCGCCGATGGGCCGCGGTATTCCGCTCGCGACGTTGAAGACCTGGCCGGAGAACTCCGCTCGAGCGACCAGGGCGTAGGCCGAAACGACATCGCGTACGTCGAGGAAGTCGCGCTCGGCCTGGAGGTTCCCAACGAGGATGACCGGATCCGAACTGCCGGCCTCCGCCTCGGCAATCTGGCGCGCCATGCTCGAGACCACAAACCGATCGCTCTGGCCGGGTCCGATGTGGTTGAACGGGCGGACCCGCACCACGCGCGAACCGTAGCTCAGATGGTACTGCAGACCGAGCATGTCCTGGGCGATCTTGCTCACAGCGTAGGCGTTCGTGGGCCGGAACGGTTGGTCCTCGTCGAGCGGCATGTCGTCGGGCGCGGCCAGCCCGTACTCCTCCGACGACCCCACCACCACGATGATCGCTTCGGGGCACGAGGCGCGAGAGGCTTCCAGGACGTTGATCTGGGCGACGGCATTGTTGATCAGCGTTTCGGCAGGCGCGGCCACCGCTTTCGGGACGTAGGCCTGCGCGGCCAGGTGGAAGATGATCTGTGGACGGTAATGCGCGATTACGCGGCCGACGTGGTCCCGGTCGAGAAGATCGCAGGTGATCATCTCCATGTCGTCGACCGCGGCCACCGGCCGTGCTTCGATCCCGACCAGGTGCTCGATGCCGTCGCGCCGCAGGAGGGTGGCGAGGTGCCGCCCGACGAACCCTCCGGCGCCCGTGATCAGCGCTGGCACGGCCGCGCCAACGACCCGACCTGCTTCATTGGGATCACCGCGCCGCCGGTAGGCGTCCGAGCTTCATCTCCGCCTCCTCGCGCAGGAGCTCCGCCTTATCGGTCTTCTCCCACGGGAGATCGAGGTCCGGCCGGCCGAAGTGGCCGTAGGCGGCCACTTGCCGGTAGATTGGACGCAACAGATCGAGATGCCGAATGATCGCTCCGGGTCGCAGATCGAAGTGCCGCCCGATCAGGTCCACGATCGTGTCCTCGTCGACACGCTCCGTGCCGAAGGTCTCGACGTGGATCGACACCGGATGGGCCACGCCGATGGCGTACGAGATCTGGATCTCGAAGCGATCGGCCAGGCCCGCCGCGACGACGTTCTTGGCCACGTACCGCGCGGCGTACGCCCCGGAGCGGTCGACCTTCGTCGGATCCTTGCCCGAGAAGGCCCCGCCGCCGTGGCGGGCCATCCCGCCGTAGGTGTCGACGATGATCTTGCGACCGGTCAGGCCCGCGTCTCCCATCGGACCACCGATCGAGAAACCGCCGCTCGGATTGACCAGAATCCGCGTATGATCGTCGAGATAATCCCCCGGAAGGACCGCGTGCGCCACGTGCTCGGTGAGGGCCTGCTGGACCTCACGCTGGGTGGTTGCCGGATCGTGCTGTGCGGACAGCACCACGGTCTCCACCCGCACGGGTTGGCCGTAGCGGTACTCGACGGTGACCTGGCTCTTGCCGTCCGGCCGCAGGAACGGCACCTCTCCGCTGCGACGCACCTCCGCGAGGCGTTGGGCAAGCCGGTGAGCCAGCGAGAGCGGCATCGGCATGAGCTCCGGTGTCTCGGTGCAGGCGAATCCGATCATCATGCCCTGGTCGCCCGCGCCGATGCTCTCGAACGGGTCCGCGCCGTCGGAGTCACGCACCTCGAGCGAGTGGGCCACCCCGGCCGCGATCTCCCGCGACTGCTCCTTGATCGACGTGATCACCCCGGCAGTGGTGGCGTCGAAACCAAACTTGGCGCGGGTGTAGCCCACGTCCTCGACAACCCGGCGCGCAATGGACGGGATGTCGACGTAGGTGCTGGTGGTTATCTCGCCGAAGACGAGGATGAGGCCAGTGGTAGCGGAGGTTTCACAGGCCACCCGCGCATCCGGGTCATTCTCCAGAATCGCGTCGAGGACCGCGTCGGAGATCTGGTCGCAGAGCTTGTCCGGGTGGCCCTCGGTCACCGACTCCGACGTGAAGAGCGTCTTGGGCGAGCGCATGAAACTCGTGGACACGGCCTGACCTTCCTGTAATCCGATATCCCCGAGACCGCACCCCTGCTCCGACCCCGTCTCACGGTGGGAACGTGCCTGGGACGGCTCCATCGGGCCCGGACGAACCGCCTAGGTGCCGGACTGCCAGGAGTTGAGATAGCGCGTCTGCTCCACGGTCAGCGTGTCGATGGCGACATTCATCGCCGTGAGCTTGAGCCGCGCAACCTCGACGTCGATATCTTCCGGCACGACGTACACGCTGTTCTGGAGCTTCCCCCGCTCCTGCACCAGATAGGCGCAGGATAGCGCCTGGTTGGCGAAGCTCATGTCCATCACGCTCGCTGGGTGCCCTTCGGCTGCGGAGAGGTTGATGAGCCGGCCATCGGCCAGCACGACGATCGACTTGCCGTCCTGCAACCGGTACTCTTCGACGAACGGTCGAAGCTCCTGCCGCCCCTCGACGGCGATGTCGTCGAGAATGCGCAGATTGATCTCGGAGTTGAAATGGCCGGCGTTGCAGACGATCGCGCCGTCCTTCATTGCCTCGAAGGCCGGCCGGTCGATCACGTTGACGTCGCCGGTGGCCGTGACAAACAGGTCACCCTCGGCCGCGGCCTTCTCCATCGGCATGACCGCGAAGCCGTCCATGACCGCCTCAAGCGCCCGGATTGGATCGACCTCGGTGACGATCACCCGGCCGCCCATCCCCCGGGCGCGCATCGTGATGCCCTTGCCGCACCAGCCATAGCCCGCCACCACGATGGTCTTCCCGGCCAGCAGGATGTTGGTGGCGCGGATGATCCCGTCGAGGGTGCTCTGACCCGTCCCGTAGCGATTGTCAAAGAAGTGCTTGGTCGACGCGTCGTTCACGGCGATCACCGGGAACGCCAGCACACCTTCGCGCTCCATGGCGCGCAGGCGCACCACCCCGGTAGTGGTCTCCTCGGTCGACCCGATCATGGCGCGCGCGAGGTCGGCGCGGTTCTTGTGGATCGTGCTTACCACGTCGGCGCCGTCGTCGATCACGATCTGGGGCCGGTGACGAAGCGCTTCTTCGATGTGGCGGTAGTAGGTTTCGCCGTCCTCGCCCTTGATGGCGTAGACCTGAAATCCGTCGTCCACCAGTGCCGCCGCCACGTCGTCCTGAGTAGACAGCGGGTTGCTGGCGCACAGGACTGCGTCGGCGCCACCGGCGCGCAGAGCGTAGGCCAGGTTCGCGGTCTCGGTCGTGACGTGCGCGCAGGCGACGATGCGGACGCCGTCGAGCGGCCGCTCCCGCTCGAACCGCTCACGGATCAAATCCAGTACCGGCATCTCACGCGCGGCCCAGCGAATGCGCCGGTGCCCGGCCGCGGCGAGCCCGATGTCTTTGATATCGAACCGAACGTCAGTGCTCTCGGCCATGAATTCCTTCCTCTTCGGCGCGCCCTTGCCTGATCTGACGACCTGGCCCGGTCCCAACGCGCGCTACTCAAT
Organism: Thermomicrobiaceae bacterium; assembly: GCA_035532355.1. Lineage (GTDB taxonomy): Bacteria > Chloroflexota > Chloroflexia > Thermomicrobiales > Thermomicrobiaceae > DASSZN01. The sequence goes on along the minus strand of DATKRJ010000131.1, from coordinate 29,642 downwards.
CCTGCGACGCGTTGGCGACCTCGTCGCTCGTACGCCCGTGCGATGGTGAATCCCCGGCGCCCGCGGACCGTCCGATCGCGAGCAGGCGGGCGATCGCGGCGTCATAGGGAGGTTCGAGCACACCGCACTCGGTGACGATAGCGGTGATCAACGCCGCTGGAGTCACGTCAAAGGCCGGGTTCAAAGCCTGAACTCCGTCCGGAGTCACACGCTCGTGGCCCACAACGTGGACCTCGTCGGGGTCACGCTCCTCGATCGGGATATCGCGTCCGTGGAGAGTCGCGGGATCGATCGTCGACGCAGGGGCAGCCACGTAGAACGGAACACCGTGGTATGCGGCCACCACGGCCAACTGGTAGGTGCCGACCTTGTTCGCCACATCCCCGTTGGCGGCAATGCGGTCAGCCCCCACGACGACCGCGTCCACCTGATTTCGCGCCATCAACGATGCGGCCGCACTGTCGACGATCACACGAAAGGGCACACCCAGCCGTGCGAGCTCCCACGCTGTCAGGCGGGCACCCTGGAGACGCGGGCGACTCTCGTCGACGTACACAAGGCCGACGCAGCCCCGTTCGCTGGCGGCCCGGATGATCCCGAGCGCCGTCCCGTAGCCGCCCGTCGCCAGCGGTCCGGTGTTGCAGTGGGTCAGCACCCGTGCCCTGGACGGCAGCAGCGCCGCGCCGAGGGCGGATAGCGCGCGGTCTGCCACCCATTGTTCGTCGAGCATCGTCGTGACCAGACGATCGACGGCGGCGACCGCGTCCGACGCGGTCGGCGTCGATCGCGCGGTGCGCAGCGCGCGCTCCACTCCCGAGCGGAGGTTGACGGCCGTGGGTCGCGTGGTCATCAGGACAGAAGCGGCTTCGCGGGCAGCGTCCAGGTAGTCCCCACCGGAATCGGCCGCCCGGTGAACGGCGATGGCCACCCCCGCCGCGGCCGCAATACCGATGGCCGGCGCGCCGCGGACTCGCATGGTTTGGATCGCCTCGACTACGCCGTCCACGGTGCGAATCCGGCACCACCGCTCTTCGCGGGGGAGCCGGGTCTGATCCAGCAGCGACAGTGTCCCCGCTTGCCATTCGATTGGCCGAATCACGCCGGGTTGGACCACGCCGCTACATCGCTTCCCGACGGCCGCCACCGCGGCTGCGTCGCATAAACGAGACGGCCTCCCGTGAGCGAGAAGCCGCCTGACTCCCGCGTCACTCTCATCTCCCAGCGGTCATGCCGCTGCCGGAATTGGCACCTGGCGCAAGACGCGCTGGTTGCCGGGCTTCCTCGGGCCGTCCCCTCCACCACTCTGGATAAGAGAGCGCTCTTTGATTGTGGCTCGCACTATAGCACAGTGACCTCGCCGGGGAAAAGCGTACGTGGCGGCCGTGGTGGCGACCGCCGGTGCTCACGATGCGCCGAGCTCGCGCGCGACCCCCACCACCAACTCGAGCGGCACGTCGCCGCGCACCTCGACCGATCCAGGCCCGGTCGGCAGGATCCAGGTCAACTGGCCGTGTACGGCCTTCTTGTCCCGCGCGAGGCGGTCGATGACAGTCTCCAGCCGGCCGTCGAACCGCGCGGGCAGGCCAAGCCGATCCAGCAACAACGCCTGTCGCTCCACCAGCGATTCGTCGCACAACCCGAGCCTCAACGCGAGCATAGCTGCCGCGCGCATGCCGAGGGCCACGGCTTCTCCGTGAAGGTAGCGATAACCTGCCGCCTCCATCGCATGCCCCAGAGTGTGCCCGTAGTTGAGCAGGCGCCGCAGGCCCGTCTCGCGTTCGTCAAGGGCGACGACCCTGGCCTTCAGCACTACGTTTCGTCGCACGACCTCGGCCAGTGCCTCCTCGGAGAAGGCCAGCGGGTCCGGTTCGCGCTCGATCAGTTGGAGCAGCGCGGTCGAGTCGCTGTCCGTCGCACTGCGCTCGATCATGGCGTGCTTGGCGATCTCGGCCCAACCCGCTCGACGCTCTCTCTCCGGCAAGGTCTCCAGCACGGCAGTGTCCGCGACCACGAGTTGTGGCTGGTAGAACGCACCGATGAGGTTCTTGCCGAGCTCATGGTTCACGCCGGTCTTCCCACCCACGCTGCTGTCTACCATTGCCAGGAGGCTAGTTGGCACCTGGATGAGCCCGACACCGCGTAGCGCGATCGCCGCAACGAAACCCGCCAGGTCGCCGACGACGCCACCGCCGAGCGCTAGCACCAAATCACGTCGCTCAATCCGGCCGGAGAGCAACCAGTCAAGTACCAGTTGGACCTGGTTCATCGACTTGCTCGACTCGCCGGCCGGAACCGCCAGTGCGCTCGTCGCAAGGCCGACCCTGGCAAGCGAGGCCGCCAACGACTCTCCCCAGAGTGGCAGGACGCGATCGTCGCTCACGATCCAGGCACGACGCGCCTCGGGCCAGCGGTGCGTCGCCAGCTCGCCGACGAGAACCATCGCGCCGGGCGCCACGTAGACATCAGATCGCCCGGTCGGTACCGCGAGGCTCGTGACCGGCACGAGTCCCGCGCTGCCTCGCGTCCGCGTCGCCGACACGACGGCGGCGGCGACCTCTGCCGGAGACATGCCATCCGTGTGGACCATCGCGTCGGCGCGAGCGTAGTACTCCCGGCGCTCCTCCCACAATCGCGCCAGCCGCCCGGCGGCGTCACCGGCAAGCAACGGCCGGGTGCGGGACGGCTCCCCGTCAACCGCCTGGTGCAGACGTCGGACGAGCACGTCCGTCGACCCAAGCAGGTGGACGATGACGCTGCCGGGGCGCATGGCCGCCCAGTTCGCCTCGTCGAGAACGGAGCCGCCGCCGGTCGCGATCACCACCCGAGCACGCGAGCAGGACTCCTCCACGACCTCGCGCTCGACCGCTCGGAACACCGCTTCGCCGAAGCGCGAGAAGATCTCCGGCACCGTCAGGCCGAGTCGGCGTTCGATCTCGTCATCGGTGTCGATCACCGCGAATCCGAGCCGCTCCGCAACCAACGGGGCAATGGCACTCTTCCCGGACCCGCTCAGTCCGACCAGAATCACCCGTTCCACCAACACCAGGACGGCCCTCCGCCGACTCCTTGACCAGGGGCGATTGCCTGAACGGTGCGGATTCTACCAGCCCTCAAGCGATCACCCCGAAGTCCGCTCCAGCGCTCGACCGCCCAGCCATGGCGCGGCAGCCCACAGCGGTTCGAAGTCGACACGAAGCTGTTGCGCATTTCACAGGCCCTTGGATGACGCTGAAACGGGAGTTGAACGATAACCGGCTCGGGTGCCGGTGGGCCACGAGTGCCTCCGCGCGCAGGAAGCAAGCCGGTCCCGGTGATACCGGCGGATTAGGGGAGCTTGGAATGAACGCGGAACTTGGGACTCCCGTCTCAACCTCGGACGGGCGTGGGATCGGAACGATCGACGCTTTGATTGTCGAGCGAACCACGCGACGCGTCAGGGCAGTTGTCATCCGTGAAGGCTTTCTCATGCACCGTAGAGTTCGTGTCCCGGTAACGGGGCTCTTCGTCGGCGCCGAGGAGGATCTCCGCTGCGACATTTCGGCTTCCCACCTGGCGTCGCTCCCGCCCTTCCGGGCCCGTGAGGTCTCTGGGGATCTGCTCACGGTACAGGGCTCCCCGAGTACGCCGGTTTCGAGGAGCATCACCGCCACGGCCGAGGCTGCCGGGTGGGAAGAAGGGCGCTGCGATCCCCGGACCGAAGAGATGGCGGGCATGGTGCAGCAGACCGATCGCGATAACGCGGTCGTGGAGCCCGGGGCGCCGGTCGTGGATGAGGACGGGTCGCGGCTGGGCCGGGTCGAGCGCATAACCTTCGACCTGCGGACCGGCGAACTGGGGAGCGTCACGTTCAGAGGAGGATTCCTCGGCACCGCCGAGCTCGCGATCCCGGCGGCGCACGTCGTCGTCGTCGACGACGATCGTGTGATGCTGGACGTCACGCGCGATCAGATCGATCGGACGAGTGTCAGCCCGTACTGACCGATGTGCCGGCGGCGGCGAGTTCCCATGGACCGAGCGCAACCGACGTCCACGGACTATGCGGGGGCTTGCTCGCCGTGGGCCCGGTTGTAGATTCGCTCGGGCCGACACCGATATCGCATCAGGTGTCGGGGGGCGGCCTCCAGCGCCGCGTGAGCCTTGGAAGTGGACCTGCCGGCATACGCCAACGGGGGCAGGGATTTTGCTGTTGGCGCCCAATACCTTCCCGGTTTCACATGGCGGTCGAGACGACAAGACCGCGCGAGCACCGTGGCACGCTACACCCCGTTGGTATACTCAGTTGGAGCGACACAGCCACGCGCCGTGAGGTTGGGCCGGAGAGATGGGGACGATGGAGCGCATTCTAGTCGCGGACGACGACGCCGGAATCCGCCAACTGCTACGGGAATTCCTTGAAGACGAAGGCTACACGGTCTCCGAGGCAGAGAACGGCAACCAGGTGATCGCGGCGTTTGCACGAGATCAAGACGTGCCTGAACTCGTGCTGATGGACGTACGCATGCCGGACAAGAGCGGCCTCGACGTGCTTCGCGAGCTGTCAGAGGCACAGGGGGCTCAGCTTCCGTTCGTCATCATGACCGCCTACGGCAGTGCCAGCATCGCGATCGACGCCATCCAACTGGGGGCGTACGACTACATCACCAAGCCGTTCGACCTCGACGACGTCCTCCTGACTGTGCGTCGCTTCTTCGACCATCTGGACCTACAGAAGCAGGTCCAGGGACTTCGCACTCATTCGCGTGAGCAGAGTCCCAATGACTACATCATCGGTAACAGCGCCGCGATGCAGGATGTCTACAAGACGATCGGGCGTGTCGCACGGTCCGACGCGACGGTGCTGATCACCGGCGAGACGGGGACCGGTAAGGAACTGGTCGCCACCGTGCTGCACCGGAACTCCGGGTATTCCGGAGGGCCGTTGATCAAGGTCAACTGCGCCGCGCTGCCGGAGACGTTGCTCGAGAGCGAGCTCTTCGGCCACGAGAAGGGCTCCTTCACCGGCGCGCTCAACCAGCGCAAGGGCCGCTTCGAGATGGCCCACAAGGGAACGATCTTCCTCGATGAGGTCGGTGAGATGAGCCTGTCGACGCAGAAGAAGCTGCTGCGCGTGCTCCAGGAGCGCGAGTTCGAGCGCGTCGGCGGCACCGTATCGGTCCGTGTCGACACCCGTGTGATCGCCGCAACGAACAAGCACCTATCGCAGGAAGTACGAGAAAACCGCTTCCGCGAGGACCTGTACTACCGCTTGAACGTGATCACGATTTTTCTTCCGCCGCTGCGCGACCGACTCGACGACATCCCGTTGCTGGTCGAGCACTTCCTGCACAAGCACCGCTACACCTCGGGCTCGGGCCCCGCCAAGATCACCCCGGGCGCCATGGAGCTGCTATTCGAACACCAGTGGCCCGGAAATGTGCGAGAGCTGGAAAACATCATCGAGCGGGCCGTGGTCCTGGCGCAGGGCACAGTGATCACCGAGGAGCATATCACCTTCTCGTCCGCGGATCAGCGCAACTTCATCGACGTTGCACAGCGGGTCCGGAAGGGTTCCACCATTGCCGAGGTACAGCAAGAGGTCGAGAAGCAAATGTTGATCGAGGCGCTCAAGCAGGTGGACGGCGACCGAGTCGCCGCCGCATCGCTGCTCGGCCTCGACCTGACATCGTTCCAGCAGCGACTGGTTGACTACGGGATACCGGGACAGGTCACCTCCCTGGCGCCGTTCTAGCGCGCGGGCGGGATTCGCCGGGCAAAGCCGCGACGCAACTGGAGACGGCTACGGTCCGCACGTCCTCCTCCGCGGCGGGTTCGGACGGCGCCTCCGTGCCCGCACTGTGCGCGATTGATCGAGCAGATGCCGATTTCGAGCCAGACTGCTTCGGCGCCGCAGCCGGGGAACGACAGCGGTCCCGACCGCCCAGGCGCTCAGAGGTGATGGGCGATACCGACTCGTCAGACGGGCTCGACCCGTGGCGCGACGCTTGATTCCGAGAGAGTCGGCTCGGCAGCCCGCCTGCCCTCCCGGCTCCCGAGCGCCAGCGGGTTGCGGCGCAGGCGGTCCAGCGCTTCGGCGTAGAGCCCACGCATCTGCTCTCGCGTCACCCGTGCACCGCGGGCGTAATAGAGCACGGCGGCCCGTCCTGTGGCGTAGGTCCCGGCGTAGGCGATACCGACCTTCGGCACAGTCCCAATGGCCAACGGCAGCAAGCCAGCCACCTCCCGGGCGACCGTTCGCCAAACCAGCCCGCCACCCACCACCGGCAGCATTTCCGCGTAGATACGCCAACGATCGTCCAGGTCACGCTCGTACACCGCCGCCAGCTTGTAGATCATCATGAGCTGGTTCTTGGTCAGCACCAGGAAATCGGCGCCCACGGCCACCAGGTTTCCGATCACCGGCAGCACCGTCGGGATATTCGAGAGGAAGGCGAACTGGCCGTTGACCATCGAGGTCTCCGACACGACCTGAGCCGCCGTTGCCTCGCGCATGGCGTCGATGTGGCGCCCGATGGCAAGCGCCCGCTCGTCGGCCACGTCGGCGATCCGGCGCCGCGCTGCCTCGATGTCGCCCTCACCGGATCCCAGGCGCATGTCGACCTCGACCACACGTACCGGCTCCTCGACCCGCCGAAACAGTTCACGCCAGGGCCGCTCGAGCGCCGCGTCCAACCGGCCGAGCGACACGATCACGTCGTATTGCAGCGGGTCTGGGGGCGTCTCCTCGTGCCCATGGACGTCGACATATCGCTCGGCCCCGACGCCGAACAGTCGATCTCGGACGAGCCGTGCCTCGTTCGCGCCTCGTCCCATCACGAGCACGCGTGGCGCCAGCAACGCCTCGGCGCGAAGATGATCGAAGCTCAGTTCCTTGATGACCGTGAAGAAGTCCCGAAGTGCCATGACTGAGTTCCCGTCCTTCCGTCGGACCGAGCCGATCGCCCGGGGCGTGCGGCTTCTCGACGTCAGATCAGAGCCGTGGTCGTTGGCAGCAGCTGCACGTCCACTACTGACCCGGCCACGACGTGGTGGCACGTCTCCGGCAGTACAATGAGACAATTGGCCTGCGCCAGCGATGTCAACATCGCCGATCCCTGGCGAGTGGCGGGCCGGACCACCAGATCTGGACCGCGCCACTCGACAAACCCGCGCACGAAATGCCGGCGGTCACCCGGATTTTCCTGGGCCACCAGCAGGCGCGCCCGAGCAGTCGGCAACGACCAGTCCAAGCGGCCAAGCATCTTCATCATTGCCGGCCACACGAACTGAAGGAACGTGATCGCCGCCGCGGTTGGGTTCCCCGGAAGACCCACCAGCGGCGTGGACGAGACGTGCCCGAACGCCACGGGTTTTCCGGGCCTCATTCGGACCTGCCACAGCGCGATCCGTCCAACCGATCGCAGCACATCCTTGACCACGTCGAAGTCTCCGACCGAGACTCCACCTGACGTCACGATCAGGTCCAGGTCCACTGCCGACGTGAGGGCTTCGGCCAGGTCCGCGGCGCTGTCGCGCGTTACACCCAGGAGCACGGGCTCGCCGCCGCACTCACGGACGAGCCCCGCGAGCAGGTAGCCGTTGCTGTTCCGCACCTGCCCCGCCCGCAATGGCGGACCGAGGTCGATGACTTCATCTCCGGTCGACAGGATTCCGATGCGTGGGCGCCTGTAGGCGCTAACGATCTCGCGGTTCAGCGACGCAAGCAGCCCAATCTCAGCGGATCGCAGAACGGTGCCCGCGGCGACGACGGTATCTCCCCGCCGGATATCCTCGCCGGCGTTCCGAACGTTCGCGCCGGTCGCCACCGGGCGGTGAATCAGCACACCCGGCGCGGTGCCCGGACGATCGTTCCGTCGAACCTCCTCGAAACGCACCACCGCGTCCGCGCCCCGCGGTAGCGGCGCGCCCGTCATGATCCGTACGCACTCGCCCGGTCCGACCTCGAGATCCTGTGCGCACCCCGCGGGTTGTTGGCCGACGAGACGGAGCTCGACTCCGCGGGAAGCCGAGGCCGTCAGCGTGTCGCCGGAGAGCAGGGCATACCCATCCATCGCAGAGTTTCGGAATGGCGGGACGTCGACGTCGGCCACGATAGTCTCGGCAAGCACCAGACCGATCGCGTCGAGCAAGACGACGGACACCGGTGCAAGAGGCTGCACCGTGGAGAGCACTCGGTCGCGGGCGTCGTCGACGTCGAGCAGCGCCTCGGGGTCGTCCCACGGGCGCATCGACGTTCCCGTAGACTCACCCTCGGAACCGCGATCCACCTTACCCCCGGCTAGAGGCGCGTCATGGCGTCCACCAGTTCTCGGACCGCGCCGGCCGAGTGCTGGAGCGCCTCCGACTCGTCGTCGGTGAGGTCGATCTCGAGGATCTGCTTCACGCCGCCGGCTCCGAGTTTGACCGGCACGCCGACATAGAGGTCGCGGATGCCGTACTGGCCAGTCAGGAAGGCGCTCGCCGGAATGACTCGGTTCTGATCCAGCAGCACAGCCTCCACCATCTCGGCGACCGATGCCGCGGGTGCGTAGTAGGCACTGGTTCCCAGCAGCTTGACGATCTCGCCGCCGCCGTCGCGCGTGCGTTGGACGATCACGTCGAGGCGCTCCGCCGACAGGAACTTGGTCACCGGTATACCCGCCACGGTGGAATAGCGCGGCAACGGCACCATGGTGTCCCCATGGCCACCGAGCACGAACGCGCTCACGTCCTTGGGCGAGACGTCCAACTCCATCGCCACAAACGCGCGGAACCGGGCGGAGTCCAGCACGCCGGCCTGGCCGAGAACGCGCGAGGAAGGGAAACCCGAGTGCTGCAGCGCGACGTGGCACATCGCGTCCAGCGGGTTCGTCACCACGATGATCACCGCGTCGCGCGACCGTGGCGCCACCTGTTCGGTAACGCTCTTGACGATGTTCATGTTGACGCGCAAGAGGTCGTCACGGCTCATGCCGGGCTTGCGCGGGGAGCCCGAGGTGATCACCACAACGTCCGAGCCCTCGGTCGACGCATAGTCGTTGGCGCCGGTGACGGAGACGCCATAGCCGATGACCGGGCCGGCCTGGGCGAGGTCGAGCGCCTTCCCCTGTGGTAGGTTCTCCACGATGTCGACGAGCACCACGTCCGCGATATTGCGTTCGGCCAGGTACTGCGCGGTGGTCGCTCCCACCATCCCGGCGCCGACTACCGTGACCTTCGAACGCATCCCGTCTCCTCCCGCCTTGTCAGCTCGTGCCCGGACACCGCCGCGACGCGAATTCCCCGCCCGCGGAACGGCAATCTGCTAGCATGATAGCACAGGGTAGATCGCGGACCGGCGGAGGTGAGCCATGTTTCGAGTGCCAATGGGCAAGGATTACGTCGAGTTCACACTGCCCCCCACCATGCGCGGGGTGCAGGTTGACGCCGCCGAGCTCCCACCGCTCGCTGATCCCGAGAGCGCGATCGCGGGGGCACTCGACCGTCCGCTGGGCAAACCGTCACTGGAGCAATTCGCGCGAGACCGGCGTCACGCCGTCGTTGCCGTGACCGACGCCACGCGCGCCTGTCCGGACCACCTGCTGGTGCCGCCGATGCTGCGGCGCTTAGAGCGGGCTGGGCTCGGGCCGGATGAGGTCACCCTGCTCGTCGCCGTAGGCACCCATCGCGCGAGCACCCGCGAGGAGAAGATCGAGAAGCTCGGTGCCGATACCGTTTCGCGCTATCGCGTGGTGGACCACGATGCCGGAGACCGAGACAACCTGGTGACCGTGGGAGCAGTGGCCGGCGGACCGCCCTTCACCGTCAACCGCCTGGTCTACGAGGCAGACCTGCTCATCGCCACCGGACTCGTCGAACCGCACCAATATGCCGGCTACAGCGGCGGTGCGAAGACGGCATCGATCGGGACGGCCGGCGAGGAGATCATTCAGTACACCCACGGTCCGGCGTTCCTCGACGACCCCGGCACGCGGCTCGGCAAGCTGGCGGGCAACCGGTTTCAGGACGTGGTGCGCGAGGTCGGGCGCGCGATTGGTCTCGACTTCGTGATCAACGCTGTGCTCGACGGTGACGGCCGGATGGTGTCGGTGGCATCGGGTGATCCGGGTGCCGTGCACGACTACCTAGCGGACGTCGCGGCGCGGTTGTACACGGTGTCGATTTCGCACCAGTATGACGTGGCGATAGCCGGTGTCGGCTACCCTAAGGACGCCAATCTTTACCAGGCAAGCCGCGCGGCGAGCTACCTGCAGTTTGCGCCGACACCGGTCGTGCGCAACGGCGGGGTGATCGTCCTTCCGGCCACGTGTCCTGAGGGGCCGGGACAGGGGGTCGGCGAGCAGCGCTTCGCTCGCGCCATGGCCGAGTCAACCAGCCCGCGAGAGCTGATCGATCGAGTTCGACGCAACGGACTACGTCCCGGTGAGCAGCGAGCTTACGTCATGGCGGCGGTACTCGCCGGGTGTACCGTTATCGTCGCCGGCGCCCTCGATTCCGCAGGTTTCACCGAGATGGGGTTCGAGGTGGTGAGCGACATTCCGGCGGCGATGGTCCGCGCCGCCGAGATCGTGGGACCGAGCGCGTCCGTCCTGGTGGTTCCCCACGCCCTCCTGACCCTGCCGGTGGTGCGCGCGCAGGCGGCCGCTGCCCGATGACGAATGCGCCGGTGGTCGCTCGTTTTGAGGACTGCTATACTGGCGCCGATGGTTCGGGTGAGTAGCTCAGTTGGTTAGAGCGCGCGGTTCACATCCGCGAGGTCAGGGGTTCAAGTCCCTTCTCACCCACTAAACGCGACACGCTGCTGCCGAGACCACGCTGGGCTTGGCGATTTCGGCTTTACAGCCCGAGTTTACTCGGGTATACTGTGCGCGATGAGTGGCATGCCGAGGCAGATTAGTCTCGGCTTTTGCAGTACCTACGCACCCGCGTCATGGCACCACACGCCTCGACCGCGTCCTGAACAGTTGAGACCCGGTTGGCCCACCCGGAGCGCCGTAGGGACGAGCGTTACCGGTGGTGTGGTACGGCTCGCGTTTCGGGAGAAGGCACGCTGGAAGAAGGGTTTACCATGGCCAGCGAGGACACAGTCAGCCTCACTGCGGAGGGTAAGCAGGAACTCGAGGGTGAGCTCAACAACCTCCGCCGCATAGAACTTCCCGCGGTAGCCGCGCGGATCCGAGAGCTGACAATGGACGGTGACGTCTCGGACAATAGCGAGTACGAGGACACCAAGGAAGAGTTGGTCATCATCGAGGCGCGCATCCGCGAGATCGAGAACCTCCTGCGTCATGTGGTCATCATCTCCAAGTCCGGGGCGCACGACGTCATCCAGCTGGGATCGCGTGTAACGCTGGTCGACGAAGCCGGCGAACCGGAATCCTGGACGCTTGTCAGCCCGCACGAGGCCAACACGCTGCACGGCAAGATCTCCACCGAGTCGCCGGTTGGAGCAGCGGTCATGGGAAAACGGGTCGGTGACCGGGTGATCGTCCGGGCGCCGGGAGGCGAGTCCACCTTCGCGATTCAAAAGATCGAGTAGCGACACCGCCGCGCAGCCCACCCAGCCGCGGACGGCGCAGTCGTTCGCGGCTTTCGTTTTGCGGCGTCTAGTCAGCACAAGTCGGCCAGCCGCGCGACAGGGAGTGATGTCGGCAGATGGAGCTCAACGACCAGCAGACTCAGCGGCTCGCCAAGGCAGACGAGTTGCGCCACGAGGGAACCAATCCCTACCCTCCTCGGTCCTACCGGACGCATACGGCCGCGGAGGCCCAGCAGCGCTTCGCGGAGATCGAGCCGGATCTCGCCGCAGGGCTCGACCCCGAGGAAATTCACGTCGCGGGCCGAGCCACGGCGATACGCGACATGGGGAAGTCGGTGTTCGCTCGGCTGGTGGACGGCAGCGGCTCGATTCAGGTGTACGTGCGTCGCAACGTGACCGGCGACGAGCAGTTTGCGCGGTTCAAGCGATTCGTAGACCTGGGCGACTTCATCCAGGTGCCCGGGCACCTCTTCCGCACTCGTACCGGCGAGGTAACGGTCGAAGCGCGCGGGTTCGACCTCCTGGCAAAGGCCATCAATCCACCCCCGGAGAAGTGGCACGGGCTCAGCGACGTCGAGACGCGGTACCGGCAGCGCTATGTCGACCTGATGGCGAACGATGAAACCCGCCGCGTGTTCGTTGTACGCAGCAACGTTATCCGCTCGATTCGACGCTTTCTCGACGAGCGCGACTTCCTCGAGGTTGAGACACCGTCGCTGCAGTCGCTTTACGGTGGCGCGGCAGCGAAGCCATTCACGACCTACTACAACGCGCTCGATCAGACCTTCTACCTGCGAATTGCCGACGAGCTTTACCTCAAGCGGCTGCTGGTGGGCGGCTATGAGCGCGTCTACGAGATCTGCAAGGACTACCGTAACGAAGGCATCGACGCGCTGCATTCCCCCGAGTTCACGATGCTCGAGTTCTACGTTGCCTACGCGGACTACAATGACGTGATGGTACTGTGCGAGGAGATGGTCTCCCGCGCTGCCCTCGACGCGTTGGGTACGCCCACGATCAGCCGTGACGGACACGAGATCGACCTCACGCCGCCGTGGCCACGACTCACGCTTCGCGATGCGCTGATTCGCTGGACCGGGATCGACTACCTGGAGGTGCCGGATCAGGGCGAGCTGTACGAGCGTGCCCGCGCGCTGGGCGCGGACGTGGCGCAGGAAACCGTATGGCCGCGCATCGTCGACGAACTGATGAAGACCTTCGTTCGCCCAAACCTGATCCAGCCGACGTTCCTGGTCGACTATCCCGTCGAGCTATCGCCGCTGGCCAAGCGGAGCCCGGATGACCCGCGGATCGCCGAGCGCTTTCAGCCGTTCGTCGCCGGGTTCGAGCTGGGCAACGCCTTCAGCGAACTCAACGACCCGATGGACCAGCTCAACCGCTTCCTCGAGCAGGCCCGGGATCGCGCGGCCGGCGACGAAGACGCCATGCCGATCGACGAGGACTACGTCAACGCGCTAATGTACGGCATGCCGCCGACCGGCGGTTTCGGTCTTGGCATCGACCGGCTGGTGATGCTCCTCACCGACCGCCAGCACATCCGCGAGGTCATCCTGTTCCCACACCTTCGATCGAGGCCGGCAGCCGCGCGGACAGGGCCGGTCGAAAGCGAGGTCGCGGACCCGACCTGCGACGTCGACCCCAGATCAAACGATCGACCCACCGAGATCCCAAGGCAGACGACTCACGACCAACGCTGAGGACGGAGAGGCCATGGTGACGCCGGATGGGCACGCTCCGGTAGAGGTCGGTGGGAGGGAACTCCTGGTCGGCGATGTGGCCGATGTCGCGCGCGGCACCCGTGCGGCGCGCCTGGTCCCCGAGGCGGTCGAGAGGGTCCAGCGCGGTCGTGCCGTGGTCGAGCGAGCTCTGGCTGAAGAGCGTGTCGTCTACGGAATCTCGACTGGGCTCGGCGCCCTGAGCGACAAGCGGCTCTCCGGTGAAGAGCGGATAACGCTGCAGGCCAATCTGCTCCGTTCCCATGCGGCCGGAACCGGCGACCCGCTTCCAGACGACGTGGTCCGCGCCTCGCTCTTCTTGCGCGCACATGCCCTCGCCCAGGGCTACTCCGGAGTACGACCGGTTGTCGTCCAGCGTCTGCTCGAACTCCTGAGCGCGGATATCCTACCGGTCGTGCCGTCGCAGGGTTCGGTCGGCGCCAGCGGCGACCTGGCACCGCTGGCCCACCTAGCGCTACCACTGATCGGGGCGGGCGTCGTGACGTTAAATGGCGTCGCGATGACCGGTTCCGAAGCTCTGGCGTTGGCGGGCATCGAGCCGATCGCGCTCGAGGCCAAGGAAGCGCTGGCGTTGATCAATGGTACTCAGATCACGTCCGCGATAGCGTCGCTGGCAGTCGTCGATGCGGCGCACCTGCTCGATATCGCTGAGATCACGGCCGCGATGAGCTTCGAGGTGCTAGGCGGCCACGTCAGCGCGCTGTCCGACCCTATTCAGCAGCTACGACCTCACCCGGGACAGATCCAGGTGGCGGCGCGGCTAAGGACGCTCCTCGCTCGAGGAGGCGCACTCCCGACCGGCGGGCGGCGCGCGGTGCAGGACCGCTACACGCTGCGCTGCATACCACAGGTGCTGGGCCCGATTCGGGAGGCGATCGCCCACGTCCGCCTCACGATCGAGATCGAGATCAACGCGGTCACCGACAACCCGCTGTGCTTCCCGGACTCCGGCGAGATCGTCTCGGGCGGCAATTTCCACGGACACCCACTGGCGCTGACCTGCGACTACCTGGCGGCCGCGATCGCGTCGCTCGGCAGCTTCGCGGAGCGGCGTATCTACACCCTGGTCGATCCGGACGCGAGCGGACTACCCGCCTTCCTGACCCCCTTGCCCGGCACAAACAGCGGGTTCATGCTCGCCCAGTACGTGGCGGCCTCACTCGCCTCCGAGAACAAGGTCCTGGCCCATCCTGCCAGCGTCGATTCGATCCCGACCTCTGCCGGAATCGAGGACTTCAACAGCATGAGCACCACTGCTGCGCGCAAGCTCGCTCAGGTGTTGACAAACACGCGGCGAATCGTCGCTATCGAACTTCTCTGCGCCGCCCAGGCGCTCGACCTGCGCGGGGAGCCAGTCTGGGGCGACGGAACGGCCGCCGCTCGCGACGCTCTGCGACGACGAGTTCCGTTCGTCGAACGCGACGACCACGAGATGCACCAACTCATCGCAGCCGCCGAGTCCGCGATCCGCTCCGGCGAAATCGGCACCGCAGTGGCCGCGGCGTCGCGGAGAGACCCAGTCGTGGAGGTGGAGGACGCATGAGCGCAGCGGGTCCCCGGACGGTACGAGCCCCGCGCGGGTCTGAACTGAGCTGCAAGGGGTGGCCACAGGAAGCCGCGCTGCGCATGCTGATGAATAACCTCGATCCAGAGGTCGCCGAGAAGCCGGACGAATTGGTCGTCTACGGTGGGGCCGGGAAGGCGGCTCGAAACTGGGCCTGCTTCGACGCGATCGTGCGGGAACTCCGCCGACTGGAAGGCGACGAGACGTTGCTGGTCCAGTCCGGCAAACCGGTGGCGGTGTTCCGCACCCACCCGATGGCGCCGCGTGTGCTCATCAGCAACGCGATGCTCGTCCCGCAGTGGGCCACCTGGGACGAGTTTTGGCGGCTCGAAGGCCTCGGCCTGACGATGTACGGGCAGATGACCGCCGGGAGCTGGATCTACATTGGCACGCAGGGGATCCTCCAGGGCACTTTCGAGACGTTCGCAGAGTGCGCGCGTCAGCACTTCGGCGGGTCTCTACGCGGGCGGATCGTGCTCACTGCGGGACTCGGCGGGATGGGCGGCGCGCAACCGCTGGCCGTGACCATGAACGAGGGCGTCGCGCTGGTGGTTGAGGTCGACCCGGCGCGCATTGAGCGTCGCGTGCGCGGCGGCTACTGCGACACGTCGACCGACGACCTGGACGACGCGGTGCGGATGGTGGAGCGGGCACGCGCCAGTCACGAGCCACTGTCGGTAGCCCTGCTCGGCAACGCGGCTGAGGTCGTCCCCGAGTTGGCGCGACGAGGGTTCCACCCGGACGTCGTCACCGACCAGACGTCCGCGCACGACGCGCTGGCCGGATACGTGCCGGCGGAAATCGATCTCGACGACGCGATCGTGCTTCGCAGGAGCGATCCGGACCTCTACCGAAGCCGCTCAGTCGCCAGCATGGCGACGCACGTCCGCGCGCTGCTGGAGTTCCGGCGCCGCGGAGCCGTCGTCTTCGACTACGGGAACAACCTGCGCGGGCAGGCGCTCGCCGGCGGCGTCGACGACGCCTTCGCGTACCCCGGATTCGTGCCGGCGTTCATTCGACCGCTGTTCTGCCGCGGACGGGGTCCGTTCCGCTGGGCGGCGCTGTCCGGCGATCCCGAGGACATCCGCCGTACGGATCGGGCGGCGCTGGATCTGTTCCCGGAGGATGCCGCGCTGCGTCGCTGGTTGAGCCTGGCCGAGGAGCGCGTCCCGCAGCAGGGGCTGCCTGCCCGCATCTGCTGGCTCGGCTACGGAGAGCGCGCCCGATTCGGGCGACGCATCAACGACATGGTGGCGTCGGGAGAGATCTCGGCGCCGATCGTGATCGGTCGTGACCACCTCGACACGGGCTCGGTGGCGTCGCCCTATCGCGAGACCGAGGGAATGCGCGACGGCTCCGACGCGATCGCCGACTGGCCGATCTTGAACGCGCTGCTCAATGCGTCCTCTGGGGCGTCGTGGGTATCGGTGCACCATGGTGGCGGCGTGGGCATCGGCCTTTCGATCCACGCCGGGATGGTCATCCTCGCGGACGGGACGCCGGAGGCGGCCGAGCGACTCGAGCGCGTGCTGACGAACGACCCCGGCATCGGGGTCATGCGCCACGTCGACGCGGGCTATCCGGAGGCGATTGCCTTCGCCGAGGAGCATGGAATGCGCCCCCCGATGCCGCCCGCCTGAGCGCTACGAGGTGCCGGGCGGGGTGACATCTCCGTCACCTGCCGAAACCGCGGCGTTGGGTTGCTCATCATCGCCGAAGGGCAGTCGTTCCCGAAGCGAGCCGAGCGTCCCCCGTACTCGCGTACCCCACTCGCCAACCTCGACGGCGACCAGCTCGCGCAGGTAGGTGTTGTGCTGGCCCATGCGGCGGAACTTCCGATATCGCTCCCGAACGAGCTTTTCTGGCGACATGTCCACCAGATCCGCCAGGGCGTCGGTCACCGCGTCGAGCAGGAGTGCCGCCGCGTAGTCGGGATCGCCGTGGGCGCCGCCCTCCGGCTCGGGGACCACGGCGTCGATCACGCCAAGTCGCAGGCAGTCGGCAGCCGTGATCTTGAGCGACTGGGCCACCTCCGGTGCTCGCGAGGCATCGCGGAACAGGATCGCCGCCGCGCCCTCCGGGGCGATTACACTGTAGACGGCGCACTCCTGCATCAGCACGCGGTCGGCCACGCCGAGCGCGACGGCCCCGCCACTTCCGCCCTCGCCGATGATCACCGCCACCGTCGGCACCTGCAGCACACTCATGGCCGCCAGCGAGTTGCTGAGCGCCATCGCGATACCGCGCTCCTCGGACCCCTCACCGAGAGACACGCCGGGCGTGTCGATTAGCGTGACCACCGGGAGATTGAGCCGCCCGGCCAACTCCATCAGTCGTTGCGCCTTGCGATACCCCTCAGGCAGGGCCTGACCGCCGCGCCGGTCCGGACTTCCGTGGCCACGCTCGTGACCGATGAACATCACGCCGCGACCCGCGATCTCGCCGAGTCCACCGACGATCGCCAGGTCGTCGCCGAAGAGTCGATCCCCGTGGAGCTCGAGGAATTGCGGACTCACGCGGCGCAGGTAGTCGATTGTGGTGGGCCGCTCCGGGTGCCGGGCAACCTGGACCACGTCCCACGCGCGCTCCGGGACCGCGGACGGAGCCTGTGACAGCGAGCGGTTGTCGCGCGAGATTGGGCCACGCTCGCCCACGATTCGCAGCAGCGTGGCGATCGTGTCCCGCAGGCGGACGCGGGGGACGACCTGGTCGAGGAAGCCGTGGGCATACAGGAACTCCGCCGTATGGGATGGTATCTGATCGCGCCCGGCCGTCTGCTGGATCACGCGCGGTCCGGCGAAACCGATCAGCGCGTGCGGCTCAGCCAGGATCACATCCCCCTGGTTGGCAAAGCTGGCGTAGATGCCGCCGGTCGTCGGGTTGGTCAGGACCGAAATGAACGGCACGTGAGAGTCGTGGGCGCGCTTCGCCGCCGCGGCGGTCTTCGCCATCTGCACCAGGCTGAGCATGCCCTCCTGCATGCGTGCTCCGCCCGAGGCGGCAACGGTCACGATCGGCACGTGCTTCTCCGCGGCCCGCTCGAAAGCCAGCGTGACTTTCTCGCCGACGACCGAGCCCATGCTGCCACCCAGGAATCGAAAGTCGAGCACGGCCACGACGAGCGGCTGGCCGAGTATCCTCGCGGTACCGGTGACGACCGCCTCGGTGAGCCCAGTGCGCTCCCGCGCCTGGAGCACACGCCTCCGGTACGGCACGCGATCGGAGAAGACGAGCGGATCGACCGACACCAGGTGATGATTGAACTCCTCGAAAGAGCCGGGGTCGACCAGCAGATCGATCCGCTGCATGGCTGGAATCGTGTCGTGATAGCCACAGCTTGAACACACGCCGTAGCGACTGTACACGGTGTCTCCGGCGAGGGTCGCGCCGCACGCCGGACACGAGCGATCGCTGGAGACGCCCGAGTCGACGCTGGCGCTGCCGAGAGTCGCGTCTACCTGTCCCATTGTGAAACCCATTCCGCTAAGACACTGGAGAGGGGTTGCCGCGCGTAGACTGATGATAGCAGACGGGTCGATCCCGATTCGCCGTTCCACGCCGTTTTGTTACGATCGTCCCGGAGATCGCGCGGTCGGATCGAGTTGAGAGGGGAGGGTTACGTGCGGCTGGCCATCGGCGCGCTCTGGCACCAGACCAACACGTTCTCGCCGGTCCCGACGACGGCCGGGGACTTCAACGTCTGTGGGTCCGACGCCGACGCGCCAACCACCCGTGGTCCAGCCATTCTGCGGGAGATCGTCGCCGACCTGGCGGCCGCGGCCAGAGAATTTCCCGCGACACTGGTGCCATCGCTGGTCACCGGCGCCGTATCGAGTGGGACCGTGCCATCAGACATGTTCGAGCTGCTGATCGACAAACTGTCCGAGACGCTGGCGCGTGTGGACGGCCCGCTGGACGGAGTCATTCTGTGTCTCAGCGGTGGACTGGTCGTCGCGGACGACGACGATGGCGACGCCGCCGTCGTCGAACGAGCGCGCCGAGCTCTCGGCTCCGGCGTGAAGGTTGGGGTGGTCGTCGGGCCATACGCTAACTTGACTCAACGGCTCGTCGATGCGGCGGACATTGTCATCGGCCTGGGCCACGGTGGTGAAGACGCCCGCAAGCGCCTGGCGAGGATGTTGGCGACGTTTGCAGCGCGCAAGCTTCCGCCGTCACGGCTGGTCAAGCTGCCGCTGCTGGTGCCACCGGCGGTCGTTGACTCGCCTGCATTCGCCGAGCTGCTCGATCACGCCCGAGCGGCGCGGGCCGCGCCGGGCGTGATCGAGGCGTTCGTGACCTCAGGGTTCCCCTTTGCGGACGTCTCACACGCCGGCGCAAGCATTCTCGCCTATGCCGATAACCAGGACCAGGCAACCCGGGTGGCTGATGCTGTCGCGGATGCCACCTGGACGGCGCGGGCCGGGCTCACGGCGGACACGGTCAACGTCGAGATCGCAGTCCACTCGGCGATGGCCGCGGCAACCGAATCGGCGCTACTGCTGGACAGCGGCGACGATCCTTCCACCGGTGGGCCGGGCGATGGGACCGCGCTGCTGTGGGCGCTGCTGGACCTCGGCGCCGATCGAGCCTTCCTCGGCGTCCTCCATGATCCGTCAGCCGTCGCACAGGCGATGGCGGCAGGACCGCGATGCCGGGTTCGCCTTTCCCTGGGAGCACACCACGATCGCCGCCACGGATACCCGGTCGAGATCGACGCGACAGTGGTGCGCCTCGTCGACGGCCCTACGGTCCAGCACGACCGGGCCGGGCACGGGCGCGACGACCGACCGGGCCGGATGGCGTTGATTCGGGCGAGTGGCCGGCATGGCGGTGAGGTCGAGATCCTGATCGGCGAGCGGCGACTCGAGTCCGTCGAACCGTCGTTACTGGCCCGTCTGGGGGTAGACCTTAGCGATTACCGGCTCGTCGCGATCAAGGGCAACGCTAGCGACATTCGTGCGCTCGGCCGGATGGGGAGCCCGGCGTTTCAGGTCGCGACACCCGGAGTGACGGTTCCGATCTTCGAGTTCTTCGACTTCCGGAAGCTCCCGCGACCGGTGTTCCCGCTGGACCCGATCTAGCCGGACTCGAGACCATGTGTTCGCCGCAGTTCGGTCGCCAGTTGCTGGAGCAGCCGCGCCACCCCGTCGACCCCCTGCACCGTCTCGTCAGCGCGTTCCCGAACGACCGACGGCGTCTCGGGACCGAGTACGCCGACGCAGACTCCGGCGATTCCGGAGTTGGCACGCAGATCGATCACGGTCTCCATCGCGTCAACGTCGGTCCGATCATCTCCGACGAACACGACTCCCCGCAGTCCACGCGCGACAACCAGTTCCCTGACGGCGGTGCCCTTGTTCAGGTCGATTGGCGGCCGGAGCTCGACGACCATGCGGCCACGCGTTACCCGAAGCCCCAGGTCGTCGGCCACGCGTCGGGCGGCGTCGACCACGACCCGCTCGACAGCCAGCGGGTCCTGGGCTTGCCGGTAGTGAACCGACGCGGTAACCCCTTTGTCGTCGAGCGTCACCCCAGGCAGATCGAGCGCGCTCCGGAGCGCGGCGACGGCAGCGCCGACGCGCTGTCGATACGACGTCGCGAGAGGCGATACCGTAAGGACGTCGCCCTCGAGACGCTCCATTCCGTGATTCCCAAGGTAGACCACTTCATCGAGCCCCACCATGCGGCGGGCATCTTCGGCATCGCGCCCCGACACCACGGCCACCACGTCCAGCAGTCCAACCAGCTCACGCAGGGCGGCGTGGGCGGCCGGATCAACCGTCGCGGCCGAGGGCGGGGACGTGATCCGGCTGATCGTGCCGTCCACGTCAGTTACGAATCCGGCGGGGCAATGAGCCAGTGCCGCCAGCGAGCGTGCGAGCGCGCTATCGTCCAGCATTGCCTCCCCGGCGAGTCCCGTTGCCGCTCACGCGGCAGGCGACCGCTATAATCCACCGGGTGCGAAGGCGGCGATCAATGGCCACAGACGCTCCACCGGCCTCGTCCTGGCTCGGCGCGAAGGGGTTGGCGTGCTCGGCTACTTCCGGCAGATCGGCCGCTTCAGCGGGGAGATCAAGCTCTTCCTGCTATACAACCTGTTCTCCAACATCGGCATCGGCGTCTTCACCCTGATCTACAACCTGTACCTGGTGCAGCTTGGATTTCGAGCCGACTTCATCGGGACGTACAACGCGGTGACCACCATTTCGATGGCGGCCGCGGCACTCGTCATGGGGCCGCTGATTGGACGCGTCGGCACGTGGCGGTGCCTGACGCTCGGGACCGGGCTCTACGTCGTGACGTCGGTCGCGCTGTCGGTCTTTCCGGCGTCCTGGGCAATCCTGTTCTTCGCGCTGCTGGCCGGGCTGGGCGCGGCGTTCGTGACCGTGCCGGTGATGCCCTTCGTCATCGAATGGGCGCCGGCACAGTCGCGCTCCACCGTGGCCGCGCTGACCTTCTCGCTGAACTCGCTGTCGGTCACCGTCGGAAGTCTGATCGGCGGTTGGTCGCCACGCATCTTCGCGACCGTCCTGCAGATCCACGTCGAGAGCGTCCACGCCTACCGGTTTACCCTCCTCCTGGGGCTCCTTGTCGCGACCGTCAGCATCCTTCCGATGTGGGTCATGCGGGGGGTCCGCCACGCCAGGCCGACCGAGATGGCGCCAATGCTGGCCGGCACAGATGCTTCGCGGGTGAGATCGCGGGTGCGCCGGGACATGGCCGCCTTTATCGCCGCGGGTTTGCTCCTCAGTCTCGGCGCGGGCGCGATCCTGCCGTTCTACAACGTGTTCCTGGAGGCCCTGGGCACCCCGCCCGGCCAGATTGGCATGATCTTCTCCCTGGCGGGTATCGTGGCCGCGGTGCTGGGGCTTCTCGCGCCGGCGCTGTCGCGTCGCATTGGGCCACTGGCCGCGGTGCTCCTTCTCCGGCTACTCCCCGTCCCCGCCTTCGCGCTCCTCGCCGTCTCGCCGGGAGTCGGCCTCGCCGTGTTGGGTTACGTCCTCCGTACGACGTCCGGGAGTATGGCCTGGCCGATCGACTCCACCTTCATCGCCGAGGTTCTGCCGCCGCGAGCGCGTGCCAATGTGTACAGCCTGCGCAGCGGCGCCTGGAACCTCGGATACGCTCTAACGAGCCTGATCGGTGGCGTTGTCATCGTGGCCGGCGGCTACCGCCCGACGTTCGTGATCTTCTGCATCTTCAGCGTGCTCAGCACCGCCACCTTCGTCGGATACTTCTGGTGGTACTACCGCGACCTGAACCGGAGGGCGGGTGCCGCGGCTCGGGGCACGGTGTCCACCGCCCCGTAGCGGGTCGCCACCATTACATGCCCGGCGGCTCGCGGTCGAGTGAGATGCTGGTCGAACCACAGGCGTCGCAGAGCGCGGGGCGGTGGAATCCGCGCACGAAGTAGCCGCAGTCTTCGCACGACCAGCGGGTCACCGCGAACAGTCGCACGAGGTCGGTCCGGCTCACGATGCCCGTCAGCTTCCCGTCCGCCAGGACCGGCACTCGCCTGACTCGCCGCGACGTCAGCAGATGCGCGACCTCCTCGGCCGGGGTCTCCTCCTGGACGCTGATGACCTCTCGGCTCATGATGTCTTCCGCGGTCTTGCCATCCTTGCTGATGACGTCGAACTCGCTGACGATTCCGACGACGTTGTGGTTATCGTCCACCACCGGCACGCCCGTGATCTGCCGGTTGAAGAGCAGTCGCGCGACGTCGTCCACGGTGGCTTGCGGCATGATCGTTACGACGTCAGTCGTCATGATCTCTCGAACGGTGACGTGTGCCGTGGTCGGCGTCGACATGATTGGCCTCCTCGTGGATCGTAGCGGGGGGCGCGACGACTGAGAGCCTCGACTCAGGCATTGCCCGGTACCGGCAGGAGGTTCGTGCGCCATTTCCGTGCCACGTCGGACCGTGGGGCGACGGCATCATGGTTGGTCAGCGGCGAAATGTCCAGGCCGGATCGCGGTACTTCTGGTCGGCGAGCCTGTCAGCGCTCGCGAGCTCCAGGGTTGTCGGCATCTCCGGTTCGAGTTGATGGCTCAGGAACTCGACAAATGCCTGCCGCACGCACTCAGTCAGGTCGACAGCGTCAATCGATCGTCGCGTTTCCTGCCGCAGATCCGTGACAGTGGCGGCCAGATGCCCTTCGAAAGTGTGATCGACGTCGGCCAGCACTGTCGCCAGCGCCGCGACGTCGAACCGCAGCCCGATCGCCGCATGCAGGACGGCCGCGCCCAGTTTCCGGACCTGCGCCAGCCCCACCAGCTTTCGACCGCGGCTGACGAGCTCGTACGGCGCCAGGCTGCCGAAGCAGGCGGCCGCCAGATCTGGGTCCGGGGTACGCGCCCGCGCCTCCTCGATCGCCACCGTGTGTGTCACGACTCCGAGTCGGGCCAGCCCGGCAGCGATCGGGACGGCGAAAGCCCGATTCGCGCCCAGCACGTCCGACGGCACCTGCGGTGCGCCGGTGCGCGCGATCAGTTCGACGCTCACCCATTGACGATCGTGTCGCACCGCGGTCCCGCCGGACAGGCGACGGACGATCGGGACTCCGAGCGCCTCGCAGCGGTGCCGATCGACGTCTGTCGCTCGCTCGCCCACCCCAATGTAGACCGTCGGCTCGGACCAGGAGTAGACGCGCAACACCGGACGCGCCCCACGAGCGACCGAGGTAAGCAGCGCCTCCGTGAGCGCCGCCTGCTCGACGCCGTCCGCGTACGACAGATCGAAGAAGCGCCAGGATCGCGACTCCTGTTCGAAACCCGGCAGATCCGGGGCGCGAGCGGTCAACGCTTCGCGCTCAGTAGAGACGGCGCTTGTCCAGGACGTTCCGCATCTCCTCCGGCCGGCCATCCAGCAGGCAGCGCAGGTTATGGCAGAAGATGTCGGTGATCTTCCCGTTCTCGCTGGTCGCGGTGCTGGCGGAGTGGGGGTTGATCAGCACGTTCGGCAGGTCCCAGAATGGGCTCTCCGGGGGCAGTGGCTCCTTCCGGAACACGTCAAGTGCGGCAAACACGATCTTACCCGCGCTCAACCCGTCCAGCAGCGCCGCCTCGTCGACGACCTGGCCGCGGGAGATGTTGACGAATATGACGCCCGGCCGCATCGCCGCGAACGCCGCGCGGTCGATCATCCCCTCGGTCTCCGGCGTATGCGGGCAGCAAAGGACCACCGCGTCGGCCTGCCCCAGCATCTCGTGCAGATCCGGCCGCGTGTACAGCTCGTCGAAGCCAAGTTCGCGCGCCCGCGCGGGTCCGCCGCTCCGTCCCAGCCCGAGCACCCGCATGCCAAAGGCGCGACCGATGGCTGCTACCTGACGGCCGATCTTCCCGGGGCCAACCACCGCCAGCGTCTTTCCGTCAAGCTCGCCCGAGCAGAATCGCTCCCAACGATGCGCCTGCTGATCGGCACGCAGACGGTCGAGTTCCTTGACGTGCGTCAGTAGCGCCATGAAGACGAACTCCGCCAGCGGACGCGCGTGCACTCCGCTCGAGGTCGTGACAATGACGTCGCTTTCGGTCAGACCAAGGCGCTCCACCAGCGGGCCGACGCCGGCGCTGGTGGTTTGCACCCAGCGGAGCTTTGGCGCGAGCTCCAGCAGGCCCGGGCCATCCCTGTCCACTTCCGGAAAGTCCCACAGCACGTCGGCGGCCCTCAGGTGTTCACGCCAGCGTCGCTCCTGTGCTGAGTCGAGGTGGAAGTCGGGAGGTCCGTGGTGGTCAGCGACGTAGCGGGCTGGCGGGTAGAGATCCGGTGTATAGACGACCTCCACCCGTTCAGGTGCAACGGTCCGCATGCGCTCCACGTACTCGGGTTCCAGCGGCGACGCAATCAGGACCGTTAGCCGCGGATCTTCCACGCTCATTCCCTCTCCCCGCCTGCCTCATACGACTCGCTTCGTACGCGAGCGCACTCTACCACGCGCACCGTCCGGCGCCAGTCGTGCGACGGGCAGCGTTCATAGCGGTGCTATACTCGCCGCTGCCTCGCCGGGTGCACTCGTCGGGGCGTGCGGGACGTAGAGAGGGGTCTAGATGACGCGACGAGCAGACGTGGTCATCGTCGGCGCGGGGATCATGGGCTGCAGCATCGCGTACCACCTGGCGGCGAAGGGGGTCCGCGACGTCGTGGTTCTCGAGCGGGACCAGATCGCTCGCGGCGCTACCGCCGATGCCGCGGGCGGGATCCGGCTCCAGTTCTCGACGGAGACGAACATCGCGCTTTCGACGATTAGCCTCGAGGTCTGGGAGCACTTCGAAGAGCGATTTGGGGTCGGGATAAACCTGCGGCAGCAGGGCTACCTCTTCCTGCTCACCGCGTCCGGCGAGGTCGCGAATTTCAAGTCCACCCTGTTGCTCCAGCAGCAGCGCGGCGTGCCGGCCCGGTGGGTAACCCCGGACGATATCCGTGACCTCAACTCGTCCGTCAACGTGGACGGCGTTCTCGGCGGGACGTTCTGCCCGCGCGATGGCTGGGCGGATACGTATAGTGCGACCAGTGGGTTCGCCGAGGCGGCTCGACGCCTGGGCGTCGAGTTCCTCGAGGAAACGGCCGCGACCGGTTTCGACATCGACGCGGGCCGAGTGCGGGGAGTCCACTCTCCAGCCGGCACGATCGCAACGGATCTCGTCATCTTGGCGACCGGTCCGCAGACCCACGACGCGGGCCAACTGGCTGGGATTGACATCCCGGTGTATCCGTACCGCCGTATGAGCTTCATCACCGAGCCGTTCGACCGCGTGCCGTCCACGGTGCCGATGACCATCGACTTCGCGACCGGCCTCTACTTCCATCCCGAGAGCCATGGCTTTCTCTTCGGCATGGCGGACCCAAACGAGCCCAGCAGCTTCAACAAGACGGTCGACGACGACTGGATGTGGCGCACGGTCGAGGAGCTCTGCCGACGCGCTCCGGCCTTCGAGGACGCTCGGGTGCTGCGCGGCTGGGCCGGGTTCTATGAGATCACGCCCGACGACAATCCGGTACTCGGCCCGGTACCCGGCCTGGATGGGATGATCGTCGCCGCCGGATTCAGCGGCCACGGATTCATGCAGGGCCCGGCCATAGGGATGTGCATGGCCGAGATGATCGTCGACGGACGTGCGACCACGGTGGACATCTCCGCGTTTGCACCGTCGCGATTTGCCGAGGGGCGACTGGCACAGGAGCACAACGTCGTCTGAGGAGAACCAGCCGTGGTGCTCGGCGTCTGTCGGGTGACAATCGACCTTCCCGAAGCACACTCGCTCAAAGACAAGCGTCGCGTCGTCAAGTCGGTCACCGAACGCGTCCGCAACCGCTTCAACGTGTCGATCGCCGAGGTCGACCAGCTCGACGTTTGGCAGAGCGCCGGACTCGCCTTCGTCTGCGTCTCGAACTCCACGAGCCACGTCGACGACACCATGCAGACGGTGCTGCGCTTCATCGAGGGCAATCTGCTGGGAGGCTACGTCGCGGACATCCATACCGAAGTCATTCACATTGCCTGATGAGCCGGTGGAGCCGCTTCAGCCGTCGAGTGTGCCTGGCGGCCCTTGGCCCCCTGAGTCGGCGTCGCGGGACGACGCCGCCGCTTCGATCAGGTCCGCCGCCAGGTCGCGTAGCTCCGGATACAGGTGCCGCGTGATTCGGCCGACCTCATCCAGGATCTCTGGCAGCGGCCGGCCCGGACGGGCGGGCACCTCTCCGATCATCTCGACCAGCCGGATGCGATAGCGGCGCTCCAGCGTGCCTCGCACGCGGCGCAGCAACCCCGCCTGATCCGCCAGACCCGCCTCGGCCACCATCTCCCGAATCTCGCGCATCCGCACCGGCACCGCCGCGACCTGGCGGAAGGCCTGACGCGATCGCTCGAGGTTAGCGATGTCGTCGGACCAGTCCACGACGACGTCGAACGCCACCGACGCCTTCCGCAGGCGTTCGCGGGTCTCATCCTCCAGTGCCCCAGCGTCTGGTTCGGGCGGAGTTGCGAGCGAAAGCAGTGGCGCGTGCTCCTCGACCCACATCCAGCCGCAGGCACAGGCGAGCCGGAAGTAGTACATCGCCGACACGATGTTGTCGCGCGGGCTGACGGGTAGCGCGTCGACGGACGCCAGCATTCCGATCAATGGAGTCATTGCCAGGCCGGCGAACATGGCAACCGGATCGACCGGCAGCAAGATCACCTCTCGCGGATCCACCGTCGCCCGTGGGCCCCCGGTCACGCGCGGGAGGAAGTAGTCCGTCAGCGGTCCGAGCGGACTGAGGAACACCCCGCGCTCGACGGAGAGTGGCTCGAGCAGACGACCGTCGAGCGCCGCCTCGATGGCATGGCCCACCAGGCCACCGTCGACGTCGAGCAGCGCCTGGAGCGCGTCCGCGCTAACCTGAGGAGACTTGATCGTGTCCACCGCGAATTTCGCGTCGGCCGACTGCAGCACGTGGGTGCCGCCCGGTCGTTCGCCATAGAGGACGAAGTCGGGGTTCACGAGCTTGTGCCGTCCGGCCTCGATCGCGATCTGAGGATTCTCGTCGAGCCTGACGACGGCCCGCAACGTGAACGGTTTCCCCCCCGGAACGGGGCGTTCCGAGCCGATCGCATCGTGCAGCGCCAGCGTACTCTGCTCCGACCAGCGGTCGCCGAAGTAGCGGCTGGCACCCCCGCGGTCACTCCAGGTCATCAGGTTCCGATCGAGCACTGCGGTGATCAACGATCCGCCGGGGAGCTTGTCCGACAGCGCGTTGCCGGTGACACTTCTGATGGACGGCCCGGGGGCGCGATGATGGCGCTCCCAGTGACCTCCTCCGTCGGACCGTCTCGTCACAGGGTTCTGGTGCTCCTCTGCTACGCAGCCTGCTCGAGCGTGTAGACGGTGCGCCCGTCGATGATGACCTGCTCGACGCGCGTCATCAGGTCGAACGGGTGTCCGCTCAGGATGATCACGTCGGCGTCCTTGCCGCGCTCCAGGCTGCCCACCCGGTCGGCAACGCCGCTGACGATGGCCGCGTTGATCGTGATGGCCTTGAGCGCGGCCTCTTCGGCCATGCCTTCGCGCACCGCCAGGCCGGCGTAGATCGGCAGGTAGGCAGTGCTCGCCGTCGCATCCATGTGGATCGCCACCGTGACGCCCGCATCGGCCAGGATCGCGGGGTTGCGCAGCGTCATCGGTGCCATTTCGATCTTGGGTCGCCCGACGTGAAAGGGACCCACACTAACCGGTACACCCTCGCGGGCCAGAAAGTCCGCCACTCGAAATCCCTCGGTGGCGTGCTCGATCACCGGGTCCAGTCCGAACTCTCGCGAGAGGCGGACGGCCGTGACGATGTCCTGCGCCGCGTGCGCATGAATGCGCGTGCGCTCCTCGCGACGCAGAGCTCTCAGCAGCGGCTCAAGGCGCAGGTCTCGATCCGGAGGTGATCCGCCAACGCGCTCGGCGCGCTCCACCGCGCCGGCGTAGTGTTGTGCCCTGACGAGTGACTCTCGGATCAGGGCCGCCTCTCCCATGCGCGTGACCGGGCTCTTGCGCTGGTCGCCGTAGACGCGCTTTGGATTCTCACCCAGCGCCATTTTGAGGCCGCACGGATAGCGCAACACCATGTCCTCGACGATCGTGCCGACGGGCTTGATCGCGGCCCACTCACCACCGATAAGATTCGCGCTGCCGGGGCCGGTCAACAGCGTGGTCACTCCCGCCGCCAGCACGTCGCGGAACGCCATGTCCTGCGGGTTGATCCCGTCAATCGCCCGCATGTGCGGCGTGACCGGCTCAGAGGTCTCGTTGAAGTCTCGGCCCTCCCAGGCCGTACCGTCGCCCCAGATGCCGACGTGGGAGTGTGACTCGACGAAGCCGGGCATAACGACTCGTCCCGCGGCATCGATGATCTCCGCGGCGGATGGGATGGCGATGCGCTCCCCGACGTCGACGATCTTGCCGCCTTCTATCAGCACGACACCCGGCCGCAGCACCGATCCGACCATGTCGTAGACCGTGCCGTTGACGATCGCCCGCATCCGTTCCCCCCTGCCGCTCGCTGCGCTTCCAACGTATCTTGCGGCAACGGAGCAGGGCTGTCGAGCCGGCGGCCCCGGCTCGGCTCACTCTCCCGTCTCTCCCGCGGGAACGCCGAGGTCCTTGCGACGGTCGTCGAGCTGGCGGAGCACACGCCGTCGGCGCAGGCGCTGCAGGGCGAGCTCGCGCGAGAGTCGAACCTCTTCGGAGCGAATATATCGCCTGATCTCGATGTCACCCTGCCGCAGCAGTCGACCGAGCGGGGACCGTCGCAGCTGATTCAACTGCCGCCGTATCTCGCCTTG
Organism: Thermomicrobiaceae bacterium; assembly: GCA_035532355.1. Classification (GTDB taxonomy): domain Bacteria; phylum Chloroflexota; class Chloroflexia; order Thermomicrobiales; family Thermomicrobiaceae; genus DASSZN01. The sequence goes on along the minus strand of DATKRJ010000131.1, from coordinate 500 downwards.
CTCGACCTGCCGCTGGGCTACTCTTGCCCTGAGCGCGTCAACGTCGCGCGGCCGCTCGCCCTCCTCCGGGCGAGCCCAGATCGCCAGCAGCCGGCGCAGCTGATCGACGTCAACGGCATCCCGCGCCGCGTTCGCCAACCGCATCACCGCCTCGCGACGCGAACGGTCGGCCGCGTCTCGGGCCAGGTCGGGGTGGACCAGGCGCGCAAGCGCGCGGTAGAGCTGGCGCAAGGCAATGTCGTCGTGGTTATTGTCGAAGACGAACTCACCCTGAACGTTCGTGCGCTCCGCCCGTCGGTGCCGCCACTCGGCCCACCAGGCCGCCTCCTCGGCGCGGCTGCTCTCCTCCTCGCGGTCCAACTCCTCGTCAGAAAGGGATTGGCGCGCGAACGAGAGGCGCTGGAGGCGCGATTCGAGACGCTCGGCCTCGGATTTGAGTCGTTCGATTTCGGCGCGCAGTCGACCGATCTGCTGCTCGATGCGGCGGCGCAACTCCTCCT
>DATKRJ010000130.1:0-2159 GCA_035532355.1 Thermomicrobiaceae bacterium | reverse complement strand
GGACGTCGTGGTCGACCCGCGCAACGTGGACGTGCACATCCGCTCCATCCGCTCCCAGCTCGAAGGCTACCCGGACGGCTCGCAGCTGATCCAGACCGTCCACGGCGTCGGCTACCGCTTCGCCGGCCAGCTCGGCCCGTCTACCTGACGACCACGCAGCCGGCACGGGCTGCCGCGCCACGGCAGCGGGTACGTCGGGAGTGCCGGGACGAGATCGGAGGGGACCGTGGGTGACGGGGACGGACGCTGGTGGCTCGTCGCGTTCCTGCTGGTCGGCGTCTCCTTCGCCGTCAGCTTCGTCCTCTACGCCATCGGTCTGAGCGTTGTCGTGAGCGTGGCGCTCGGCAGCCTGGCCGGGTTCGCCGCGACGACACGGCTCAGCCGCCCTCGGCCCCGGCGCTGAACTCGGCAGCCCCTCGCGTGCCACGCACCACGTACCCCGCAGCCAGCGCAACAGAAATTTCACATTTCATACCCGTTAGCTGCTACCATCCGGCGGCGATGGCCGGTCGTCGCTCGAGGTTGGGACGATGGAGAGGCGGTGGACGTGAGCACGCTGCACGCGCTTGTGCTCGCGATAATCCAGGGGGTCACCGAGCTGTTCCCGATCAGCAGCCTCGGGCACGCGGTCATCCTACCGAAGCTGCTGAACTGGAGCGTGGACGAGAACTCCGCCTCGTTCCTGCCGTTCCTGGTCGTGCTCCACCTCGGCACGGCGGCCGCCCTCCTCATCTTCTTCTGGCGCGACTGGATCGGGCTGCTCGGCTCCCTGATCGACGCCCGCCCGACGCCCCAGCGCGAGGAGCGGCGCAAGCTCCTGCTGCTGATCGTCGCGGCGACCATCCCGGCCGGTCTGATTGGCCTGCTGCTCGAGCATCGGCTGGCCACACTGTTCGGCAAGCCGTCGATCGCCGCGATCTTCCTGATGGTCAACGGCGTAATCCTGTTCGTCGGCGAGCGGCAGCGGCGCAAGGGTGCGCCCCGCGAGCCGGTGCAGCTGAGCTGGATGCAGGCGATCTTCATCGGCATCTGGCAGTCGACGGCGCTGATCCCGGGGATCTCGCGCTCGGGCGTGACGATGGTCGCCGGTCTGGTAGCCGGGCTGAAGCACGAGGACGCGGCCCGCTTCTCGTTCCTGCTCGCCACGCCGATCATCGGCGCGGCCGGCCTGCTCGAGGTGCCCAAGCTGCTGCACCAGCACACCGGCCAACTCGGGCTCGTCGTGGTCTCCGGCATCGTGGCCGGAGTGTCGGCCTTCATCAGCGTCGCCCTGCTGATGCGCTACTTCCACCGCACCGAGTTCCAGGCGCTCAACCCCTTCGCCTACTACTGCCTGGGGGCCGGCGCCATCTCGCTCATCCTGGTCACGCTGGTCCTGCGTTAGGGCGTTGTGCACTGCCGTTGTCGGCGGGCTGGATCAACGCGGGCGCGGTCAATCGCGCCCGCGGTAGACGGACGGTCCACGCCACACGAGCACCCGAGCAGGTCGAGGGCGGCGGTCAGCCGGCGGGGACGTCCGCGTGGAAGACGAAGGCGCCGGCCGGGTCGAGGCGCAGGCCCACCGCGTCTCCTCGCTCCCAACGCTGGGGCGCGAAGATCCCGGTCAGGCGCCGGTCACCGACCGCGACCACGTGCTCGTAGCCACGACCGGCGAAGGCCACGTCGACGACGGCGCCCATGAGATCTGCCCGGTCCGCGTCAGCGCGGGTGAGCTCCAGCGCGGAGGGACGCAGCAGCACCTGGACCAGCGACCCCACCGCGGTCGCATCTCGCCGCGTGGCGCGCAGCCGGAGCGGCCCGGCGGCGACCTCGACCTGGTCCGCGCCGAGCACCACGCTGACCTCCCCATGTAGGGCGCCCGAGATCCCGGTCAGCCGGGCGACGAAGGGCGTGGCAGGCGCCATGTAGATGGCCTCGGGCGTGCCGAACTGCCGCAGGCACCCTGCCTCCAGCACGCCGATCTCGTCGGCCAGGGCGAAGGCCTCCGCCTGATCGTGGGTGATGTAGAGGGCGGTGGCGGCCGCCTCGCGCACCAGCGTCGCAATCTCGACCCGCATCTGCTCGCGCAGGTTGGCGTCGAGGTTCGAGAGCGGCTCGTCGAACAGGAGCAGCGACGGCCGCGCGATCAGCGCGCGAGCCAGCGCGACCCGCTGCTGCTC
>DATKRJ010000129.1:0-3908 GCA_035532355.1 Thermomicrobiaceae bacterium | reverse complement strand
GGGCCGTACGGCCTATCGCGAGCGATTAGGATCTCTGCTCGCGCGCCTCTAGCTCAATTTGGCAGAGCAACGGACTCTTAATCCGCAGGTTCTGGGTTCGAGTCCCAGGGGGCGCACGTTCGACCTGGTCAGGGCGTTTTCCGGCCTTCTTCATCAACCGGGGCACGCTCTTCCCGAACGCGTCGACGTCGAGCGGCGCGCCGAGCGGCCCGGTGAAGACCAGGTGCGCCTCGTTCGACCAGCGATGCCCCGCCTTCACCCGCTCGGCCGCCTGGGCCGCCCAATGCGTGAGTAGCTCCAGTGGCCTGAGAACCACATCCGCGAAGGTCGGCGATGTCGTCTCGGGATCGCGCTCCGTGTCCAGGAGCCGGACCAACCAGTGCTTTGGGTCTGCATCTCTCAGGCACTCGGCAAGGTTCGGATCATCACTCCTGTGGGTCACAGGCGACAGAAGGGATCGCTCGGTCACGAGCCTTAAGCAATCTGCCCGCGGTTCTCGAAGAACCGATCGATCTCCTCGCCGTGTACCGCCCGGACGCGTTGGACGGTCTCCTGGAGCTCGGCCTGCTTCGCCGAGTCGAACCTCGCCCGTACGACGTCCCTCACGCTGATCTCCCTGCCCACGGCCGGCACGGAGGCGAGGAGGTCCTTCACGGCCTCTAGCGGCGCGCCGGCCTCGGCCATCTTCGCCGCGTTCGCGGCGATCGACTGCATCCCCTCGCGGAACTCCGAGGTCCTCATGCTGAGCCACAGCAGGAAGAAGCGGCGCTGCCCCTCGGGGCCCTCCGCGAACTCGTCCATCGCTGCGCCGATCATGCCGAGGCCGTAGCCCCAACGTCCGAAGCCGGCGCTCACGATGCGTCCCATCGCGCCGACCACCGTGAGGAAGTCCTTCGCCTCGTCACGGGCAGGCCGCAGTTCCGCGTCGTCGATGCGCAGCCCCTCGTCGACGCGGTCCGGTCCGAAGAGCTGGCCGATCGCGACGAAGTCCGATCGGGCGTCCCCCGTCAGCCACGGCTCCCCAGTGGCCAGCAGATCGGTACGGCCGCTCTCGAAGCCGAGCCCGCGATCCAGCAGCGAGATGTCCGAGTCGTCGAGACGATCCGTCCGGCCCGCCATCACGGAGAGGAGCGAATCGAGGAACGTGTCGAAGCTGTCGGTCCCGAGCCGACGCCTCGCCCAGCGGAGCGGGCGCGACGGGAGGCGGGCATCGTTGGCCGTGTCGAGGAACTCCTCGGCCGCCTGGGTGAGGCCGTCGGCGTCGACGAACTTCTCGAAGTCCGCCCGCAACGACTGGGCGGAGTCCTCGAGCTGCTCACGGGCGATCCCGTCCGCGAGGTCGTCGCCCTCCCACCAGAGCGTCCAGGCGACGTCGCGAAGCGATCGGTGCGCGGTCAGGACGCGACAGATGCCGAGCACCCTCGCCGCGGTACCAGGCGGATAGCGGGTGACCGTGCCCCGGCCCCGCCCGAGGGCCTGCTGTCGCGGGGTGCCGAGGAGCCCTGCCCGGTGCCAGCGCCGCAGCTGGGTGGGCGTGATCTCGTAACCGGCCTCCTGGGCCGCCTGACGGATGTCTTCGAACGTCTCCTCCGGGTCCACAGGGGTCACTTTACAGGCGGTCGCGAGACCGCTCCGGAGCACCGTCACTACCCGCGTGTAGAACTCAGAGTGCCACGTCAGGTCGATGAGGCACGACGATAGAGCCGTCCCACGGAGGGGAGGTGGAGCATGGAAAAGCAGATCGGAGCGGCCATCGCGATCGGCATCGCCGTCGCGGGCTGGGTCGGGTACGCAGAGCACCCGACTGCCCGGAGGCTGCGCAAGGCCGTCATCGAGACCGTCCAGGCGCTGCTCGCCTGAGGGCCGACCCGTGGTGGCGGCCGGCACGCGGCCGGCCGTCACCACTCGGCCCGCGACCCCGGAGGCTGCCGAGCGCCCGCGAATCCTCGGGCGGTTCAGGTCCTGAGCGGAGTCTCCGAACGCATGATCGCTACCTCGCCGTCCTCGTAGCCGACCGAGGCGAGGAGCATGCGGACTGATCGTTCCGCGAGCTCGGGATGCGGGGTTGGTCCGACGACGATCTCACCGATCAGCGGCCGCCGCGACCGGTCGTCGCACACGTCGATGCAGACGTAGGGGACCAGGCCCATCGGCCCGGTCCGGAAGCAGGGCAGGGAGTGCGCCGCGAGATCGGTGCCACGGGCGTGGACGACGATCCGCCATTCCAGCTCCTCGGCGAACCCCGGGTTCTTGTAGAGGAGGGCGTTGTACCCGACCTCGCCGAAGTAGCCGCCCATGACGGAGCGCCAGAGCACCAGCCGCTCCTGTTCCCCTTTCCCTGTCGGCTGGTAGTGCTTGACGGCGTTTATCAGGTGGTCGTCAGTTCCGCCCGCTGGACCTCTGCGTCGTAGCTGACCTGTCTGAACTCGCAGCGGCCGAAGTCGCGGTCTTCGCCCACCGCCTCGAGCTCGCGGCGCTTGAACCCGATGCTGAAACCGCCGGTGCCCTTCGCATAGCCGCGCCACTGGCTCAGCAGGTCCTTCCTCTTGCAGAAGCACGCGACGAAGAACGGGATGTCGTCGCGGATCGTCTCGAGGGCGATGTCGGCGGCGAGCCTGATCATCTCGGCGACCTCCGACGCCGCGTCCGGCGGGGGCGGGTCGGCCTGCTCCATCTGCTCGAGTTCCTCGGCGACCAGTTGGAAGACGTACCGGAACTCGCTCGCGTCGTTGAGGTAGAACGCGTCGGTCGCCCACAGCTCGCCCGACGTCACGATGCCGCGCAGTCCGGCCGCATCGGTGTAGTGGTACAGCAGGGACGGTTCTGAATCCGCAGCCACGACGTTCCTGGACGCTTGGACCATTATGACCTGCACGGTAGCCACGCCGACATCGGCACGGGGCGGCTTCGCGCCCTACGTCGAGACGGGCCTTGCCGACGACCGCAGCAGCCGGTGCGCCACCGTCGCGTGCGGGTCCGACTACAGATGACCCAAGCGATCGGAGTCGGCGATGAGAAGGTCATCCCCATCAGGCAGAGCGCGGATGCCTCCTCGCCCCCGTTGCACGTGCCGCGCCCGACGGTTGCCCGCCTGAATGCTCGGTCGCGCACGGTGCGCGCACGACACTGCCCAATGCAAACCGGGGTGAAGCACCCCACCTAGACGTATTTCCTGATCAGAAGGGGTGTCGGAGGACCGACTGGCAACTTTGCTCCACGCCCCCTTGAAGCAGATAGTGGCTGGTCAGAGCTTCGGAAAGTCGCTTGAAGTCCAGACCGCGAAGCCCGAAAACGACCTCCACTCCCCCATTTGGAGCCTGGCGCTCACCGATCCTCGACGCCGTCCTACACCGACTCGCTCCAGCTCCACGCCCTTCGCGCTAGCCAGTGAAGCTGGTGCGCCCCGTCTCGGCTACGCGGTGGCGGGGGAGTGGCGGGGGCCCGATTTCCGCGAAAACTACGACTCGTCTACCTGGGCTGACGTTTGAGGCCGAAGTCCTTTTGCCCACTTGGGTCCTAACGTGAGAAAGAGACTTCACGCGGCAGGCTTACCGATTTGTCAGCGAAACCATCCAGGCAGGACCCGGCGGAGGTGTGTTTCGACTCGCTCTGCCTCCCTCGAGCGCTTCATCGCTTCGCGCCGCTGCTGCTCGGAGAGACCGGCGTCCTCCAAGAGAAGGAGGATGAGGAGAAGCCTGATCGACTCGGTGACGTGCACCGTGGTCGTCCACTCCGTCTCCACGTCCGTGCCGTCCGGGAACCGGTGGGCTCGACGCCGTCAGGCTCCGTCTTCCATACCTCGGCCCATTTCACACAGGTCCGGAGGTATGCCTCGTACGTGGCGGACGACCACCCGTGCTCAGCCCACGGAGTCCCCGTGAGCCAGGTCAGGGCCGTCGCCACGCGCC
>DATKRJ010000128.1:0-31616 GCA_035532355.1 Thermomicrobiaceae bacterium | reverse complement strand
GCTGGCCACGCGCTTCGTCGAGCGGCTCACCGAGTTCGCCAGCCACGACGTGCCGAACATCGACATGGCCAGTGCCGTCGATCGAGCCAGGGAGTTCCAGGAGTCCGCGCGGCAACTCGACGACCTGAGCGAGACCTGGCGCGGCCGCATCCGGGCCGGGGCCGGCGACGACGGTGACCGGGCGGCGGACCTGCTCAACCACGCTCAGCTCCGCCTCTCCCGCATTCTCGTCCCGGTCGCCTCGACCGCGGTGGGGTCGTACGGGCAAGACCGCTACGGCCACGCCTGGCAGACCCAGATGATCCCGTCGCTGGTCCCGTATTCGAAGCTCGCGAGCTTCTCGCGCGACTCGGAGGAGTTTCAGACCTGGTGGGTGGCGATGGTCCGGGCGCGCAACCGGGTGACGGATGCGCTGGAGCAGGCGAGCGCCGAACTGCGCGAAACCCTGGAGGAACTTCGGTAGCCAGCCGCGTCGTGCGGCCGTGGGACGTTCGGTGACCCTGAGGAGGAGGTGTGCCAACCATGGAAACGTCTGAGGTCCAGCACCATCCCCTGAAGCTCTCCCGTCGCACGCTCCTGCAAATCGGAGCTAGAGCGGTCCTGGCGAGCCCGGTCGCCGCACTGCTCGCCGCCTGCGGCGGAGGTAGCTCGCCCAGCGCCCCGGCGACGACCGGCGCCACGTCGACGACGGCCGCGACCGGTGCCACCACGGCCCAGACGCCCACTTCCGGAACGACAGGCGCACCGGCCTCGCCGGCCGCGTCACCGAGCTCGAGCGCCAGCTCGGCCGGCGCGAGCCCCGCGGCAGCCGGGATGGTGCCGGACAACGTCAAGCCCGGCGGCACGCTCACGGTCGCGCTCGGCACGGACATCTCGAGCATGGAGCCGCAGCAGACGACCGAGACTTCCTCGGACGGCGTGCGGCTCAACCTCTACGACTCCCTGGTCTGGATCGACAACCCGAAGTGGCAGGTCATCCCCTGGCTGGCGTCGAAGTGGGAGGTCTCGGACGACGGCAAGACCTACCAGTTTACCCTAACCGATACGCCGGTCAAGTTCCATGACGGCACGTCCTTCAGCGCCGACGCGGTTAAGGCCACGTTCGACCGTCTGCTTGGCCCAAACAAGTCCACGGCCGCCGGCATCGACTTCGCCGGCATCCTCGACACGGTCACCGTCGTCGACCCCAAGACCGTCAAGTTCACCCTCTCGGCGCCCTTCGCCCCGTTCCTGATTCGTATGGGGTACAACGCCGCCGCGATCCTGAGCCCGGACGCGATCACGAAGTACGGCCAGAACTACAGCGACCATCCGATCGGGACCGGACCATACAAGTTCGTCGAGTATCGCAAGGGCGACCACGTCACGTTCGTGAAGAACCCCGACTACTGGAACGGCACGGTCTACTACGACCAGGTCATCTACAAGATCGTGCCCGAGGACGCCTCCCGAGCGACGCTGGTCCAGACCGGGGAGGCCCAGGTTGCCGACCGCATCCCGCCGGCGCTGGCGAGCGCGCTCCAGGGCGGTGGCAACGCGATCATCCGGGCCGACCACACATCGCGCTTCGTCTTCATGGAGTTCAACCAGCACCACGACCTGATGAAGGACGCCCGGGTCCGCCAGGCGCTCAACTACGGCGTCGACAAGGACTCGATCGTCAAGAACATCATGAAGGGCTACGGGGGAGTGCCGACCGCCCCGATCCCGACGGTCGCCCAGTACGCCCAGGCCCAGACTCCGTATACCTATGACGTCGCGAAGGCCAAGAGCCTGCTCCAGGAGGCCGGGGTCAAGGCTGGCACCCCGCTCGTCATCTGGTCGCCGCAGGGTCGCTACGTCGGCGACAAGGACATCGCCACCGCGGTCCAGGGGATGATGAATGACCTGGGCTTCAACGCCTCAGTGCAGGTGTTCGGTGACTTCCCGACCTACATCAAGCAGCTCGACTCGCTCAACTACGACATGGCGATCTGGGGCTGGGTATCGCCGGACCCCGATGTGGGGCTCAACAACGTGTACTCCGGGCAGTTCGCCGGGAAGTTCCCGAACTGGGGCGGCTACAGTAACCCGACGGTCGACGGGCTGCTCAAGCAGGCGGTCGCCTCCACCACGGACGCCGAGCGCGCCAACCTGTACGCGCAGGCGCAGAAGCAGATCTGGCAGGACGCGCCGGTGCTCTGGCTCGACTGGCAGCAGAACCTGACCGGGTTGAGCACCAAGGTGGTCAACGTCTACGATGACCTGGAGGAGGTCCTGGTCGTCCGGTTCTCCGGCTACAAGGCCTGAGCGCCGTGTCCCGCCTCCCACGACCTCCTGAACGTGGATCGGCGGCGGGATCCCGCGGCTGCGGGCGGTAGGGTCGATGCTGGCATACGCGCTCCGACGGATCGTCATGCTGGTGCCGGTGCTGGTCGGCGTCTCGGTGCTGGTCTTCTTGATGCTGCACCTGACGCCGGGCGACCCGGCACGGCTGGTTGCGGGGCCTGACGCGACACCGACGCAGGTCGACGAGATCCGCCACGCCCTCGGTCTGGATCAGCCGCTGTACCGCCAGTACTACGTCTACATGGTCCGGCTGGCCCATGGTGATCTCGGGCAGTCCATCGTCACGCACGATGCGGTGACCGACGAGCTCGCGCCGCGCTTCGCTGCTACCGCGCAACTCTCGGGAGCGGCCATGCTTGTGGCGATCGTGGTCGGGATGAGCTTCGGGATCATCTCGGCGACTCGCCAGTACAGCGTCGTCGACAACCTCATGAGCGTTCTCTCCCTGGTCGGGCTCTCGACGCCGGCCTACTGGCTCGGCCTGATGCTGATCCTGCTCTTCAGCCTGCACTTCCGCTGGCTCCCGGCAGCCGGGGCCGGGGGTATCCAGCACCTGATCCTGCCGACGATCACGCTGGCGATGTTCGCCATGGCCACGGTTGCGCGCATGACGCGCGGCTCGATGCTGGACGTGCTCAACCAGGAGTTCGTTCAGACGGCGCGCGCCAAGGGCCTGCGCGAGCGGGTCGTGATCATCCGCCACGCGCTCAAGAATGCCCTGATCCCGGTCATCACCGTGGTCGGCCTCCAGGTCGGCCAACTCCTGAGCGGCGCAGTGCTGACCGAGACGGTCTTCGCCTGGCCGGGGATCGGGCGCTTCATGGTCGACTCGATCCAGGCACGCGACTTCCCGATCGTACAGGGCGGCGTCCTGCTCACGGCCACGACCTTCGTGGTCGTGAACCTGCTTGTCGATCTGCTGTATGGCGTCGTCGACCCGCGGATCCGGTACCCATGAGAGAGACAGGGATCGCTGGGACACCGCGAGAGGCCGGGGCGCTGGACGTGTTGGGCAGCGCCCGGCGCGGCCGCCAGCGCAGCCCGCTCGCGCGGTTCGTGCGCAACCGGGCGGCCGGCGTCGGCGCGGCGATCATCCTGCTGATCGTGCTGACCGCGCTGCTGGCGCCCGTGATCGCCCCGGACGATCCGTACCATCAGGACCTGGCCGCGAGTCTGCAGGGTCCGAGCGCCGGGCACCTCTTCGGTACCGATAGCCTGGGACGCGACGTGCTCAGCCGGGTTCTCTACGGCGGGCGGATTACCATCCCGATGGGGGTCGCGGCCGTAGCGATCGCCTTGATCCTGGGCGTCCCGGTCGGGCTCTTCTCCGGCTACCGTCTGGGCTGGACCGACACGCTCGCGATGCGCCTGACCGATATCCTGCTCGCATTCCCGTCGCTGCTGCTGGCAATGGCCATCATGGCGGCGCTCGGCGTCCACCTGTGGACCGTCAGCGTAGCGATCGCGGTGACATCGATCCCGCTCTACGTGCGCCTGGTACGCGGCGAAGTGATGCGCCTGCGCGGCCGCGAGTTCGTCGACGCCGCGCGCTGCGTCGGGGTGAACGACCGGACGATCGTGTTCCGCCACATCCTGCCCAACGCACTCAGCCCGATCATCATCCAGGCGTCGCTCAACGCAGCCCTGGCGATCCTGAGCGTCTCCGCCCTCTCTTTCATCGGGCTCGGTGCGCAGCCGCCCTCGGCGGAGTGGGGCGCGATGCTGGCCGACGGGCGCAGCGTGATGCAGGTCGCCTGGAACGTGACGACGTTCCCGGGGATCGCGATCGTGCTGGTCGTACTCGGCTTCAACCTGCTCGGCGATGGCTTGCGCGACGCCTACGATCCACGCAGCCGTCGTTGAGGCGCAAGACGTGTGCTCGGGTGGCCACCGCCGCGCCGCGACCTTGCGGTGCCGTCGAGTGGCCGGTCGTGTTGGAGTGGTGAGGAACGCTGATGCCGACGATGCGGGCGGCGGTCGTGCACCGCCGTGGCGGCCCCGAAGCAATCGCGATCGACGACGTACCGGTGCCGGAGATTCGCCCCGACGAGGCGCTGGTGCGGGTGCGGGCCTGCGGGCTCAACCGCATGGACATCTGGGCCAGGACGGGCCCGCCGCAGCCGGTCTTCCCGTGGAAGGAGCAGGTCTACCCCGTAATCACCGGCGGCGACGTTGCCGGCGAGGTGGCGGCGGTCGGAAGCGAGCTCGCCCCGGTCAAGGTCGGTGACCGGGTCCTCCTCTACGGCGGCGTCTCCTGCGGCACCTGCGAGTTCTGCCGGCGCGGCGAGCCTTCGATGTGCTTGCACTACCACATCCTCGGGGAGCATACCCAGGGCGGATTCGCCGAGTACATGGCCGTTCCCGCCGCCAATCTCGAGGCGATCCCCGCGGGGGTGGACTTCGTCACGGCCGCGGCTATTCCCGCCGGGTTCACGACCGCGTGGCGACTCGTCGAGACGGCCGGCCAGGTGCGGGCGGGCGACGACGTGCTGGTCCTCGCGGCAGGCGGTGGCGTGGGCGTGGCGGCGATCCAGATCGCGCTTCGCGCCGGTGCCCGCGTCTTTGCCGGCGCCAGCACGGAAGCCAAGCGGCGCCAGGCAGTGGCCCTCGGCGCCACGGCCGCGGTCGACACGACGCAGCCGTTCTCGGTGTGGGTCCTGGAGCTGACGCATGGTCGCGGCGTCGACATCGTGGTCGATTCGCTCGGCGCGACCTGGTCGGAGAGCATCCGCAGCCTGGCGCCGGGAGGCCGACTTGTCTGCTGTGGCGCGACGCTCGACAACCAGCCGCGCTTTGACATCCGTGAGCTCTACCAGCGTCACCGTTCGATCCGCGGGGCGCCGATGGGCAGCCGCGCCGAGTTCAACCACGTCGTGCGCATGGTTGGCCGCGGGCTGCTGACCCCCGTGATCGACACCGTGTTCCCGCTGGACCGGATCCAGGATGCTCACCGCCGTGCCGAGAGTCGGGAGTCGTTCGGCAAGATCGTCGTGACCATCTAGACGGGCGAGCGATTGAGAGGAAGCCGGTGAACCCATCCCAACGCGTGCGGTTCGGAGTCTACCTTCCGGCCTACTACCTCCCAGGCGAGGTGCCGCCGAGCGCGCAGTTCCTCGCGAACTACGCGCGTCGGGCGGAGTCGCTGGGGTTCGAGAGCCTCTGGGCGGTTGACCACCTCTTCGTGTCGCCGCCGTCGTACCGGGTCGCGTTCCTGGACCCTCTCACGGTGCTGGCCGTCGCCGCGCCGGTGACCGACCGGGTGACGCTCGGCCCGGGTATCCTGGTCCTGCCACTGCGTGACCCGGTGCTCACGGCAAAGGCGCTGGCGACCCTCGACGTCCTGTCGAACGGGCGCGCCATCTTTGGGGCCGGGGTCGGCTGGGACCAACAGGAGTTTGACGCCTGCCAGATCGATCGGCGCACCCGTGGGCGGCGCATGGACGAGATGCTGGAGATCATCCGTGGGCTCTGGGAGCACCCATCGTTCTCCTACGCCGGCGAGCACTTCACGCTGCGCGACGTCCAGCTGGAGCCCCGCCCGATCCAGGACACTTCCCTGCCCCTCTGGCTCGCCGCCGGGTCGGTCCCAGCGGGGACCAGCCAGCACATCACCGACCAGCCGGGCTATGCCCCGGCCAGGGCGATGCAGCGCGTGGCCCGATACGGTGACGCGCTGATGAGTGCCTACCGGTCGATTCCCGGCGGGGACACGACCTGGCTCAGGCAGGACCGGGCAACGTTGGATGCGCTGCTGGCTCAGGAAGGCCGGCGGCCCGAGGACGTCGTGCATGCTACCCAGGAGCATGCGCTTATCGTTCCGGATGGGTCTGTCGAGCAGGCTCGTAGGGCGGTCGCCCGCTTCACCTACAAGCCCTTCCACGAGATCGCACCCTACTACCTGTTGGGGACGCCTGAGGAAATCATCCCGCAGCTGCAGGCCCGGGTCGCGGCTGGGATCCGCGAGATCGCGATCAACTTCATCGACCCGGACCCGAGGCAATTAGAACTCTTCGCGCGGGATGTGCGCCCCTTTGTGGAGTAGCGGGCATGCGGCCGCAGTGCGCGTGGGGGACTGTTCGGCACGGTGCTGCCGATAGCGGTATACTTCCGGACCATTGCGGTCGATGGTGCTGACGCAGCGTCCTGGATCCGGATGTCGCACCTACGCACGAGCGATATGCTGGCAACCTGACTGTCGGCACACCCAGAGTGCGGGACGGCCCCCAGCCCCCGACCAGGTGTCGGTTGCCTCGTCACTCACGGCGACTCGAGAACCGGGTGCGCACGCTGTTGCCGGTACAGCGCCACGAGCTCGGCGACCGTGGTCGCGTCCTGTGGCCGCCTATCGGTGCGGAGTCCGACGAGCCGTGGGAAGCGCAGCGCATACCCGGGCTGGCCGCCGTCCGCTTCCGCGGTATAGCGCGGCGAGCGCGTGATCTCGTCGGCGAGGACCTCGACGATCACTGCCGGCTCCACCCAGACGTCCGGGACCGCCCGGCTCTCGACCCGCGCCGGCTTTGCCGCGCGCCCGCACGGCGCGCCACTCGTACTCGGTGAGGCCGGTTCCGATCTTTGTGACGCTGGTCAACACGTCGCGCTCCGCGTCGTACACCGCGACCAGCAGCGCCCCGACGCCCAGGGACGCCCGCTGACCCTGACCATGGCTCTCGCCGATGACCACGCAGTCCAGCGTGTCCGGGAGGTGTCCGGCCAGGTGGCGTTTGAGCTTGATCCAGTCGTACGTGCGGGCTCCCAGCATGTACGGCGCGTCGAGCCGCTTGGCCATGATGCCTTCCAGTCCGTTCGTGACGACATCCTCGAACAGCGCGGCCAGCGCGTCTGCCGTGTCGGCGATCCGCGCCTCGGCGATGAGGATCGTGTCCCCCGGGGGACGATGAGGCGCTCAAGCTGGCCTCGGTGATCGGTGTAGCCTCGCGTGGCGACGTTCACGCCATCCAAAGAGAGCACGTCGAAGGCGAACAGGCGCAAAGGCAGCGTGGCCGCGACCGTCGCGACGCCGCCGGGCGCACGGACGCCGCCGTTCGAGCGGTCGCTATTGGGCTGGTTGCCTACGACCAGTAGGCTGGTCCGCTCCCCCGTCGAATGGGTCCACCTAGTCGGTAGTTTGTTGAGCCGGGGCGCGGGGTCTGCGGAGGGAACCCCGGAGGTATCGCCATGACCCGCCGCATCCCGTGCCCGCCGGCTCCGGGTCCGCTCGAAGACTACGCCCGCCGGTTCGACGACATCTTCCCCAGCGCCGCGCCTTCCGCGCCTACCTGCAGGGCCTGCTCCTGCCACGGGAGCGCAACAAGACGCTCACTGGCCTGGCCGGCACCGAGCCGGTCCTCGGCGCCCAAGCCGGCCCCGCCCAACGCCTGCAGTTGTTCCTGTCCGAATCGGTCTGGGATGCCCAGGCCGTGAACACGCGTCGGCTCGAACTGCTGTGCGCCGATCCGGCAACTCGCCCGCATGATGGCGGTGTGCTGATCCTCGACGAGACCGGCGACCGTAAGGATGGCACGCACACCGACCATGTCGCCCATCAGTACCTGGGCGCCGTCGGACGCATCGACAACGGCATTGTCTCGGTCACCAGCCTGTGGGCTGACGACGACGTCTATCATCCCTTGCACGGCGTGCCCTACATCCCGGCGCGCCGGCTGTCGCAGGGCAAAGCCGATCCCGCCTTCCGCACCAGACCCTAGCTGGCGACGCTGCTGATCGATGCCGCGCTCGCGGTAGGGATCGCGTTCCGCGCCGTGGTGGCCGACTGCCTTTATGGCGAGCATCCGGCGCTGCAGACAGCGCTGTAGGAGGGCGGGCTGCCCTACGCGCTGGCCTTGCGGGCCTACCACAGCAGCTGGGCTCCGGCGGAGGATCCGCACACGCCCGAGGACGCCGCCCGCCGTGTGCCCTGGGGTGGCCCCGCCAGACTGGGCGGCTGGACGGCGGTGCTGCGGGAGTTCCGCGATGGGCATCGCGCGCGCTGGCGGGCGGCCGACCTGACGCTGACCGGCCTCGGCCGGGACCGGCCGCACCGCCTCGTCGCGGTGACGACGGATCCGGCGCGGCTGCCCGCCAAGAGCACCTGGTACCTACTGACGAACCTGCCCCATCCCGCCGCTGCCGCCGGCTGATCTGGCCGAGATCACGCGGCTCTACGGGCTCCGCACCGGGGTAGAGCAGGGAATCGACAAGTCAAGCAGGAGCTGGGATGGGCCGGCTGGCAGGTCCGCGCCGGCCACGCTATCCGGCGGTCCTGGGACCTGGTCTGCTGCGCCTTCAGCTGCTGGTGGGCCTGGAGCCGGGCGCCGGCCGCGGCGGGGACGCCAACCGAGCCGGGGGCGGGCGTGCAGCCGACGGCGGTCACCGTGACCGGGCGGGGAGAGAATCTGGCCGGCGGCGCGGCTGACGGCCGACCGGCCGAACGTCGCCTGGCGGGTGGCGCTGCGGCGGGTGCAGGCCTGGCTGCAGCCGTGGACCATACTGTGGCGCTGGTGGCACGCCTGGTCGACGCACCCGCCACCCTCGCTCCAGGCGCTCCTTGACGGGCTCTGGATCCGCCGGCCGCTCGACTGCTACGTCCGGCAGCAACAGACTACCGACTACGACGTCCGGCGCCAGTTCTTGATGTCCCAGGCCTCGGCAGTCCAGGGGGTCGGCTCATACCCGGTCAGGTTCTTGGCAGCCGCCGCCACGTTCTTCAGAGACACCAACCCGATGTCGGCGACGTCGTGGACAGCCAGATCCTGCATCTGGAGGAGGATGTCGGTGAACTTCGCCTTGTCGGGCTGCTGCCCCGCCTGGTCGTAGAGCGTATTGAACTGCGGGTTCACATAGCGCTGGATGTTCCGGCCGGACCAGCCGTTCTCCTTCTGCGCGATGTTCTTCAGCGGGTCCGCCGCGTAGTAGCGCAGATACCAGGGCAGCGGCCAGACGCCGGGCACGTTCGTCTCCATCCCCAGGTCGCACTGCAACTGCTGGAACGAGTTGGCGTTGCCCGCGTCGAAGTAGACCGTGGCCGGAAAGGCCTGGATCTGCACGTCAATGCCGACCTTCGCGAGCGCCGCCTTGATGATCTCCTGGGTCTTCTGCGTCACCGAGCTCTGCGCGGCGGTGTACACCCAGCTCATCTTGCGCCCGTTGAGTACACGGATCCCGTCCGGGCCCGGCTTGGCACCCACCTCGTCGAGCAACTGGTTCGCCTTGTCCAGATTGAATTCCCAGGTGATGTCCTTGGGCATGTAGGACGGGTTGTTGTCGAGCGTGTAGCCGGTGGCGACCCCGGTGGAGCCGTAGAGCGTGCTGGCGATCACGTCGCGCTGGATCGCGAACGCCAGCGCCTGGCGCACCTTCAACTCCTTGAAGTGCGGGTGCGGAACCTGGTACGAGGACTTCTGGCCATCCATCTCGGTCTGGGGGTCCGAGTGGTTGATGACGAGCTTGGCCGCCCCGCCGCCAGTCCAGATGATGGCGTTCCCCTTACCGGCCGCAAGCATCGACTGGAGCACACCCGGCTCAACCGAGAGCTCCCAGGCGTAGTCGGCCTCCCCGGTCTGCAGGACTGCGCGGGCCGCGCTGACTGTGTCACCCCCGCCTTTGACGACTACCCGGTCGAAGTAGGGCTTGCCGGCGTCCCAGTAGTCGTTGTTGATCGCGAACTGCACCGTGTCGCCCGGAGTGAAGGCCGTCACCTTGTAGGGCCCGGTCCCGATCGGCATGAGGTTGAATGGAGCGTTGTGGGCCTTGTCGCCGACCCAGTCCTGCAGCACGTGGGCGGGAAGGATCTGGCCGGAGGTCCCGACGAAGGGGTTGAACCAGCCGGCAGTGGGGTGCTTGAAGGTGACCTTGACCGTGTAGTCGTCGATCACGTCGACCGACTGCACGTCCTGGTAGAAGCCGAGGGTTGTCGCCCCAGTCTTCGGTTCGCTCACGAACTGGTAGGTGAACTTGACGTCGTTGGCGGTGAAGGGCTGCCCGTCGTGCCACTTGACGCCCTGGCGGAGCTTCCAAGTGACGCTCGTGCCGTCCGCAGCCACGCCGCCGTTGCCGGTGCTGGGGATCTCGGCTGCCAGGATTGGGACCAGCTCGGTCTTGGCGTTGAAGTCGGCCAGGGGCTCCGCGTAAATGCGGATCGACTTGACGTCCTTGTAGGCCAGTGACAGCTGGGCGTTGAGGATCTTCGGCGCCTCCCAGGACAGGATCTGGAGCGTTCCCCCGCCGCCGCGCTTCCCGGTCGCCGGAGCCGGCGTGGCGGCCGCCGCTGCGACAGACGGAGGCGCAGTGGCAGTGCTCGCCGGAGCCGAGGTCGTTCCCGCGGTTGTCGCTGCGGTGGTTGAACTCGGCGCTGGCGTCGCCGACCCGCCGCACGCGGCGAGCAGCGCCGCGATGGCCGGCGCCGAGAGCCCGAGCCCCGCCGCGCGCTTGAGCACGGCTCGGCGCGACAGGCGTCCCAACTGCGCCGACTGCAGGAGTTCCGCGAAGTGGCTGTCGTACATTGCCGACCTCCTCAGTGCTCCGCCGGTGGACCGGCTCGCAACGCTCGCCTCAGGTGCCAGTGGTCAGATCGCCGGTCCGTCACTCGCGCTCGCGCTGATACGCTGCCCTCGTCTCCGCCTCGCGGCGTTCCTTCTCCAGGCACTGCGGCAGGAGGCGCTCGGCCTCCCCGGGAGAGAGCACGACCACGCCGTTGTCGTCGGCGACGATGAGGTCGCCCGGGTTGACCACCACACCCCCGCAGGCGATCGGCTCGTTGATGGTGCCCGGGCTACCGACGGCGTGGCCGATCAGTGCGGACCACGCGCGGGCGAAGACCGGAAAGCGCATCTCCTCCAGTTCGACGATGTCGGTGGAGGCACCGTCGATCACCCAGCCAAGGACGCCCTTCTTCTGCTGCGCGAGCGCCCGGAACTCCCCGATGCACGCGTGCTCGGCATCGCCGCCGCGATCGACCACCATCACCTGGCCCGCCTTGATCTGCTCGCAGGCCTGGTTCGTCGCCGTGATGTCGAGGCCCACCGCACGGACCGTGAAGGCGGGGCCGACCAGCTTGCAGGTGCGGTAGCCGGGTTTGATGGCGCTCGTCATGACCCGGACGCCCGACAGGTGGCCGAGCGTGGCCGGGGCGATCCCCCGGTAGGCCTCGATGAGCTCCGCGGTGACCCCGTGCGTCGTCGCCGTCATCGCTACTCCCCCTGGTTCCCGCCGACTGTCTCCCGGAAGCCGAGCAGGTCGGCCAGGCGCTGGTGCCGGCCGATCGCGTCGGCCAGCCCAATCTCCTTGCGCTCGGTGGCCTCCACCGCCGTCACGATGCGCTCGAGGTCCGCCGCCGCGATCACCGCCACACCGTCGTCGTCCGCCAGGACGTAGTCTCCGGGCCGCACGACCACGCCGCCGACGCTGACCGGCACCTGTGTCTGCCCCAGTCGCCGGTTCACGCCCACGCGCGGCGTCACCTGACGGGCGAAGGTCGGGAAGCCCAGGGCGCACAGCCCCGCCACGTCGCGCACCGCCCCATCGACGACCACGCCAGCCAGCCCACGGTCAATGCACTCGCGGGACATCAGCTCCCCGATCAGTGCGCCGCCCCGACCATCCCCCTCGCCGTCGACGACCAGCACGTCGCCGGGCCTGGCCTCGACCAGCGCCTTGTGGACCGTGATGATGCTGCCCGGGTAGCACTTGACCGTGAAAGCGGGCCCCGCCACCTTCCGCCCCGGCACCACGCTCCGGATCGCCGGGTCGAGAATGCCGAAGCCGCCCTGGGCATCGGCGACCGCGGCCGTGTCGGAGCACGCCAGCCGTGCGACCAGATCTTCCACGCCGTCCCCCGTCCGTAGACACCCGAATCTCGATGCAGCGCAACAGTAGCGGACGAATGACGCCGATGTCAAGTCCTACTGAACAGCAGCACGTCTACAGGTTGGGCGGGGAGATGGCGACCACAGCCTCACAGGGCACGTCGCCGGGATTCTGGAAGCTATGCGGGACGGCGGAGTCGAAGGTCATGCTATCGCCCGTCTCCAAGCGGGCCGCAGCCTCCCCCATGAGCACCTCGAGGGAGCCGCGGATGACCACCACGCACTCCTCCCCCTCGTGGTGCACGGGTCCGCGCCCGGACGCCGTCTGGGGCGGTAGGGTAACCCAGAGCAGGACCATGCGCCCGTGGATCCCCGGGCTCAGGACCTCGCGGCGCACCCGGCTGCCGGGGTAGGTGACGGTCCGCCGGTGGCCGGCCCGCACGACCATCTCGGTGTCGACGCCGTCGAGGAAGAGCGAGAAGACCGGGACCTCCAGGGCCGAGGCGAGGCGGCGCACGGTGTCGATGGAGGGGGCGGCCAGCCCGCGTTCGATCTGGCTGATCATGCTCTTGCTGATGCCGGCCTGGGTAGCCACCTCGGCGAGCGAGAGCCGGCGGCGGGTACGCACCGCCCGGACGCGCACGCCGAGCGCCGCGGAGAGATCCGGGCCGGTCGTCTCGGCAATCGCCTGGGTCCCGTTCGCGACCATCCCCGGCTGATCCTGTCCGTCCCCGTTGTCTACCCTGTCCACGCCCGCTCCATTCCAGTGAAGTTGAACGTATTGACCGATCCGTACAGCAATGCTATCATGTCGCCAGGTTGCTGCTCAAGCATGGAGACGCACGGTGTTCCCGCCAGGGTGGCTGAGCCAACGGGCAGTCATCCGGCCGACTGCGGCCGGGTTCCCGGCAGCCAAGGTGGTTACGACCCACGACCCGCGCGGAGGAGTTGGGGCGGCTGGCGGCATCACGGAGCGGAAGCATCCATTCGAATCGGCTCCGTGCGACGCGCGTCGGTTGGAGTGGGTGCGGAGTCCCGGACGTCGGGGCTCGGCTCGTGAGGAAGGGGGCGGACGATGGGGGCGGATTTGGACGCGATCCTGCGACGCGTGGTGGCAGGCGAGATCCGGCTCACCCGCCGGGACCTGCTCCGCGCGGGATTGTCGGCCTCGGCGGCAGCCGCCCTCCTGGCGGCGTGTGGAGGTACCAGCGTATCCTCGCCTCCGACTCAGACGAGTACGTCGTCAGGCTCGGCGAGTCCGGCGGCGCGAGCCACGACGTCAGCCGGCTTATCGGCCACGCCACAGGTCACGTCGGGACCGCTAAAGCTGGTCCTCGCGCAATCGTCCGAGCCGAGCACGCTCGATCCACAGTTCGAGCAGTCCGGAATCATCGGGACGTACCTGAACGCGATGCAAGAGCATCTGATGGAGTTCGACCGCCAGCTGGCCATCAAGAACGTTCTGGCCGAGACCTCCCAGCAGCCGACCGATGGCCTCACGTACCGGTTCAAGCTCCATCCCAACATGAAGTTCTGGGATGGGACGCCGGTCGACGCCAACGCGGTCAAGTTCACCTACGACCGTGCGCTCAACGCCGACAACCGCAAGAAGGGCCTGAGCGACCCCGTCCCCACACTGCAGGGCGTAGACCACGTCAACGTGGTGGACCCGCTGACGGTCGAGGTGGTGACGGCGAAGCCGTCTACCCTCGCCTGGCCATTCTTCTGCCAGGAGTTCGTCCTGGCACCACAGTACTACGGCTCCAAGAGCTTCGACCAGACCGCGATCGCGCCCATGGGCAGCGGGCCCTGGAAGTTTGTCAGCTGGGCCAAGGGCGACCAGCTCCAGATGACCGCGAACACCGACTACTGGCGTGGCAAGCCACAGATCGACACGCTGGTGTTCCGCACCGTGCCGGATTCATCGACGCGCCTCGCCTTGCTGCAGCGGGGGGACGCGGACATCATCGGCGACGTCAACCCGGACGACGCCCCCGTCATTCAGGCTGACCCGAAGTTCCGCCTCGAGTCCGCGCTCACCACGTTCCGCGTCCACATCGGCGTCCCCTGCAACCAGCCGAAGTGGAAGGACCGTCGGGCGCGCACGGCCCTCAACTACGCCATCAACGTTGACAACATCATCAAGTTCGTGCTGGGCGGCTTCCCCAAGGAACGGCTGCGCACCCCGGTGATCACGCCGGGCTGGCCGAACCCGAACATCAAGGCCTACACCTACGATCCTAACCAGGCCAAGAGCCTGCTCAACGCGGCCGGCTTCGACTGGACGCAGCCGATCAAGCTCTACACCACAAGCAGCGGCGGGATGAAGCGACTCGACGTCGCGCAAGCCATCGTAGCCGACCTGCAAAAGCTCGGGATGAAGGCGCAGGTCCAGGTCCTGGACAGCACGGTCTACACCTCGAAGCTCAAGGCGAAGGAGTTCGACGATCTGTACATTGGCCAGCTGGGTGCCCCGAGCTACGGTCCGGTCGAGGTTGCGCTGCCGACCGGAGATCTGGGCCTCGATTCGACGCACTTTATCGACGCGACTCAGAACGGACCAACCTACCTCAACCTCTACCAGCAGGTGCGCACCACCTTCGACGACGCGAAGCAGCACGACCTCGTCAATCAGCTCCAGGCGCTGTTCATGGAGGAGTCGCCCTGGATCCTCCTCTACCGGGAGGTCTACCTGTTCGGCGTGAACAAGCGCACCGACTGGAAGCCGACCGAGTACACCCGTATCCATTTCTGGCTTCCCGGAGAGCAGGACACGCACATCATCGGGTAGGGATGGCTCGAGTGCTTCAGTACGTCGTCCGTCGCTTGCTCCTGTCGGTGCTGGTCGTCTTTGGGGTCTCGTTGGTCTCGTTCGGCCTGATGTTCCTCTCGGGCGACCCGGCCTCGGCGCTTGCCGGAGACAACTGGACGCGGGCCCAGATCGACGAGTTCCGGCACCAGATGGGGTTCGACCGGCCCTGGTACGTCCAGTACGGCGAGTTCGTCGCCCACGCGGTACGCGGGAACTTCGGGACATCGCTACGCCAGCACCGGCCCGTGTTCGAGCTGCTCATGGAGCGGATGCCGGCTACACTCGAACTGACCGGCTCCGCCTTCCTCCTGTCGCTGTGCCTGAGCATCCCGATCGGCATCCTCTCGGCCGCGCGGCGGAACTCCGTCTACGACCGCGCGGCGATGCTTTTCGCGCTTGCCGGGCAGTCGATGCCGGTCTTCTGGGTCGGCACGATGCTCATCCTCATCTTCGCGGTGCGGCTCCAGTGGCTACCGGTCGCTGGCCGCGGCGGCCTCGACCATCTCATCCTACCGGCTATCGCGCTCGGGTTGTTTCCGGTCGCCCGGAATGCTCGGGTCGTCCGCTCGTCGATGCTGGAGGTGCTGGGCGCGGACTACGTCCGAACGGCCCGCGCCAAAGGCCTCCCTGGCTCGCGCGTCCTCCTGCGCCACGCGTTCAAGAACGCGCTCCTTCCCGTTGTCACGCTTTTCGGCCTCGACATCGGCTACCTGCTCAGCGGCGCGGTGATCACCGAGTCGATCTTCGCCTGGCCGGGGGTCGGGCGGCTGACCGTCGATGCGGTGCTGGGCAAGGACCTCCCGCTGGTCGAGGCGGCCGTGGTCGTGCTGGCCGGTGGGTTCGTCCTCATCAACCTGCTGGTCGATCTGCTCTACGGCGTGCTCGACCCGAGGGTGAGGTTCCAGTGAGCCTCATGCAGACGTCCTCCGCCGGAGCGCTGGGGGCCCGTCAGGAGACCAGCCGGACCGGTGGCCGGGCCCTCCTGCGAGGACTGCTGCGGAATCGGCTGAGCCTCACCGCCGCGCTGGTCCTCCTGACGCTGATCCTCGCCGGCCTCGTGGTCCCGTTCGTCTCCCATGCGGACCCCACGGCGACTAATCTGCCAGACCGATTTCGCGGGCCCGCCTGGGTGGCGGGTGGCTCGAGCGCGCACGTGCTGGGCACCGACGGCCTCGGGAGAGACGTGCTCGTCCGGATCATCTACGGCGCCCGGATCAGTCTGACGATCGGGTTCGTGGCCGCGCTGATCGCCGCCACCCTCGGCGTCCCGCTCGGGTTGCTGGCCGGTTTCTACGGCGGCGCGGTCGACGCGGTGATCATGCGACTCGCGGACATTCAGCTCGGGTTCCCCTCGATCCTGCTCTACATCAGCGCGCTGACGGTGCTCCAGCCGAGCTTGTGGAACATGATCCTGATCCTCGGCATTGCCGGATGGGTGATCCACGCGCGGCTCGTCCGCGCCCAGGCCCTCGCCCAGCGCCAGATGGATTACGTCGATGCCGCCCGGGCCATGGGCGCGAGCAATACCAGGATCCTGGCGCGCCACGTGCTGCCCAACGTGCTCGCACCGACAATCGTGATCGCCAGCTTTTCCGTCGCGACCTTCATCATTACCGCGTCGTCGCTGAGCTTCCTCGGCCTGGGCCTGCCGCCATCCACGCCGGACTGGGGCCTGATGATCGCCGACGCGATGCATTACATCCGCATCGCCTGGTGGCCATCGACCTTTGCGGGGTTGGCCCTGAGCCTGACGGTGTTCGGGGTGAACGTGCTCGGTGACTGGCTGCGCGACTACCTCGATCCACGGCTTCGCATCGACTCGTGAGCGGGCCATCCGCGAAAGGGGCCATACCGATGATCACGACAACCCCGGGCACTCAGTGCTCTCAGTTCGAACTGCGGACTCGGGGCGGCATGGTGACGTCGAACCAGCACCTGGCCGCCGAGGCGGGCGCTGGCGTGCTGGCCCGCGGTGGCAACGCCATCGACGCGGCGGTCGCGACGGCCTTCGCCGTCGGCGTGGTCGAGCCGGCCATGAGCGGCCTCGGCGGCCGCGGCTACCTGGTGGCCCACTTCATCACCTCCGGCACGAGCACGGTGATCGACGGGCACGAGCGCGCGCCCAGGGCGGCGCGGGCAGACATGTTTCCGGTGGTAGAGGCCCGCCAGATCCCGACCCAGGGCTGGGGCCCGCAGGTGCCCGTCGCGGGCTCGGCCAACACGGTCGGCCATCTGGCGGTGGCCGTGCCCGGAGTTGTCGGCGCGCTCGGGGTCGCGCACCGCCGCCACGGTCGGCTCCCCTGGAACGCCGTCCTCGAGCCCGCGATCGCGCTCGCTGCCGACGGGTTCGAGGTCTCGGTGCCGCTGGCGACGACGATCGCGACCAACCGGGCCAAGCTGGCCCGCTTCCCGGCCACGGCCGCTATCTTCCTGCCCGACGGCTGCCCGCCCGCGCCGGGCGCGCGCCTGCGCCAGCCGGACCTGGCGGAGAGCCTCCGCCGGCTGGCCGAGCACGGGCCGGACGAGTTCTACCGCGGCTCCATCGCCGCGGCCATCGCGGCGGAGATGGAACGGGCGGGCGGCGTCCTCTCCCAAGCCGACCTCGCAGCCTTCGAGCCGCGCGTCTGGGACCGGCCGCTGGTGGGCTCCTACCGCGGCTACCGCCTCCTGACCGTACCCGAGGCGACCGGCGGCGTCACGCTCCTGCAGATCATGAACCTCCTCGAAGGGTTCGACCTCGCCGCGCTCGACCCGCTGGAGCCGGCGGCGCTTCACCTGCTGCTCGAGGCCTGTCGCGTCGCCTTCCGCGATCGTCTGGCGGTCATCGAGGACCCCGCCTTCGCGCCGGTGCCGTACGCGGGGCTGGCCTCCAAAGCCTTCGCCAAGGCGCGGCGGCCGCTCATCCGTGCCGACCGCGCCCTCGACGGCGTGGAGCCCGGCGACGCCTGGCCCTTCGACGAGGCGGACGGTCGAGTCCCGTCCGCCGCGAGCGTCGGCTGGCGCGCGACCGATCACGACACCACCCACTTCTGCGTCGTGGACCGCGACCGCACGGTCGTCGCGATGACGCAGTCGATCATCGACGCGTTCGGCTCCGGCGTCGTGGTGCCCGGCACCGGTATCCTCCTCAACAGCGCCATGCACAACTTCAACCCCATCCCCGGCGAGCTCGGATCCATCGCGCCCTGGAAGCGCTCGGTGCACAACGGCGTCCCGACGGTCGTGCTGCACGCGGACGGCCAGCCGTGCCTGGCGATCGGCGGTGCGGGCGGGACGAAGATCATCACCGGCGTGGCCCAGATCCTCGTCAACGTGCTCGACCGCGGCGTGGGGCTACAGCAGGCGGTCGAGATTCCGCGCGTGCACAACGAGGGTTGGGAGAGCGAAGTGGACGGGCGGATCGCGCCCGAGACTCGCGAGCGGCTGCGCGCTCTGGGCCATCGCTTCGACGCGGTGACCCCGCGCTACGCGCGGCCGGGGTTCTCACGGATCAACGGGATCGCGATTGGGGCCGCTCAGCGGCTGGCGAGCGGGGTGGATCCATTCACCGATGCCGGCGCGGCCGGAATCGACTGAGCGATCGTCGGGACGGACGATCGCGGGTGGCTCGAGCGGCTCGCGACGTCAAGAGGAGGATGAGTTAATGGAGAAGCATCGCTACCACGGCGTGGTCAACGAGGCCATCGAGCGGCCGCCGGCCGAGCTCGTGGCGGCTTTCGCGCGCCACGACGTGGCCAAGGTCGGCGACGCGATGCGTGGCTACGGTATCCTGCACTACGAGATCAAGCCCATCGCGCCGGGGATGCGCCTGCTCGGCACGGCGGTGACCGTGCTGACGCGTCCGGGTGACGCCCTCTACGTTGCCCGCGCCGCAGACGTCGCCCAGCCAGGGGACGTCATCGTCATCGACGCGGGCGGCTATGCCGACACCGCCGTGATCGGCGACCGCATCGCGTACTACATGCAGGCGAAGCGCGGCGTGGCGGGGCTCGTGATCGACGGGGGTGTCCGCGACGTCCGGGGCATCCGCGAGTCAGGGTTCCCTTGCTTCGCCCGGGGCGTCACGCCGCGGATCTTCGGAAGCCAGGGGCCGGGCGCGATCAACGTCCCGATCGTGTGCGGCGGCGTGCCGGTCAACCCCGGCGACCTGGTCCTCGGCGACGACGACGGCGTCGTGGTCGTTCCCGGTGACGACCTGGAGCGCGTGCTCCAGCTGGCAGACGAGCACCTTGCCGGCGAGCTGGCGCGCCTGGACCAGGTCAACCAGGGCAAGACGCTCACCGAGGTGCAGAACCTCTACGGCCGGCTCGATTCGTGGCGCTAGCCGCACCCCGGGTCCACAGGTGAGAGCGCAACGGCAGGCGGTGGAGCGGCTCCACACAGCGGCGCGCGTGGTGAGCATCGTGGGCCGTGGCGCCCATGGCCGGATCGTGGTGACCGGGCCGCGCACCGCGCTCGACGAGGTCGACGCGCCGATCACGCTGCGTATCGAGGACAACGGCGTCATCGCGATCGATGGGGGCAAGTCGGCGCGGCGCTTCGCCGCGGTGCTCGACGCGCTGGACGACCCGGCGGCGCGCCACGGCCCGGCGGAGGTCGGCGTCGCACGCATCCCTCGGAAGCGCCCGGGCCGGGCAGGACCTGTGTGCCCGAGTTCGCGCGTGCTCCCAGAGCGGTCCGCGTCGGGTTCGGCGACGACCATCTCTTTCCTGGAGACGCCTCGTCGCTCCGATCCATGGCGACTTCCTACTCCCGGATACCGAGGTCTGGCTGGACGGTCGGAGACTGGATATTGGGCGGTGAAAGGCCACCTCGCGGGCAACCTTGAGGATGAATGGAGATTGGTGATGGAGGCTCTCCTCGACGGGTGAGCCGAGGTCGAGCAGGGAAGGGACAGACGATGAGCCAGCTGCCAATCCGGCTCGTGATCAAGAACTACGACTTCCTCGCCCCGCTCGCGTCAGGGGACATCGTGGCCGAGGACATCGCGCTGGAGCTCGATCGCGCCACGGGGATGGATCGGTTCTGGGACGACCCGTCCTTCGATGCCGGTGAGATCTCCTTCAGCCAATACCTGATTCGCCGCTCGCAAGGCGAGGACCGATTCGTCGGACTCCCACTCTTCCCGACGCGCGGATTCCGCCACCGCTGCTTCTTCGTGCGGCGCGGTAGCCCGCTCGGGAACCTGTCCGATCTGGCCGGCAAGCGGGTGGGCACCAACGGCTGGCTCGACACCGGCAACACCTGGAGCCGGGCCGCGCTGCGTGAGGCGGGGGTCGACATCTGGGGCGTCGACTGGACCGTCGGCCCGGTCGAGAACCCAGCGACGGGAGCAGGCAACCGGCCGGCGATCACGCTGCCGACCAACGTCCACCCGGCCCCTGCCGGCACGTCGCTGGTCAGACTGCAGCTGGCCGGCGAGCTCGACGCGCTGATGATCCCCTACCCACCGGCGGGCTTCTACGAGCCGGACAGCCCGACCATGCGGCTGATCCCCGACTACCGGGCAGCCGAGCGAGCGTATCTGAAGCGAGTCGGCTTCTACCCGGCGCACCACCTCATCGCCCTGCGGCGCGACGTGTTCGAGCGGGACCCGTGGGTGGCCCAGAGCCTCTTCCGGGCCCTGGAGACCTCGCGGCTGCGCTGGCAGCAGGAGCGCCTGCTGCTGGCCGAGACGACGCCCTGGATGCTGCCGGAGATCGAGGAGGCGATGGCGCTGCTCGGGGCGGACTGGCAGCCCAACGGTCTGGCACCGAACCGCCCCATGATCGCGGCGCTGTGCGACGAGGAGTACGCCCAGCGGCTCGTCGCGCAGCCGATCGACCCGCGCACGCCGTTCGCCCTCTGGGAGCAGGCCGGGGGCGTGTAGGGCACGCCCGCAAGCGATGCACTGCATCCCTCCGAATCTCCTGATCCGCGACTAAGCCTGCTGTAGTGCCAGAGGGATGGCATTCGGCGACCCAACAAGCGCGGCTCCTGCGGCGACACGGGCCGGCATGTTGTCGGCCACCATCGGTCCGCGCGAAGATCCCGTCGGGATCGAGGTAAAGCTTCGACAGGAGGACGGAACCGCCGACGTGGAACCTCGCGTGAGCCGGGGCACCGTCGTGTTATGTGGCATTGGCACACGGTCGTGCAGGCGCTGGGCGTCTTCGGCGGAGAACCGGCGTTATGCGGAACTCTTGGTCGTCAGCTCGCTGAAACAACCCCCCATGTCCCCAGCGTTACCACCGGGGAGTGCTGGCCGACGGGCTGAGCGCTGCGATGATCTCCGTCGGCTCCTCGCTCACATTCCGAAAGACGTGAGGCAGCTTGGAGTTGAAGTAATAGCTGTCGCCGGCGTTCAGGGTGAGCCGCTGGTCTCCGACCTCGATCTCAAGCGCACCGGACAAGACGACGATGCACTCCTCGCCCTGGTGGCTGGAGGGTTCGAATGCGCTCACGTCGTCACGGGAGAATCGCGCCGTTAGGAGGATAATCTGGCGATGCAGGTCTGGGACGAGGAGTTCCCGAACGACGCTGGAGCCCGGCAGGCGGAGTTGCTGGCGCTGGTCGCGCCGGACGAGTCCGTCACTGAGATCATCATCGACGAAGAGGGTGAAGAGCGGCACTTCCAGGGCCTGCGCCAGCGCGCGGAGGAGCGTGAGGGACGCGTTGGTCATCCCGCGCTCCACCTGGCTCAACATGCTCTTGCTCACGCCGACGGTTTCAGCGACGTGGGTCAGGCTCAAATGGCGCCGCTGCCGGAGCTCCCGCAGCTTCATGCCGACGCGGGCATCGACCTTCTGGTCAACTACCACCCCTGAACCTCCCCGATGAGTCTACACCGTGTTCGGCCATGACTAACGACGGTAAGCCTCCCGACCTGATTCCCGGCCATGGGAATAGTAGCCCCATAGAGCCAGGCTCCCCCGAGCTCTCGGTGCAGGTCGATATCACCGGCGCCTGCCAATCGGACCGATCGACGGAGCAGCGGCCATCACGAGCGTGATGGGTGCGCCGTGCTGGCGATCCCGGCCGGGCATCTCATTGTGTAGTTATACTTGACACTCGGCGAGCTTGTCTGCTACCTTGAAACGAATTCAGGCGGGGACCGTCAATCCAGGAGGGTGAGGTGAACGACTATCTCGCGCGACTCGCCCGTTTGGACTCGGCAGGGATCTCCGATGTCCAGAAGGGCATGGGGATCCTTGAGCCGAACATCCGCAGCGTCGTCCCGGGAGCGAAGCTCGCTGGACCAGCCTTCACCGTCAAGTGCTACCCGGGAAGCATCATCACCGTGCACAAGGCGCTGGTCGAAGCACAGCCCGGGGACGTGCTCGTCGTCGACGGCGAGGGCGACGGCCGGGCCGGCGCGTTGATCGGTGAGCTGATGGCACTGGAGGCGCGCGACCGCGGCATCCGTGGCGTGGTCATCGACGGCGCCGTCCGAGATTCGGCCGGCCTCCGCGCGCTGGAGTTCCCGAGCTTCGCGCGCTACGTTACGCCCCGCGTGGGCGTCAATCGGCGCCTCGGTCTCACCCAGATCGGAGTCACCGTCGGCGGGGTCGTCGTGCATCCTGGCGACTACATCCTCGCCGACGACGACGGGGTTGCGGTCATCCCGCAGGCCGACCTCGCGGCGGTGATTGAGGCGACGGAGGCGCTCGAGCGCAAGGAGGTGGGCATCGCCGAGGCCATCGGCCGACACGAGCGCGTCGCGGACATCCTCGGCCTCAGAGAGCTCTTCACATCCTGACGAAGGAGGGTCGTGTGAGCACGGATCACGAACCTGCCCCGATTCGCCCCGAGCTCATCGAGGCGTACCGCGGGATCGCCCCGGCGACGCTCGGGCACATGCCTGGGGTGCGCGTCATGGCCAGTGCGATTAAACCCGGCTATCGTGACTGCAAGCTGGTCGGACCCGCCTTCACGGTCCGGGCGGTCGGCCTCGATGTCTCCGCCACCAACGAAGCGTGCGAGCGCATTCAGGCCGGCCAGATCATGGTGGTTGACCGCGGCGCCGACTACGAGCACGCCTGCATCGGGGAGTTCCGGGCGCTGGCACAGCAGCAGAAGGGCGTGGCCGGCTGGGTCGTCGATGGTGCCTCGACCGACATCCTCGAGCTCGAAGCGATGCGCTTCCCGGTCTTTGCCCGAACCTGGTCGGCGCTGGTCGGTCGTGCCGCGGGCGGGGTCGGCGACATCGACGTGCCGATCGCGTGCGGTGGAGTCGTGGTCTATCCCGGCGACCTGATCGTGGCCGATGACAACGGCGTGGTCGTGCTCTCCGCGCAGCAGGCCGACGCGCTGCTGCCGCACTGCCAGGAGGTCGAGCGACGCGAAGCCGAACAGCGCCTGGTCTACCAGCGCCGGTAAGCCCGCGCCCGCGTGCACGTCGTCACCCACCCGCGTGAGGAGGAGGGTTCCATGCTCGGTACGACGTTTTCCCGGCGGCGTTTCCTCGCCACCACCGGCCTGATCGCGGCGGGTACCTTGCTGAGCAACTGCTCGTCGTCCAGCACGAGCACCCCATCGTCGGCCGGTAGCGGCCAGGCGACCGGTTCAACCTCGGCCGCAGCGGGATCGTCCCCCGCAGCCGTGAAGAGCTCGAAGAACACGATCACCTTCCCGATCATCGCCAACCCCGGGACGCTCAACCCCATCAAGGAGTCGTCCACGGCAGAAGGGCAAGTAGCGTCGGTCATCCACTGCAGCCTGGTCCGGCTGGATCCAACCAACTTCGATCCGAAGCCGTATCTCGCCGAGAGCTGGGAAGCGTCCGCCGACGCGAAGAGCTGGACGTTCAAGCTTCGCAGCAGGGTGAAGTTCCACGACGGCACGGACTGCACTGCCGATGACGTAAAATTCACTATGGATAAGATGCTCGACCCCAAAGTGAACAGTGCTCGAGGAAAGCAATTCTTGCTCGTCGACAGCACCGAGGTAGTCGACCCGTCAACGGTCACGTTTCACCTGAAAAGCCCGTGGGCTGCGTTCCCGACGATTCTCGCTGGGCGGTGGGACGTGGTACCGAAGCACATATTAGAGAGCGTAGATGTCGCGTCTGACACCTCTTTCGACAAGAAGCCGATAGGTATCGGGCCTTATACGTTGAGCGAGTGGGTTGCCAGCGACCACCTGTTGCTGAAGGCCAACAAGAATTTCTTCCTCGGTCCTCCGAAGATCGATACGATGGCCTTCAAGGTCCTCCCCGACGCCAACATTCAAATCGCTCAGCTCAAGACTGGCGAGCTCGACGCTATTCCATTCTTCCCTGACGCGAGTATCCCAGCCGTCAGCGGGCAGACTGGGCTCACGGTGGATTCAGGTGCAGCGTCGATCTGGTATGCGATGCATCTCAACCTCAATCGGCCCGATCTCTTCGGCGATCAGAAGGTTCGCCAAGCGCTGAGCTACGCGATCGACCGCCAGGCGCTGATCGACAACCTCCTCGGCGGGCATGGGCAGATCGCAACCGGGCCGATCATCCCGCAGATTACCTGGGCCTATGACCCGAATGTGATGCAGTACCCGCACGACCCAGCGAAGGCGAAGGCGTTGCTGACGTCAGCTGGTTGGACCCAAGGTTCGGACGGAGTCTGGACAAAAGGCGGAGTGAAACTGGACTTCACGCTGTCAGCGTTCCAGGGAAATTCCACAGTTGACCAGTGCGCGACGCTCGTGCAGCAGAACTGGGCTGACATTGGCGTCAAGACAAAGATTGAGGTGCTCGAGTTCAGTACCTTCATTACACAGGTTCGGGACAACCGGGGGCCAGATGGCTACTACAGTTTCGTGTCGTACATGACTCCAGAGCCTGAACCAGATGGAAATTACGCGTACTTCGCATCCAACAATGCTGAGCGCGGATCGAACTTCACCGCCTACAAGAACCCCGAGGTCGACCAGCTCTTGGAAACAGGTCGGGCAGAAACGGACCAAGCGAAGCGCAAAGACGCGTACTTCAAGTTCCAGGAGATCGTCGCCGTGGATTTGCCCCGTATCTTCCTCTTCTACCCTCAAGAGCATCTGGCTCGTCACACGAATCTGATGGGGCTACCTTCCTCGAATGCGCTACGCTTCACGGAGAATGCATACTTCACGTAGAAGAGATCGCGAGGTTCGCTGGGAATCGGCGAAAGTACCTGTCGTCGGAACAGAAGGATGATGGCGTGATCGTTTATCTGCGGCGGCGCCTCTGGCATGCCGCAATCGTTTTCGCGCTGGTGAACACCTTGACGTTTGCCCTGGTGCGCCTGGCGCCGGGTTTGCCGCAGATCATGACGGGGGACACCCTCACCAACGCGGACCGCATGCAATTTCGGCACAACCTCGGCCTGGATAAGCCGATCCTGGAGCAGTATTTTTTGTGGTGGTCTCATGTGCTGCGCGGAGACCTGGGGACCTCATGGACCGAGCACACGCCGGTGCTGCATGTCCTGCTGACGCGATTACCCAACACGTTGATCCTGGCGGCGTGCGCCATGCTGATCTCGTCGATCATCGGGATCACCGCCGGGGTCCTCTCGGCGGTGTACCTCTATTCGCCGCTCGACTACGCAGTGACCTCAGTGGGGCTCTTCGGGCTCGCGGTCCCGAGCTTCTGGCTCGGGCTGATGCTCATCCTGCTCTTCTCCGTCCACTGGCAACTGCTCCCCTCCGCCGGGATGTACACGCTGGGAGGATCAGCCGCGATAACGGACCGGCTCACCCACCTGATCCTGCCCACGCTCGTCCTGGCGGCCGGGACGCTCGCGCAGATCATTCGCTTCACGCGTTCCAGCCTGGTCGATATCCTGGGCGAGGACTACATCCGGACGGCGCGGGCCAAAGGCCTGCCCGAGCGCATCGTGCTGCTGCGGCATGGCCTGCGCAACGCGCTGATCCCGGTGATCACGGTGCTGGGCCTGCAGTTGCCCCGGTTCATCGGCGGGTCGATCATCGTGGAGTCGATCTTCGCCTGGCCCGGTGTCGGCCGCCTCGCGTACTCGGCCGCACTCACCCGTGATTACCCGATGATCATGGGGGTCACGATCCTGATCTCGGTCGTGGTGCTGGGCGCGAATCTGGTGACAGACATCGCCTATACCGTCGTCGATCCCCGCATCCGGTTTGAGTAGGAGCCACCTGGTGCACGCGGATACCATGGATCTCGCGCTCGCCACGCCAGCCAGCGGGCACACGACGAGCATCGGCCGGAAGCGGTGGCGAGCGTTCGCGCGCAACAAGCTCGCCGTGCTGAGCCTGGGGTTTCTCGTGCTCGTACACGTGAGCGCGGTGCTCGCACCCGCGATCGCCCCGTACCGACCCGACAAGACGGCCCCGACCGCCGCGCTGCGCCTGCCGTCCGGGCAGCACCTCCTGGGCACGGATGAGGTCGGCCGGGACGTCCTTTCCCGCCTCCTCTACGGCGCCCGGATCTCACTGGTCGTCGGACTGGCCGCCGTGGTGATCAGTGTCGTCATCGGGACCCTCGTCGGGGCCCTCAGCGGCTTCTTCTCCCGATGGACAGACTCGGTGCTGATGCGCTTTACCGACGCGATGATGGCGATTCCGACGTTCTTCTTGCTGCTGCTGATTCTGACCATGTTCGGCGGCTCCGTGGGAACCATCATTGTGGTCATCGGGGTGACCAGTTGGATGAGCATCGCGCGGCTCGTGCGCGGTGAGATCCTGCGCTTCAGCGGCATGGACTTCGTGACGGCAGCACGCGCGATCGGGGCCACGAAGTGGCGGATTCTCGCCGCCCACGTGCTGCCGCATGCGGTGTCCACCATCATCGTGGCGGCGAGCCTGGGGGTCGCCAACGCCATTCTGACAGAGTCGGCGTTGAGCTACCTGGGACTGGGCGTCCAACCGCCGACTGCGAGCTGGGGCAATATGCTGCAGAACGCCCAGCAGTACATGTTCAACGCGCCGCTGCTTTCGGTCTATCCGGGCATGCTGATCTTGCTGACCGTCCTCGGGTACAACTTCCTCGGCGACGGTCTGCGGGATGCCCTGGATCCACACCTACTCGGCTGAGTGTGCGTCGCCCGAGTCAGGTGCCGCATGCTGCTGAAGGAGCGAGAAATTGATAGCCTCTCCGCTCCGTTGACGTAGCGCCAGCCTGACGCACCCACCGGCAGGCGAGTAGGCGAGGCAGCGTTGCTGCTGCCCGCCCCCCTCAGAGCCGGACGTGTGGCTTTCACCACATCCGGCTCCCCGGAGTCACGCGCGTTCCCAGGGACTCATGGCGCGCGTCGCGCGTGCGTCTGTTGATGGCAGTACAGGTGCAGCAGCTCCAGGTTGTCGTAGGTGTCCGTTCCGCCCTGAGCTTTGGGAATGCGGTGATGCACGTGGAGCTCCTCGCCGTTGACGAGGGGCTCGCCGCAGGTTGCACAGACGTACCCCTGTCGATGGGCCATCTTCTGCATCGACGGCGACAGGGTCGTCGTGCGCAGCCGCCTCCGTGCGGCCCAATACTCGGCGAGTGCCGGGTCATCGGGAGAGGCTGCGCCCGTGACCAGGACGTGCCGCTGGATGCTGAACCAGGAGATCTTCAACAGCAGGAGCCGGCTCCGCGTGTCGCCGAACACCCAGTTGTCGTTCCGCTGATCGTGCAACCGTGCCCAGTACCGCCGTCTCTGCCACGACCATCCGTGATGGGCTCTTGCTCACTTCCGATGACGGCCATCAGGCGGCGCGCAGCACCCGCTGCTTGAGCAGATGGAAGCCCGCGCGTCCGTAGTGGAGTAGACGGCCAGCGAGGTACCTCGTCGGCCCTTTTCCAACCGCCCCTCCCCGAACCGTGCATGCCAGTTTCCCGGCACACGGCTCTCTAGCGTCTCAGGCCGAGGTTCGCGTCGAACTGACCGGCATGCAGCTTCACATGACACGCCCGGCAGAGGACCAGGGTTTTGCGTTGCCGCGCAATCATGTGCTCCTGCCACGCCGGCCGTGGCCGACCATCCGCGCGTCGCAGGTCCGCCAGCTTGCGGATGTGGTGAACTTCGATGGCGCTGGTAGATCCGCAGACTTCGCACCGGTCGGCGCGCACCCGCTGCTCGAGTTCGGTGTAGTGGGCGCGCGCTTGCGGCGGCTGGTCGTCGAGGGTTGCCATCCGCTGTCGCTGTAACGGGATGCCACCGAATCGCGCCACACGCGGGGGCTTGCCCGCGCGCTCGAGCGTAACGGCCAGGCACCGGCGGATGTGCCCGTCGGGGCCGGTGACCGTCGCGCGGTACTTGGCCGCCATCTTCGCCACCGTGGTGCGGTGCTTGGCGGCCAAGGTCTTGAGGAGGGAGGTTTCCATCACCCAGCGGAGCTTGTGCAGGTGACAGACGTTGATCGCGAGCTGGTAGTACTGCACGATGCCCCGGTACTCTTGCTGGTAGTCGGCCACGATGCTGAAGTCGCTGTTCATGAGGCGTTCCGGGCGATGGATCGGCTTCCCCTGGCGGAGATAGGGCTGGCACTTCTTGGCGATGACTGCCGCCGGCACGCGCAGGGCGATGCGTCCGTTGGCCGAACGGGCGCCGCGGGTGCACTTCGTGTGGCTCTGCTGATTGATGATCTCGTAGCCGAGGAAACGGGCCGCGGTGTCTGTAGCGTGGGTGATGACGGTCTTCTCCTCTGAGAGGGTCAGGCGCCTCTGCTCCCACAGCCACGTCTTGAGCTTGGCCTTGATCTCCTCGGCCTCCTGGCGCGTGCCGATGTAGCCGAGCAGGAAGTCATCGGCGTAGCGCACGTACCACAAGCGCCGGTAGGTGGGGTCGTACGGGTCCTTCGAGGACATCCGCCGCCGGGCCTGGATGATGGCCCGCACTTCGGCGGCCGCCTCGGGTTTCCCCTTGAGGGAGTGCCGGCGATTGCAGAGGCGTTGGTACGCCGGGTCGGTCCTGCGCTGTGTGCCGCGGGTATAGGCCGGGATGAGCGTGCCTGTCACGTACCGGTCGAACGCGTGCAGGTAGAGGTTGGCGAGGAGGGGACTGATCACGCCCCCTTGCGGCGTGCCGCTCAGGGTTGCGTGAAACCGCCACTCTTCGAGGTACCCGGCCTGCAGGAGTCGCCGGACGAGGGTCAGGAACCGGTTATCGTCGATGCGCTCGCCCAGCACGCCGAGGAGGATGTCGTGGTCGATGGTGTCGAAGTACTGGACGATGTCGCCCTCGATGAACCAGCGCGTGCCCGTCCAGATGCGCTGCACCTCCGCGAGCGCGGTGTGGCAGCCCCGGCCGGGGCGGAAACCGTGGGAGCGGTGGTCGAACTGCGGCTCGTAGTAGGCGTTGAGGATCAGGCGCATGACTTCCTGGAGCAGCTTGTCGCTCCAAGTGGGGATGCCGAGTGGTCGGGTCTTGCCGGGCGCCTTGGGGATGTGCACGCGCCGCACTGGCGTCCACCGATACCGCTCAGCCCGGAGTTGGGTGATGAGGCGGTCGATCTTCGCCAGCGACATGCCGTCGACGGTCTCCGGCGTGGCCCCCGGGGTCATGGCTCCCTGGTTCCGGTACAGATTGCCATAGGCCACCAGGTACAGGTTCCTGTTGTAGAGCATGCGGTAGACATTGCGGAGCGGCAACCCTCGTTCGCCGCGTTTCCGGATGATCGTCAGGAGTGTTGTGGCGTCCTGCATTGTGCATCCCTCCCAGCCCTGACGACCGAGACACCTGGCCCCCTTCCCCGTGTACCGGGCTCTCCCCGGCGCTGAGTACTATGGGGCCTCCGTCGCCGTAGGGGTCGCCCCCCGTAGGCGATCCCGTGTTCCGTCGCTACGGTACGTCGCGAGCGCCACGTAGGTGGCCCGTTCGTCCCTTTGCTCACCGACATCGGTGCTCGTCCATCGCCGTGAGGGTCCGTCGGCGCGATGTATCGCCGGGCGGAGACGATGGCGCTGGTGGTCAGGCCGCGTTCCAGCGGATGAAACGTGCATCCCGTCGGGACTGGGCTTCAAGCAATCCAGCTTTCACCATATGGCGCGGGTCTAGCGGGGCGCAGCCCATGCGGC
This sequence comes from Thermomicrobiaceae bacterium, assembly GCA_035532355.1. Taxonomy (GTDB): domain Bacteria; phylum Chloroflexota; class Chloroflexia; order Thermomicrobiales; family Thermomicrobiaceae; genus DASSZN01. Next base: position 1,708 of record DATKRJ010000128.1, on the reverse strand, counting down.
CTAGATGCCGCCCCCGCGTTTCTGACATGCTGCTTTCCCCTTTGCCTTTCGGCGCCAGGTTGGTCAGATGACCCCGAGTTGTCCCTCCTATCTCGACTCCCTGCGGGAGCGATACCGTAGCGCGTGACACGGCGCACCATCTGCCGCTTGAATAGCTTCAGGCGATGTACCTGGCCTTCCGTCTGGCCATTGCTCCAGGGCTCGCTGAGCCCGGCCTGCACGGCCGCATCGTCGCGCCGCAGACCCCGCGCGAAACGCCGCAGTGGCCCGAGCTCCACGGCAACGGCAGCCTCCACCGCCTGCAGCCAGGGAACGAAGCGTTCACCCTGCCGTTCCCGCACCATCGTCGCGAACGCCTGGCTCAGGGCGTACGCCGTCGCCAATTCCGCATCGTGTTGCCTGAGTGTCGCGAGGTACTGCTGCTCCTCCAGCGTGAGATCCGCGGGGCGACGGAGCAAGAGCCCGGCGACGTGCCGCGGACTCGGTGTCGGCAGCGTGGGGGACCGTGACGTGGTCACGATGGGCTGCCCGGCAGCCTCCTGCCGCCGCAGCTGCGCCGTGAAGCGGGCGACGTTCGACGCCCCGTGCGTGAAGCCTTGCGCGCGCAGCTCACGCCAGAGCCGCATCCCGTTGTGACAGCCCGCTGCCCAGCGCTTCAGCAGATAGGGAATATACGGATCGAGGACGCGGCCGCCACGATGGGGTTGCTTCGGTCCAGGCGGCTCCGGCAGATCCCGGTAGCGGTAGACGGTCTGGCGACTCACGCCCACCGTCCGCGCGATGTCGGCCACATCCGCGCCAGCCAACTGCAGGCGGCGGATGGCGTCGTACTGCGCGACGATGCACGCCTGGCGTTGCTCCCGGACGGCCGCGGCGCGCTCCACCCCGTGACGTGGTCGGTGCGGTGTCAGCGGCCCGGGAGCCACCGCGGTCGCCAGCGTGGTGTCGTCGTCACGCAGACCGTCCGCTGCGGTGGCCGCCTGACGCAGGACGCACCGCTTGGCGAGGAGCACCTCCTCGAGGCTCTCCGTCAGGTTGTGGAGCAGATGCCATCGATCGACGACCTGCCGCGCCTGGGGTGCGCCGGTCGTGGCCGCCTGGATCATCGCGTCGCCGCGATCACGGGCAATCACCGTGATCTCCGGATGCTGCCGGAGCCAGGCGCTGATCGTGGCTGGCTCGCGATCCCGGAGCAGATCCACTACCCGGTGCCGTTCCAGATCGACGATGATCGTGCCGTAGCGATGCCCGCGACGCCAGGACCAGTCGTCAATCCCGACGGCGTGAAGGGGGCCGGGTGCCGGGAGCGTGGCCCGGCGCAACGCATTGAGGAGCGTGTCGGGGCTGAGCGTCACTCCCAGGGCGGCCAGGAGCCGCCCGCCGGCTTCTCCGCCCAGGGCCAGGGCGACGGCATCGACGACACCGGCCAGCCGGGTGGTGCGGCGTGCCGACGGCGCGACCACGTCGGGGAACCGCTCGGTGAAGATCTGCCGGGGACAGGACGGGTTCCGACAGAACCAGCGGCGCGTGGTGAGGTCCAGCTGCACGGTCAATCCTTGCCAGGGGAGATCGGCCAGGCGGCGCTGATACCAGCTATGGATGCGATCCGTCGGGCTGCCGCACGTGGGGCAGTCCACCACCGAGCGATGGGCACGCAGGATGAGGGTGACCGCATCGTCGCCCGGCTGGATGGCCTCGAGGTGGAAAC
>DATKRJ010000127.1:0-7528 GCA_035532355.1 Thermomicrobiaceae bacterium | reverse complement strand
CATCATCTACAACATCCCGGGGCGCACGGCGGTCAACATGGAGCCGGAGACGGTCGCCCGAGTGATGAAGACCGCCGACAACGTGGTCGGCGTCAAGGAAGCCAACAAGGACTTCGAGCAGGTCACCAGGCTGTTCGACCGCTGCGGACGCGACATCCTGGTCTACTCCGGCATCGAGGCGCTCTGCTTCCCGCTGCTGGCCCTCGGCGGCGCCGGCTATATCAGCGCCACCGGCAACGTCCTGCCGCGGCTGACGGCGCGGCTCTACGACCTGGCCAGCGCCGGGCGCTGGGATGAGGCGCGCGATCTGCACTATGAGATGTTCCCCATGAACGAGGCCCTCTTCTGGGAGACCAACCCCGGCCCGGTCAAGTACGTGATGGGTCTGATGGGCAAGATCACCCCCGAGCTGCGCCTGCCGCTGGTACTGCCGTCGCCGGAGAACCAGCGCCGGCTGCGCGCGGTGGCGGAGCGCTTCCACCTGGTACCGGCCGCGGCGGGCGTGGTCGGCGTGGCCGGCGACGGCGCGAGCGAGAACGGAGCGGACTGATGCGGACCGCGCGCTTCATGGTCGACGGCCGGCTGCACGTCGGCCGGGTGGTCGAGGACCAGCTAATCGACGAGGAGGGCCGCGCCCACCGGCAGGACGCCGTGACCTGGCTGCCTCCGGTCACCCCGACCAAGGTGCTGGGGCTGGTGCTCAACTACGCGGAGCACGCCAAGGAGCTGGGACTCGAGACGCCGCAGGAACCGGTGCTCTTCTTCAAGCCGCTCACCTCGCTCATCGGCCACCACGCGCCGATCGTCTACCCGACCGGCGTCACCCAGCTGCATTACGAGGTGGAGCTCGGCATCGTCATCGGCCGGCGCTGCCGGCGAGTTCGAGCCGCCGACGCCGCGAGCGTCATCCGCGGCTACACCGTGGGCAACGACGTGACGGCGCGCGACTTCATCACCAACTACTTCCGCCCGCCGGTGAAGGCCAAGGGCTGGGACACCTTCGGCCCGCTCGGCCCCTGGGTGGTCGAGGGCGAGGACGTCGACCCCGACAACCTGGACCTGCGCGCCTACGTCAACGGCGAGCTGCGCCAGCAGGGCAACACGTCCAAGCTGATCCACAAGGTCGCGCCGATCATCGAGTACATCAGCGAGTTCATGACGCTCGAGCCGGACGACGTGATCCTGACGGGTACCCCGGAGGGCATCTCGTTCGTCAAGCCGGGCGATACCCTCAAGGTCGAGGTCGTCGGCATCGGCGCCATCGAGAACCCGATCGTGCCGGCCGACGCCCCGGACGCCGGCGCGCCGCGCTGATGGCCGACGCCGACGCCGTGGTCGCCGAGCTCCGCGAGCTGGCTCGTCCGGACGCGCTGCCGGGCATGGCGCGGTATGGCATCGCCACCGGCTCCGCCCTCGGCGGCATCTCCGTGCCCACGCTGCGCGCGCTCGCCCGGCGACTGGGCCGCGACCACGCGCTGGCGGAGGCGCTCTGGGCGTCCGGCATCCACGAGGCGCGGCTGCTGGCCAGCATGGTGGACGACCCGTCCGAGGTCACCGAGGAGCAGGCCGAGCGCTGGTCGACGGACTTCGACTCGTGGGACGTGGTCGACACCACCTGTGGCGACCTGCTCGACCGCACGCCGTTCGCGGTTGCCAAGGCCGTGGAGTGGAGCGGGCGCGAGCAGGAGTTCGTCAGGCGCGCCGGGTTCGTGCTGATGGCGGCGCTCGCCGTCCACGACAGAGCCGCGCCCGACGACACGTTCCTCGCGTTCCTGCCGCTGATCGAGCGCCGGGCCGGCGACCGGCGCAACTTCGCGCGCAAGGGCGTCAACTGGGCGCTCCGCCAGATCGGTAAGCGCAATCCGGCGCTGAACGCGGCGGCCATCGCGACCGCCGAGCGCATCCTGAGCGATGGACCGCGCGAGGCGCGCTGGGTCGCCTCCGACGCGCTGCGCGAACTGCGTAGCGACGCCGTGCGGCGCCGCCTCACCCAGCGCGAGGCCACCGGACCGGTACCGGTCTCAAACTCGGACGCTGTCGTCCCTGGGAGGAAGCCATGACCGCGACCGACTACGCCGACCTGCGCGACCGCCTGCTGGCCGAGCTGCCGCCAATTCGCAGCTACATCGGCGGGCAGTGGGTTGAAGGGCCGGCGGGGGAGACCTTCGAGTCGCTCAACCCGGCCACCAACGAGCCGATCGCGACCGTCCACAGCGTCGGCCGTGAGGGCGCGGCCCGTGCCGTCCAGGCGGCCCGCGCGGCCTTCGACGGGGGCGCGTGGTCGAGGATGCCGGCCGCCGCGCGGGCGAAGCGCCTGCGCCGGATCGCCGAGCTTATCCGCGAGCGCGCCGACGAGATCTCGGTCCTGGAGAGCGCGGACACCGGCATCCCCATCCAGCAGATCCGGGGCGGCCAGGTCTTGCGCGCCGCCGACAACTTCGACTTCTTCGCCGAGCTGGCGACCCACATCACCGGCGAGACCTTCCCGGTCGAGAGCAGCTTCCTCAACTACAGCGTGCAGCGCCCGGTCGGCGTGGCGACGCTGATCACGCCCTGGAACACGCCCTTCATGCTGGAGACCTGGAAGGTCGCGCCCTGTCTCGCGGCGGGCGACACCTGCATCCTCAAACCCGCCAGCTGGTCGCCGCTCTCCGCCTTCAAGCTGGCGCAGGTGATCGAGGACGCCGACCTGCCGCCCGGCACCTTCAACCTGGCCTACGGGCCGGGGGAGGTGGTCGGCGAGACGATGGCCTCCGACCCCGGCGTCAACCTCGTCTCCTTCACCGGGGAGACCACCACCGGCAAGCGGCTGATGCGCGCCGGGGCCGACACGCTCAAGCGCTACTCGATGGAGCTCGGCGGCAAGTCGCCGGTCGTGGTCTTCGCCGACGCCGACCAGGAGCGGGCGCTCGACGCGGCGGTCTTCGGCATCTTCTCGCTGAATGGCGAGCGCTGCACCGCCGGCTCGCGCCTGCTGCTCCAGCGCACGATCTACGACGACTTCGTCGGCAAGCTGCTCGAGCGGGTGGCCAGCATCCGCGTCGGCGACCCGATGGACCTCGCGACCGACGTCGGCCCGTTGATCCACCGCCGCCACCTTGAGCGCGTCATGGGCTACCTCGAGATCGGCGCCGCGGAGGGCGCCCGCGTGGCCGCCGGCGGCAAACGGCCGGCCGATCCGGCGCTGGCGCGCGGTAACTACCTCGAGCCGACCGTGCTGCTCGACGTCCGCAATGACATGCGGGTCGCACAGGAGGAGATCTTCGGTCCGGTACTGGTCGTCCTGCCCTTTGAGGACGAGGCAGACGCGCTGCGGCTGGCGAACGACGTGCGCTACGGGTTGGCCGCCTACCTCTGGACCTCGGACAACGGGCGGGCGCTGCGCTTCGCGCCCGAGATCGAGTCGGGCATGGTCTGGGTCAACTCGCAGAACGTGCGCGACCTGCGCACCCCCTTCGGCGGCATGAAGGAGAGCGGGATCGGTCGCGAGGGCGGCCACTACTCGTTCGAGTTCTATACTGAGACCAGGACGGTGCACGTCGCCCTCGGGGAGCACCGCATCCCGAAGATGGGGGCGCCGACGTAGTTTACGGTTGGGCCGTGAACCTGTCCAGAATCGCGGCCGGCCGACGCGCCGGGCGCTGATACAACCGGTGACGCAGGTCCCAAGCACGCGGAGCACGCAGAGGACGCAGGCGAAACGGAGGGTGACGATGCCGGCTCGGAGTGGCGCGGAGTACCTGGAAGGTCTCCGGGAACACCCGCGCGAGGTCTGGATCCACGGCGAGCGCGTGATCGGGGACATCACCGAGCACCCCGCGTTCAGGAACGTCACCCGCAGCCTCGGCGCGCTCTACGACCTGCAGTACGACACCGACCTCCGCGACGAGATGACCTATGTGTCGCCGACCTCGGGCGAGCGCGTCGGCCTCTCCTTCCTCCAGCCACGTTCGCGCGAGGACCTGAGCCGCCGCCACGCCATGATGAAGCGCTGGGCGGACTTTTCGGGCGGCATGATGGGGCGTACCCCCGACTACCTGAACAGCGGCCTGATGGCCATGGCCGCCGCCGCCGAGTACTTTGGTCGCAACAACCCCCTCAACTCCGAGCACGTCAAGCGCTACTATGAGCACGTGCGCGAGCGCGACCTGTGCCTGACCCACACCCTGATCACGCCGCAGGTCAACCGCTCCGTCAGCTCCGCCAGGCAGGCCGACCCGTTCATCGCGGCGCGGGTCGCTCGCGAGACCGACGGCGGCGTCGTGCTGCGCGGGGCGCGCATGCTGGCGACGCTCGGCCCGATCTCCGACGAGATCGAGGTCTTCCCGTCGACGGTGCTGCGCGGCGGCGACGAGGACCGGCCCTACACCTTCGCCTTCTCGATCCCCTGCGACACGCCGGGCCTGAAATTCATCTGCCGCGAGAGCTTCGACACCAACCGCTCGCACTTCGACCACCCGCTCGGCTCGCGCTTCGAGGAGATGGACGCGGTCGTGGTCTTCGACGACGTGCTGGTGCCCTGGGAGCGCGTCTTCCTCTACGGTGACGTGGAGCTGTGCAACGGTGTCTTCGGCGAGACGAACGCCGTGATCCACATGGCGCACCAGGTGGTGGTCCGGGACATCGCCAAGGTCGAGTTCATCTTCGGCATCGCCGCGCTGATGGCCGACCGTATCGGCATCGACCAGTTCCAGCACGTCCAGGAGAAGCTGGCCGAGATCATCATCGACATCGAGGCCATGCGGGCCTTTCTGCGCGCCGCGGAGGCGGACGCGGCGGTCGACCGCTGGGGGCTGATGACGCCTGCCTGGGCGCCACTCAACGCCGCCCGCAACCTCTTCCCGCGCCTCTACCCGCGTACGATCGAGATCATCCAGCTGCTGGGGGCCAGCGGGCTGATGGCGCTGCCGACCGAGGCGGACATGCAGAGTCCGGCGCGGGCCATGATCGACCGCTACCTGCAGGGACGGAACATCGACGCGTACGATCGGGTCAAGCTCTTCCGGCTGGCCTGGGACGCCGCCCTCAGCGCCTTCGGCTCGCGCCAGGTGCTCTACGAGCGCTTCTTCTTCGGCGACCCGGTGCGCATGGCCGGCGCGCTCTACACCACGTACGACAAGGAACCCTTCAAGGCGCGAGTGCAGGCCTTTCTCGATCGAGAAGACGCGCTCGACGCGTAGGTGCGGAGCGGGATCGGAGCGACGGCGATGCCCTTCGTCGACATGGAGGCCGAGCCCGGGGCGTTCCGGCGCACGATGGGTCGATTCGCGACCGGGGTCGGCCTGCTCACCGTGCAGTCCGGCACGCGCCTGCACGGCATGACCGCCAACGCCATCAGCTCGCTGTCACTGGACCCGCTGCTGGTGCTGGCCTGCGTCGGCAAGCAGACGACGATGGCGGGGATGCTGCGCGACTGCGGCGGGTTCGCCATCAACTTCCTGTCGCGCGACCAGGAGCTGGTGGCACGCCACTTCGCCGGGGCGCAGCGAGAGGGCGCGCCGCCCGAGGTGCACTTCGAACGCTGGCAGGGCGGGCCGCGCCTGCGCGGCAGTCTGGCCGCGCTCGGCTGCCACCTCCAGGAGATCCTGGAGGGCGGCGACCACTGGGTGGTGATCGGGCGGGTGGTCGCGCTGGCCGAGGACGGCCAGGCCGCGCAGCCGCTACTCTTCTTCAACGGGCGCTACCGGCTGCTGGCGCCGCCGTCGGAGGCCCCGCAGGTGCCGCCGCCCGACCTGTTCGCCAGCCGCGGCGCCAGCCTCTACCACGGCGAGTGGGAGTAGCTCGCCCATCAACCCGGAACCCGGAGGAGGGTACGTCGATGACCGCGTCCAGCCTGCCGTTCGACATCCTGAAGACGGGCCACGTCGAGTACCGCGTGACCGATCTGGAGCGCGCCCGCGCCTTCTACGTCGACCTGCTCGGCTTCATCGAGACGGAGCGCGCCGGCGACTGCCTCTACCTGCGCTGTCTGGAGGACTGGGAGCACCACAGCCTGATCCTGCGCCGGACGGAGACGCCGGGGCTGGGCCACTTCGCGTATCGCGTGTCCCGTGACGACGACCTCGAGGCACTCTGGGAGCTGGCCGGCCGGCGCGGGCTGCCACGCCGCTGGGTCGAGCCGGGGGAGGAGGCGGGCCAGGGGCGGGCGCTGCGCATGCAGGACCCGCTCGGCTTCCCGGTCGAGCTCTACCACGACGTCGAGCGCGTGCCGCGACTGCTGCAGCAGTTCGACCGCTACCGGGGACCGCACGTGATGCGGGTGGACCACGTCAACCTGCAGGTGCCCGACGTGCAGGCCGGCGCCGACTGGTACACGGGCGAGCTCGGCTTCCGCTGTGCCGAGTACACCGAGAGCGAGGACACGCCGCCGCGGCTGTGGGCCACCTGGCTGCACCGCAAGCAGAACGTGCACGACGTGGCGCTGATGACCGGTCCCGGGCCACGGCTGCACCACGTCGGCTTCTGGACGCAGGAGCCGGGCAACGTGCTGCGGGCGGCCGACATCCTTGCGGGCGCGGGGATGGAGGCGAGCATCGAGCGCGGTCCCGGACGGCACGGCATCTCGAACGCCATGTTCCTCTACGTGCGCGACCCCGACGGCAACCGCATCGAGCTGTACACGAGCGACTACCTGATCCCGGACCCCGACTTCGAGCCAATCCGCTGGAGCCTGGAGGACCCGAAACGGCAGACCTTCTGGGGCCATGCCGCGCCGCCGAGCTGGTTCAACGACGCCTCGCCCGTGGAGAACTTCGCCGGCGACGGCTTCGTCCCGATCGCCCAGCCGTCGATGGCGGACCGGCCGAGCTACGTCGGCCACTGAGCGGTGATCGATTAGCGCGATCTGCGGAGGAGTTGGCGAACCACCGAGCCGGCTCGCGGCACGAGGAGCATTCAGAGCACGCAGAGCAGGCGCGCGGGGCGAGAGGCGCCGCGGCTGAACCGCGCCCGGGGTTGAAATTGCGGGCTGACGCGACGAAGCCCACGGACGGGGCTGAGCGCTCGGGATCGCGCGCCGGCACCGGACAGCCCGGCGTGCAGCTGCGCACCGGCGCACCGGCTGGCGCGGCACCGTCCCCTCGTCCATCGTCCGTCCTGCCGCCAGACCCGTGTGGCAGCCGCCCGGACGACCTGCCCGTTTTCGGCGTCCCGACGCGGAAACCCGTCGTCCGGACCCTCGTCCGGCCCGGCGCGCCGACCGCCCCGCACGCCGGCTCACCGCGGCTCGTCCCCCCGTCCTCCCAGCCCCTTCAGTGGGCTTCGTCTGGTAGCCCGGCGGCTTGAGCCCCCGGCGCCGTCCGCCCCGGCGACGTTCGTTCCGCGGTTGATGGTCGTTGACGAATACATCCGGTATACGGCGGCCGGCGAATCGAGCCGCGTTGGCCGGCTGCGCCGCACGGGCAAGCGGCCGTTGTACCGACGTATTGTGTCAAAGACCATTAACCCCGGGCTGACACAACGAAGCCCGCTGAAGGGGCGGAGTTCCAGACAATGGTTGCGAAGAACGCTATGGAAGGGACGGAGCGGC
>DATKRJ010000126.1:0-17543 GCA_035532355.1 Thermomicrobiaceae bacterium | reverse complement strand
ACGTCCCAGGTCCAGGGCAGGTAACCGATGCCGTGGGCCGCGTCCCACTGCAGCACCGTGCTCAGGAACGTGCCCCCGTTCTGCGACCCCAGCTCGGTCGAGACCACCGGATAGGCCGCCGCCACCGGCGCGTACTCCGTGTTGAAGCAGGTCACCGTGTCGCACACGTTGAAGTCGTAGACGTGGATGGCCGCCCCCAGGTTGTTGGCCGGGTCGCTCGGCTTGGAGGTCAGCCACTGCGACAGGCTGTTGGAGTACTCCACGCCCCCCAGCAGGATCAGGTTGCTCGCCCCCGCCGTGCGGATGGCCGTCACCAGGGTCTGCATGCCGGCGGCCTGATACGTCATCCCCGAACAGCTGCCCCCGTTCTTCCAGCAGGACCAGGCGGCGGTGGTGTCGTTGTTGTTGTCGGGGTAGGGCTCGTTGAACGGCTCGAAGATCACCCGCCCGTCGCCCTTGAACGTCGCCGCCACCTGGCTCCAGAAGGTGACGGAGTGGTCCGCGTCCGGCATCGGGTTCTGGCCGGTGGCCTTGGTGGAGCCGGGGGCGCTCCAGTGCAGCTCCAGGATCGGGTAGAGCCCCGCCGTCTCCGCCTCGGCGACGAGCGTCTTGATCGCGCTCTGGTAGTTAGCGCCGCTGTAGGCCGCCGGGGAGCCGTTGATGGCCAGCCAGCAGTCCTCGTTCAAGGGGATGCGGATGGCGTTGGCGTGCCAGGTCGCGATGACGTTGATCGTCGCCTGGGAGTCGAGGGCATCCGGGCCGTCGGAGAAGCCCCAGCCCTGGATGCAGGCGTACTCGGTGCCCGAGCGGTTGACCCCGTGCAGCTGGACCACCGCCCCGCTGGCGTCGAGGATCTGGTTGCCCACCACGTGCAGCCCGCTCGGCGCCGCCGGTGGCGGCGTGCTGGCACTGAGGCTGAAGTTCAGCGTCGCCGTCGCCCCCGCCGTGACCGAGACCGACTGCGTCTGGCTGGTATAGCCCGATACCGAGGCCGTCACGCTCTGCGTACCGGCCGCCACGTTGGCGATCGAGTAGGTGCCGGTGCTGGACGTGGTCACCGAGAGCGTCGTGCCGGCGACCACGACCGTCGCGCCGCCGAGCGCGGTGCCGCCCGTGGTCTTCACCGTCCCGCTCACCGTGCCGGTGGTCACCGTCGCGCTCAGGCTGAAGTTCAGCGTCGCCGTCGCCCCGGCGGTGACCGACACCGACTGGGTCAGGCTGGTATAGCCCGATACCGAGGCCGTCACGCTGTCGGTGCCGGCGGGGACGTTGGCGATGGAGTAGCTACCGGTGCTGGACGTGGTCACCGAGAGCGTCGTGCCGGCGACCACGACCTTCGCTCCGCTGAGCGCGGTGCCGCCGGTGCTCTTGACCGTGCCGCTCAGCGTGCCGGTGGTCACCGTCGCGCTCAGGCTGAAGTTCGCCGTGGTCGTACCGCCGGCCGTCACCGAGACCGAATCTGTCTGGCTGGTGTAGCCGGAGTCGGCGGCTGCCACGCTGTCGGTGCCCGACGGGACGTTTGCGATGGAGTAGCTACCGGTGCTGGACGTGGTGGCACTTAGACTGGTGCCGCCCACGGTCACCGTAGCTCCGCTCAACGCCGTCCCGCTCGTGTTCTTCACCGTGCCGCTCACCGTGCCGGTCGTCGGTGTGGTGCTGCCGGTGCTGAGTCGGAAGTTCGCCGTCGTGGTGGCTCCCGACGTGACCGAAACGGTCTGGCTCTGAGCGGCGTAGCCCGACGCCGAGGCCGTCACACTCTGCGTGCCGGCCGGGACACCGCTGAGGCTGTAGTTGCCCTTGCGATTGGTGGTCGCCTTCAACGATCCCACGGCTACGATGGCCCCACTGATAGCCTTACCGGCGGTGGTGGTCACCTGGCCGCTGACGGTCCCGGTCGTCGGCGCGGTGGTCGCCGCGCTGAGGCTGAAGTTCAGCGTCGCCGTCGCCCCGGCCGTGACCGAGACCGACTGCGTCTGGCTGGTGTAGCCGGTAACACTCGCCGTTACGCTCGGCGTGCCGGCCGGCACGTTGGCGATCGAATAGGTGCCCGTACTCGACGTGGCGGCGCTCAGACTGGTGCCGCCCACCGTCACCATCGCCCCGCTGAGCGCGGTGCCACCGGTGTTCTTCACCGTGCCGGTCAGCGTGCCGGTCGTCGGCGTCGGCGCCACCGTGCTACCACCCGGTGCGAACACGACCACGGCCGCGACCCACCCGTCGCTCCGGGAGAGCGTAACCCCAGCACTGGGCGTTGCGCTGCCCGCCAGGACCCGGTCCTCGACGGCGACCGGCTGGCTCTGCGTCGCGTCACCGAAGACCTGTCGCAGCGTGTAGCCGCTGCCGGCCGTGACGCCGGCCTTGACGCTGTTCCAGGTGAAGGAGCCGACGACGAGACTGCCAGCCGCTGCCGTCGCGGCGGCGGTCGCCGTGGGCGTCTGGCTGCTCCCGGCGTTGGTGCCGCTCGTGACGAGCGTGCCGGTGCTAGCCACGCCCGCGTATTCATCGAGCGCCAGCGCGATCTCGGGGCCGGTCGCCGTCGCCGCGACCGTATAGCTGCCCGCCGTGGGGACCACGGCATACCAAAGCGTGACCTGACTCTGGCTGCCCGTGCGACTGGCCGCCTTCGTCCATGCGAGGGCAGCCGGCCCACTTCCGCTCAGACCGCCGCTCTCGATGTAGCCGGCGCCCACGTTGACGCTCGCCACCAGCACGTGGCCGCCGCTGACGTTGGCGAGCGAGACGGAGGCCCCGCTACCCGTCGGTGGGCTGACGTAGGATCCCTGAACCCAGCCGATCCCGGAGCCGGACGCGCCCGCCAGCGAGAGGGACACGACGACCACGCTGGACGCGACCAGCAGGGCAACGATCCAGATAGTCAATAGCGGCAGGCGCTGGGGTGAGCGAGCGCTGCCCCCCGCTGCCACGCGGAGCGACCCCGTCCGGTGTTGAAGGGCCCCCGAGCCCTTGGCCACGGGGTATCGACTTGACGAGTTGTACATTCCCTGGACCCCCCTTTCGCCACAACGTGCCCATGAGGTGCCCGCGCGCATCCTCGGCGGTCGATCGACCGCCGGTAAACACACGGAGGCACGAATTGCTTCACGCAAGAGGTCCTATGGGCTCCGGGACCTTCGAATGCGCGCAGGACTCACTGCACGCCGGCGCCTGCGCGCCATCGTCGATCGGAAGGCCCCGTGCGGCCTCTCTTGCGGTCTGGCTTCGCTGCGGTTCTGGACGAGAGCGACCGGAGCTTACCGGTCTGCTGCGTCACCGCACCTGGTGCGTGCCGGCCCGGCGCGCGGGGAACACCTGGCCGGGCCGTCGAGGGGCTCAGGCTCCCCAGCCTGAGCACCACGCTCTCGGTTTGGTGACGAATTCATGAATGGAGGAGCCCCGGTGCCCGGCACGCTGTGGCGGACTGGACATCTCCCGAATGGTGACGGCGGAGCTGCACCCGGTCTTCGGTTGAACCCGCCGGGTCGGCGAAGGGGAAGGTCTTGTCTGTCAGCGGGTCCCGGAGAAGCTCGGCAGTCCTGGATCCGTTCGCGGGGTACGACCGTGGTGTGCGGCGGAACGCCGTCGTGTCCGGTCGATGCGTGAAGCCGCGGATGGATCCAGCTGGGGTGATCGTGGAGCTGCGGCGCGCTGCCTGTCGCAGCTTGAACCGCGCCGCGGTGTCGCGGATGTCGGCACCGAATCAATAGCCCGTTCCCTTCCGTCGTGGTGTTGGCCGGCAATACCTGGCCCACTCACGTGGGCCGTGCTGTTGCCTGGAACCTCCTTGTCCCATACCTCCGGTCCAGTCGTGGCACGTCCCCTGACCATGCCCCTGAACCAGGAGGTCCCTCTGGCCGTGCGACCGCGCTGCGGGATTCTACGGGGCGAACCGTGCGTACCAATCACGCGGTCGGCCGCGGTGACCCTGTGACACCGGTTCCGCTCGCGACCACCGCCGGTCGCGTCTGGAGCCCGAGTCCGCTGATCGTCGTCGCCATCGTCCCCCGGTGGCGCCTCTGCATCAGCGAAGCCCAGATTACCGCCAATGCGTACCCCGTGTCAAGCCATATTGACGCAATATGACATTTCAGAACCCTTGTGTTAATCATATGGTGAATATAGTGACAGTGTCACTGGTGCGACCCGGTGGAGACACCGATGTCAGCCCGAGCGGCCCCGAAGGCCCGGCGGAACACGAATGGGGGTCTGGCACTATCGTATGACTGATGGTCAACCGCGCTCGAGTGCCGGCCCCGGGGCCCGCCGGTGGAGTGAGCGGCGTCAGGTCGACGTTGTCCGCTCGGTCCGCACCCACCTGGTGGCCCCACGGCCGGAGACGACGCGGCCCCAGAGCGCGACCTTCCAGACGACCAGGACGGGCGCCAGCGCCAGCGACCGATAGACCGCCGCCGGTGCGCGGACGAGCGCCAGCCCGCCGAGCACGAAGGCCGCCTGCCCGATCAGATTGCCGACCGCGATGGCGCGCGCCGCCCGCGAGCGCAGGGCGACGGCGAGTACGGCGAGCAGGACGTTGCCGGCGATGAGGAGGGACTGCGGGGGGATCAATGGCTCCAGCGCGATGACCGCGGTGCGGGCGTCACGTGCTCGCCAGCCGGCGCGCAAAAGCCGGGGTGTCCAGTTCCGGATGAGCTGCCAGCGGCCGCCCTCCCAGCGTAGCTGCTGGCTGCGGGCCTGACGGAGCGAGGTCGGCATCGCCGACACCACCGCCGCCTCCCGCGCGAAGGCCGCCCGCTCGCCCGCCGCCACCACTCGGAAGTGGTACTCACCGTCCTCGGCCAGTGAGAATGACGACCACGGCACCCGCTCCAGCAGTCCGCGAGAGAGTCCCATGCCCGTGCCGAACAGTCCGCTGGAGAGCCCAAGCCGCTCCTTGCCCCGCGGGCGAACCGTGTTGATCAGGGCGAACGCGGCGAAGCGCAGCGCCGACGACCACGAGTCCTCGGGATTGCCGACGACGTTGTTCACCTGGACGGCCGCCGCGCCGGACCGCAGCCGCGACTCCATGGCCGTCAGCAGGTTCGGCGACGGCGTGCAGTCCGCGTCCAGCACCGCGACCGCCTCCCAGTCGCGATCACGCGCCTGCAGCCGCTCCACCGCCCAGGCGATGGCGTAGCCCTTCCCGCGCTGCGTCGGGTTGCTCCGGCTGAGGACGGTGGCCCCCGCGGCCGCGGCGACGTCGGCCGTGCGGTCGTCGCAGTTGTCCGCGACGACGATCACCTCGAAGGCGTTGCGCGGGTAGTCGAGGGCCAGGAGCGCTCGCACCGTGTGCGCGACGATCGGCACTTCGTTGTGCGCGGGGACCAGCACGAGAAAACGCATTCGGCGGCGATCGAGGGGCATGGGGACCACGCGCGGCCCGCACAGAGCGGCGATGGCGAGCGTCAACAGATAGCCGGTGCCGAGCGCCAGGAGCACCCCGCAGCCCATGACCAGCCCCGCCAGGGTCCGCCTCATGCTCCCCCCGTTCCGGACGCTCGCGCGCCCGGGGTGCTGCTCCACCCGCCGCTCGTCCTGGTGGTCATCGCCCCGGCGAGCCCAGCGCGGATCCGGCAGGCAGCGCCTCGACCTCGCCGTGGATCAGTCCGGCGACGATGCGCAGGTAGAGCTCGCGCTGCCGCGGCCAGCGGTAGCGCTCGTTCACGCGGCTCGCCTGCTGAGCGAGCCGCTCGCCGAGCGCGGGGTCGCGGTAGAGCTCACCGATCGCCCGAGCGAGGTCGTGCTGGTCGCCGGAGATGAACATCTGGAAACAGCTGTCGTCGAAGTAGTCCTCGACCGAGCGCGTGCGCGAGACGATGGCCGGACGGCCCATCGCGATGAAGTCGAACATCTTGTTGCACAGGGTCAGGTCCCGAAACGCATCGCGCTTCATCGCCACGATCCCGGCATCGGCCGCCGCGATTGCGCGGACGAGGTCCTGGATCGGGACGAATCCGCCGCTGAAAAACACCCGGTCCTCGACGGCGAGGCGGGACGCCAGCCGCCGCAGCTCGGACAGATAGGACCCGTCGCCGAAGACCTCCAGGCGCAGCTCCGGAATCTGGTCGCGCAGCAGTGCCACCGCGCGGACGGCCGTGTCGAGCCCGTAGCGCTCCTCGACCGAGCCGTGGCAGATCAGCACGAACTGCCCGGGACGGCGCGGCGAGGACGGGAAGCGGGTCGGGTCGAAGGTGTCCTCGTCGGCCGCGTTCATGACGACCGCGATCCGGTCCGGCTCGGCCCCGCGCGCGACGAACGCCTGCCGCATCTGCTCGGTGCAGGTGATGGCGCGACGGGCAAAGCGGATGCTGGCCTGCTCGACGCGCGCGATCCCCCGAATGGCCGGGTGGGACAGCGAGGTCCCAAAGCGCGTCGCGTAGAACTCCGGCATGCACTCGCAGAGGTCGAGCAGCACCGGCGTCCCGAGCAGCCGCGGGACGATCGCGGCGAACACCAGGCTGTCGGGGATGGAGTTGACCTGGACCAGATCGTACCGGTGCCGCAGGTGCAGCGCCCCGGCCACGACGGCCGCCATGATGAGGAAGGCCGTGTACTCGTAGAGGTAACGGAGCGTCCCCCGCCGCCGGTGCGCCAGCGGGAGCCGGCGGATCGTCAGCCTTCCCCGCCGCTCGAACCGCGGCTGGTCTCCGTGCGGCAGACAGATGAGATCTACCGTGTAACCGGCCTGCACGAGCGCGTCGACCTCCCGCAGCAGCCGCGGGTCCAACGGGTAGTAGTGCTGCCGGATGACGCAGATCCTGCCCATGATTGCCCTTCCGGTTCGCGGCCCGTCGGCATCAGCCCCGGACGTCATCGAGCGCGTCGCCGCAGGCCGGGCACGGCGCTCCCTCGACCAGCGGCCGACCGCACCGGCAGACCCAGCCAACCTGGCGGGCAGGAGTGCCCAGCACCAGCGCGTGGGGCCGCACGTCGCGGGTGACGACCGAGCCCGCACCGACCATGGCCCAGCGGCCAATCCGGATGCCGGTGACCAGGACCGCGCGCGCTCCGATCGAGGCGCCATCCTCGATGTGCGTCTCGCCGCACTCCCAGTCCGCCTCACCCTTGAGCGTCCCGTCCGGCGTGACGGCGCGCGGGTAGCGGTCGTTGGTCAGCACCACCGCCGGGCCGATGAACACGCCGTTGCCCAGCGTCGCGCCACGATAGAGGAGCGAGTAGTTCTGAATCTTGCAGTTGGCGCCGAGGCGGACGTACGCGTCGATGTAGACGCCCTTGCCCAGAATGCACCCGGGGCCGATCTCGGCGTGGTCGCGGATCTGGACGTGGTGCCAGATCTGGGCGCCGCTGCCGATTCGGGCCGTCGGCGAGACGTCTGCCGTCGGGTGAACCCGGAACGCGATGCTGGTCGCCGCCCGTATGGTGTCGTTGGCCGTCATTCGCCCTCCCGGTGCGGTCGGAACTGACACGTCGAGCGTAGTGCCGCGCCATGTCGCCGGTTCGATCCGAGCCTGGGATCACCGTGACGGATCCGTCATCGCTGGGTCCTCGAGACGTCGACGGCCCGGCGATCTGCCCGCTGCCCTCGTCACGCCGCGCCGCCAGGCCGGTTGCCGGCAGCCGCGCGGGGACGACCAGGCCGGCCGTCCCCACGCTGTCGAGCGCTCCCGTGCCGAGCGAACCCGATTCTCAGGAGCCCGTCCCGCTCAGCGCGACCATCCGTGGGGTCGTGGTCGCGCCGTCCACGATCGCCACGCCGGCCGTGCGGGTGCCGGTCGCCGTCGGAGTGAAGGTCACGTTGATCGTGCAGCTGGCCCCGGCGGCCAGCGAGGTGCCGCAGGTGTTGGTCTGCGCGAAGTCACCGGCGTTCGTCCCGGTGATGGTGATCGACCCCATGGTCATCGCGCTCTTGCCAGAGTTGGTGACCGTGATGGTCTGCGCCGGGGTCGTGCTGCCGACCTTCCGACGAGGGAAGGTCAGGCTGGTCGGACTGGTGCCGATCGACGCCTGCCCAACCGGCCCAGTCAGGGAGTTGCTGACGATCACGTCGTCCAGGTTGACCGTGCCCACCGCGGCGTTGTTCCACAGGTAGAGGCGGCTGTAGGGGGTCGTGTCCGACAGGTTGCCCGTGACCGTGCCGATACTGGTCCCGTTCAGCCAGACCTGCCCGGTCCCACTCGTGCTCTCGTTGACGAAGACCTCGGCGCAGTACCAGGCGTCGGGCGTCAGGAGGTTGCTGCTACCGGTGAGGTTGAAGCGGTTCCGCGCCCCGTTCCAGAAGTAGACATCGAGCCCCTGGTGGGTGAAGTCGTAGTCGACCTCCCATACGGCGCTGCCGTTGACGTCACGGCCCTGGGCCAGCACGATCGAGGCGCCGATCCCGTGGAGATTGAAGCAGAAGCGCGTGTAGGTCTGCGCCTCCGGCCCACCGGCCAGGTCGGCGTAGATGCCGGCGAACTGGCCGCTGGCCGCGCTGGTCAGGGCGGCCGCGTGAGTCCCGCTGTTCACCGTGGTCGTCTGCACGGCCGCGTTGCCGGTGCCGGTGGCGGTCCAGGCGCTCAGGCTGCCGCTCTCGAAGCCATCGACCAGGTACTGCCCGGCCGGAGTCGCCGTACCGGTGAGACCGACCGTCTGCGGTGAGCCGGCGGCATTGTCGGCGAGGGCAACGCTCGCCGTACGCGTTCCGGCGGCCGTCGGCGCGAACGTCACGCTGATCGTGCAGCTCGCGCCGGCCGCCAGGGTGGATGCCCCCGTCGGGCAGGTGTTGGTCTGCGCGAAGTCGCCCGGGTTGGCGCCCGCCATGCCGATCGACGAGATGGTCAGCGGGGCGTTGCCCGTGTTGGTGAGCGTGACCGTCTGCACTCCGCTGGTCGTCCCGACCGGCAGCGTGCTGAAGGTCAGGCTCGCCGGGCTGAGGCCGACGGCCGGAGCCGTGGCGCTGCCCGAGACGGCGACGGACTGCGGGCTGCTCGCCGCATTGTCCGCGACCGACAGGCCGGCCGCGCGCGTTCCCGCGGCCGTCGGGGTGAAGGTCACGCTGATCGAGCAGGTCCCGCCCGCGGCGAGGGTGCTCGGGCTCACGGGACAGGTGTTGGTCTGCGCGAAGTCGCCGGGGTTCGTCCCGGTGAAGCTGAAGGACGTGATGGTCAACGCCGCGCTGCCGGTGTTCGTCAGCGTCACCGTCTGCGCCGTGCTCGTCGTGTTGAGCGGCTGGCTGCCGAACGTCAGGCTGGCCGGACTCAGGCCGACCCCCGGTGAGGGGTCGGTGGCCGAGCCGGACAGTGACACCGCCTGCGGCGTGCTCGACGCGCTGTCGCTCACGGCCAGGCTCGCGGACCGGGTGCCGGTCGCCGTCGGGGTGAAGCTCACGCTGATGGTGCAGCTCGCGCCGGCGGCGAGCGTGCTCGGGCCGAGCGGGCAGGTGCTGGTCTGGGCGAAGTCGCCCGGGTTCGTCCCGGTCACGGCGATGCCGCTAATCGTCAGCGCGGTCGTCGCGTTGTTGGTCAGCGTCACCGTCTGGGCGCTGCTCGTCGTGCCCACCGCCTGGCCGCTGAAGGAGAGCCCGGAGGGGCTCAAGGTGACCGCCGAGGCCCCGACCGGGCCGTTGTAGCTGCCGGCCACCGCCACGTCGTCGACGTAGACGGTGCCCACCATGGCGTTGTTCCAGAGGTAGAGCCGGCTGTAGGCCGTGGTCGTCGACAGATCGTTGTTGACCGTGCCGACGCTCACGCCGTTGAGCCACAACTGACCGGTGCCGGCGGTCGCCTCGTTGGCCAGCACCTCGACGCAGTACCACGTATTGACGGAGATCACGTTCGGGGCGCTGTAGAGATCGTAGCGCGTGCCGGTCCCGCTCCAGAAGTAGGCGTCGAGTCCCTGGCGGCCGGCGTCGTAGTCCACCTCCCAGCGGTTGTTCCCGTTGACGTCGCGACCCTGTGCCAGGACGATGGTGCCGCCCGGGGCCTGGATCTGGAAGCAGACGCGCGTGTAGCTGAGCGACTGCGAGCCCCCGGCCAGGTCGGCGTAGAGGCCGACCAACTGGCCGCTGGCCGCGTTGTTCAGCGCCGCCGCCGCGTTGCCACTGTTGGCCGTGGTCGTCTCGGTCGTCGCCGTGCCGCCCCCGTTGAAGACGGCCCAGGCGCCGGTGCCTCCGTTTTCGAAGCCGTCAACCAGGTACTGCCCGGCCGGAGTGCCGGTGCCGGAGAGGCTGACCGACTCCGGGCTGTCGCTGGCGTTGTCGGTGAAGGTCAGACTGGCCGAGCGGGCGCCGCTGGCGTGAGGCCAGAAGGCCACTCCGACGGTGCAGGTGGCCCCCGCCGCCAGAGTGCTGGGACTGATCGGACAGTTGCTGGTCTGGGTGAAATCGCCCGGGTTCGTCCCGGTGAAGGTGATCGACGCGACCACCAGTGGACCGGTGCCCGAGTTGGTCAGCGTGACGGTCTGCGGGCTGCTGCCGGTCCCGTTCTGCTGTGTGCCGAAGGAGAGGCTCGCCGCGCTCAGGCTCACCGCTCCGGCGGTCCCGGTGCCCGACAGGGTGACGGCCTGCGGGCTGTTCGAGGCATTGTCGGAGATCGACAGGCTGGCCGAGCGACTGCCGCTCGCGGTCGGTGAGAAGGTCACGTTGATGGTGCAGCTCGCGCCGGCCGCGAGCGTGCTCGGGCCGAGCGGACACGTATTGGTCTGGGCGAAGTCACCCGAGTTCGTCCCCGTGAAGCCGATCGCCGTAATCGTGAGCGGCGCGGCGCCGGAGTTGGTCAGCGTGACCGCCTGGGCGGCGCTCGCCGTGTTGATCGGCTGGTTGTCGAAGGTCAGGGCCGTTGGACTCAGCGTGGCACCCGGGA
Organism: Thermomicrobiaceae bacterium; assembly: GCA_035532355.1. Lineage (GTDB taxonomy): Bacteria > Chloroflexota > Chloroflexia > Thermomicrobiales > Thermomicrobiaceae > DASSZN01. The sequence continues at coordinate 6,750 of DATKRJ010000126.1, read as the reverse complement.
TCGGCAAGGGAGCCGTGCCGGCGCCGACCGGGCCGTTGTAGCTGCTGCTGACGATCACGTCGTCCATATACGCCGTGCCGACCGCGGCGTTGTTCCAGAGGTAGAGCTGGGCATAGACGGCGGCGGTTGACAGGTCACCGCTGACCGTGCCCAGGCTCGTTCCGTTCAGCCACAGCTGCCCGGTGCCGGTCGTCGTCTCGGTGGACTGCACCTCCGCGCAGTACCACTGGTCCGCCGCCAGGAGGTTCGTGGCGCTGTAGAGGTCGTAGCGGGTCCGAGCGCCATTCCAGAAGTACGTGTCCAGCCCGTGGCGACTGACGTCGTAGTCGACCTCCCACAGGCTGTTGCCGTTGGCGTCGCGCGCCTGCGCCAGCACGATCGAGGCGGTGATGCCATGCAGGTCGAAGCAGAAGCGCGTGTAGGTCTGGGCCTGTGCGCTGGCCAGGTTGGCGTGCAGGCCGACCAGCTGGCCACTGGACGCGTTGGTCAACGCTGCCGCGTAGGTGCCGCTGTTGACGGTCGTCGTCTCGGCCGCGGCCGTGCCGCCCCCGTTGAACAGCGTCCAGGCGCTGGTGCTCCCACTCTCGAAGCCGTCGAACAGGTACTCCCCGGCGGGAAGCGACCCCGTACCGGAGAGCGCCACCGACTCGGGGCTATCCGCCGCATTGTCGGTGAGCGTGAGGCTGGCCCCGCGGGTACCGTTGGCCGTCGGGGTGAAGGTCACGTCGATGGTGCAATTCGCGCCCGCCGCGAGCGTGCTGGGGCTGAGCGGGCACGTGCTGGTCTGGGCGAAGTCACCCGGATTGGTGCCGCTGAAGCCGATTGACGAGAGGGCCAGCGCGGCGTTGCCGGTATTGGTCAGCGTGACCGCCTGTGCGGCGCTGGTCGTACTGATCTGCTGGGACCCGAAGGTCAGGCTCGTCGGGCTCAGGCTGACCGCCGGCGCCGTCGTGGTAGTTCCGGTGCCGCTCAGACCCACCGTGTGCGGACTGCCGGTGGCGTTGTCGGTGATGGTGACCGTGGCGGAGCGGCTGCCGCTGGCGGCCGGAGAGAAGGTTACACCGATCGTGCAGCTCGACCCGGCCGCCAGCGTGCTCGGGTTGAGCGGGCAAGCGTTGGTCTGGGCGAAGTCGCCCGGGCTCGTCCCGCCGAGTCCGATGCTGTTGATGGTCAGCGCCGCGCTCCCGGCGTTCGTCAGCGTCACCGTCTGGGCGCCGCTGGTCGTGCCGACCGGCTGGCTGCCGAATGCGAGGGAGCTCGGATTGAGGCTCACGGCCGGCGCGGGAGTGGCGGTCGTGTTGATGAACATGTTCAGAATGTTCGCGGTTACCTGCTGCGCCTTGGGGTCGACGTAGCCCGGATTGCAGCCGCAGCCGCCGCTGTTGTAGCCCGGGTCGAGCCCCCAGGACCACTGGATCGTGCCGGCCGCGAAGACGATCGCGCCGCTGGGCGCCGTGTAGAGCGTCGCGTCGGAGAACGCGGCGTTCCCGCCGTTGTCAACGTTCGGCACGTTCGAGTGGGCGACCTGCTGCAGGCCGGCCGGTTCGTTGGGGACCCAGCTCGAGAGGCTGGGGTCATTGGCGGCCCGCTCGTCGAACTCGTAGCCCACCAGTCCCCTGAAAGCGTTCTGGCCGGCCCCGCTGGTGACCGCCGTCCCTCCCGTGTAGTTGGCCAGTCCGGTGCCGGCGAAGATCCAGCTCGACGCGTTGTAGACCTCCCAGGGGCGGTCGTTCGCCGTGCCGTTCTGCATGACGCCGATGATCGCGTTCTCGGGCTCACCGGGCGTGAGGTAGCGGAACTGGATAGTGGTTGGATCCAGGCTCTGGTTCTTGTAGCAGATGATGGTGCGGTCGGGCTGCCCGCTGCCGTCGTTCGCCCAGCGAACCTGGTAGTAGACGTTGTTGGCGCTGAAGAACGCCGCGTGGGCGCCGCCGTCGATGTAGCCCTGCAGGTTGGACCGCATGGTTCCCGAGTAGTACTCATCGTGCCCGGTATTGATGAAGGCCTTGCGTCCCGCCAGGAGCGTGGGGTTGTTCTCGATGTCGACGTCCGTGGCGTAGGTCACGTTATAGCCCTGAGACTCGAGCCACCGAATCATCGGGAAGTCCCAGACGAAGAAGAGGCCGGCTCCGTCGGTCTCGCCCTGAACCGTGTAGGGGCGGTCGAACGACACGGCATAGGCGCGCGTGCTGCTGATGTTGTCGAAGTTCCGGGTCCCGCCGACGTCGTAGAACTCGCCGTACAGGCTGTACCCGATGTCGCCGTTGCCGGCCCCGCCCCAGAAGTTGTAGGCCTGCCAGGTGTTGACGTCCATCGACAGCACGAAGTCGGCCGGGGCGCCGTCGTCACGCACCGTGAAGGGGATGTAGGACTCGAGGCCGGTGTCCGAGCGGCGCAGCTTGACGAGATAGCCGCCGGTCGTCCAGGTGGTCGGGACGGTGAGGGTGTAGGCCGCCGGCCACGCACACTCCGTCAGTCCGAAGTTGGTGGTGGTGGTGACTCGCGGGCAGGTCGCCTGGGCGCCCCCGCTCAGCGGGCCGACGCTTTGCATCAGGCGTCCGCCAGACCCGCCGTAGTAGCCCATGCGGTAGATGTCCATGGTGAACTGCGCGGTTGACGAGAGGGAGACCATGAAGCTGATCTGGCTACCGACGTTGACGCTGGTGAGCGAGGCGTAGCCCTCGATCTGGTGGCTCTGGGCCAGTAGCGGATTGCCGTTGGCGTCGGAGTCGATCTGCCAGCTGGTGGTTCCCGGGTTGGCGTTCTCGAGCTGGATCGGGTTTCCCGCCGCCAGCGCCGGCGACGCCGTCACGAGCGCCGCGATCCCCGACAGGGGAGTCACCATCACCGCCAACAGCGTCAAGACGCGAATGCGGTCCAGCCATCGGCGGGTTTGGGCCATCTGATCCTCCCCATGTCTGCGCGGAACGAACCTGACGGACCCGCGGGCGGTCCACCAGAGAATCGGCCGGCGTCAGGTATCGTTGCCGCTCGCGCCGCCGACCGGGACAACCGCCCAGACAGGGTCACCACTCGGGGCGGACCCGACTCGGGAAGCGATCGTCCACGCCGGCAGCTAGCAGGCGTTCCGCCGTGGCACAGCAGCAGCGAGGCGCCACGCAGGGCTGCTCCTAGCCTAAGGGGCCGTTCTGACGGCGCGAACATCCTCACCGGCTGCCTCGATGACAATCTCTACAAGATTGATGGAGACGCCGGGTGCGAAACACCGCCCGACGCTCCACTGCGACCGCGCCGAAGCACGCCCGGCCCGCTGAGACGAACGTCCCGTACGCCGGTCCCCACCGCTTCTAGCCACGTTGACCTGACCTGGATAGGCCATTGCGATGACCTTCGGCGGCGCTAGAGTGGAGTCCGGCGTACGCGTATCCATGCATGCCCTCACCTTCACCGCTGCGTCGCGGCCGGGTCCGCGTGTCTCGCGCTCTCGCCACACCGGCACCGACGCGCTGGGTTCGCGAAGGCGCGCGGTGGCCGTCGACGAACGGTGGATGACCGCAGTCATGCCGGCCATACCCGGTGCTGGGCGAGTACGGAGAGGGAACGAGATGGGCACCAGCGGTCAGCGGACGGGGATCGCGTCAGGGCGTGGAGCGGGGCTCCGGCAGGCAGTGCGGGATCTCGCTGGCGGCGGGAGGCGGCTGGACCCCGGGCTGCGCCGCACGCTCGAGCATAGCCTGGCGACCGATCTATCGGGGGTGCGCGTGCATGTGGGTGCGGCGGCCGACGCGCTGGCGCGGGCCTTCCACGCGGACGCTTTCACCTGTGGGTCCGACGTCTATTTCCGGGACGGTATCTTCCGGCCGGGGACGGCCCATGGGCTGTTCCTCCTCGCCCATGAGGCCGCCCACGTCGCGCAGCAGGCGCGTGGAGCGGTAGGGTGGGGACAAGCACCGGCGGACGGGATAGCTCTCACGCCCGCTGACGGGCCCGGGGAGCGAGAGGCTGATCGCGCGGCCGCGCGCGTGCTGGCCGGCGAGCCGGCGGCCTACGGCAACCCGACGCGGGTTCCGGTATCCCCAGCCCGGCGGATAGCGCCCCTGCTAATCCAGCGCCACGGCTCGTTCGAGCATCGCTTGCTCGGCGACGGCCCGACCAGCGAGCTGGTCGCCATCTCCGCGAACGCCTCCGATCGCGCGGCGGTCCTGCAGCGGCAGATCAACCTGCTCTGGCAATGGCACCAGCATCCGGACAGCGTCTCCGCCCAGGACGTGACCAGACTGTGCCCCTGGATCCGCACCCTGCAGCTGGGTCCCGACGGCGTCCTCCTGACCTATGGTGAGTTGAACGCCTTACCCGACTACCTGGCCAATCCGATGACGCTCGAGACCATTCCCCGGTCTATTCTGCTGCCGATCCTCCAGGTGATTCGTCAGGAGGGGTACAACCAGCTGACGAAGCTCCTCACCGGCAGCGACCCCAACGTCACGTTCGCACAGGCCGCCGCGGCGCCCTGGCGCCTCAGCCTGGTCAACAACATCGTCGAGACGGGCGCGCTCGACACCCTCACGCTGCGGCTGGGGATCAACGGCTCGGACCACTACCAGGGACTGCTGGCGCGCAACGCCTGCCACTTCGCGCCCTACTCCTGGTATCGCTGGCAGGCCTCGCACCTGATCGCACGCGATCTCGCGCAGCGGGCCCATGCCGCGACCGACCCCACCCAGCGCGCACAGCTGACCCACCAGGCGTGGACCTACCACGGCTATGCCGACCACTTCCTGCAGGACTCCTTCGCCGCCGGCCACCTGGTCAATAAGACCCTGATCATGCAGTGGTTCATCGAGTGGGCCCAGGCGCAGACGGCCCTGCCGTTCCCCGACTGGGAGCGCGTCAAGCGGATGGTAGTCGCCAACCAGCCGGCCCTCTCCGGCCAGCCGCTCTACAGCCCCGGCTACCCCGGGCCGTCCAATGATCCGCAGACCGTGCAGGAATACGCCACCTACGCCGAGCGGCTGCGCGCCAGCGGGGTAGTGGCCGACGGCGGCCTCGATCAGGCGGCGGTCTACCAGAACTACCTGATCTTCCTGGCCAACGCCGCCACCCAGATCTCATCCGCCAACGTGCACGACTACTTCAACGACCGCTCGCTCTGGGTCAGCTCGGCGGCGCAGCCCACGCCGTACGAGGTCTGGGGCGACTACACGCTCTTCAGCGGCGCGAACGGCGCCGCCGGCGTGCAGCAGACCAGCGACACGGCTGAGCTATCGCAGCACGCGCTGCTGGACCTGCTCTCGACCGGCAGCACGAGCACGTCCGTCCAGCAGATCCGGGATCGATTTCCGACCCAGGCCGGCCCCGACGGCGCGCATCAGCAGGACCTCCAGACCTGGAGCAACGGCCTCAGAAGCTTCTGCATGAACGAGACCTTCCCCGGCTTCCTGCCGGTCCTCAAGACGCTGCTGACCGGTATCTTCTCGCCGCGCCTCGGCATCGTGTCGCAGGACCAGGACTTCAGCAACATCTGGTACGCCAGCCTGCCGAAGGCCGGGTATACCGGCGTCGCCTCGCTCGCGTACGGTGGCCGCGTCTTCGCGGGCTCGAACGGCTACGTATACGAGCTCGACCCGACGACCGGAACGGTGCTCCACAGCCTGCTCGTGACCGGTTCTATCGGTGTCGGCGACTACGACACCCGGCTCGCCACCGACGGGCGGACCCTGTTCGTCGGCGTCCACGGCTACGTCTACGGGGTGCCGCTCAACAGCTGGCAGAACCCGTGGAACGTGGGGGTCGGCGGCACTGGCGCGTATGAGCCGGTCAGCGTGCTGGCCCGGGGCGGACGTCTCTTCGCCGGTTCCAACGGCTACGTCTATGAGCTGAACCCGGCCAACGGCCAGATCGTGCACAACCTGCGCCTCAGCTCGATCTTCGGCGTCGGCAACTACGACACGCGCCTGGCGAGCGACGGTGCGACGCTGTACGTGGGGATGCACGGCTACGTGTACGGAGTCTCGCTCGGCAGCTGGAAGAGCTCCTGGGAGGTCGGCGTCGGCGGCACCGGAGCGTACAAGCCGGTCGAGGTGCTGCTGCAGAACGGCCAGCTCTTCGCCGGCTCCAACGGGTACGTCTACCAGGTCAACCCCGGCAACGGGCAGCTCGTCCACAGCCTGCTCGTCACCAGCGTCGTGGGTGTCGGTGACTACACCACGCGTCTGGCGACGGACGGTCGGAACCTGTACGTCGGCGTGCACGGCTACGCCTACAGCGTCCCTCTGGCGAGTTGGCAGAGCGCCTGGGATGTAGGACTCGGCGGGGTCGGATCCTTCAATCCGGTGAGCGTGCTCTCCCAGAGCGGTCGCTGCTTCGCGGCGGCCGACGGCTACGCCTACGAGCTGAACCCGGCGAATGGGCAGGTACTGCAGAAGCTGCTGCTCGCCTCGGTATTCGGCATCGGCAACTACGACACGAGCCTGACGGGAGACGGCGCCAATCTGTATGCCGGAACCCACGGCTACACGTACAAGATCTACGTCCTACCGAAGTAGCCGGCCTGACGCGGACCCCGTCCCCGCACCGGCTCTCGGCGCGGGGACCTCCGGCTGCCGGCATGGAGGCATGGAGCGCTAATAGTGGGCCAGGAGATAGTCGTGGTAGGTCTGGCCGTCGCCCGTGTTGGGCGTGCCAGTGTAGTCCGTGATCAGCGACTCCCAGCCGCCCCAGACGTCCCAGGTCCAGGGCAGGTAACCGATGCCGTGGGCCGCGTCCCACTGCAGCACCGTGCTCAGGAAC
>DATKRJ010000125.1:0-2232 GCA_035532355.1 Thermomicrobiaceae bacterium | reverse complement strand
ACGTCGCGCGCCGGGCTCAGGTTGGTCGTCGCGCCGGTGACCAGCATCGGCAGCGTCGCCAGGGCCATCACCGGCCGCACCTCACCGCGCACGATCCGCGCGGCCAGCTCCACCGCCTCGATACCCCGGTCGTAGGAGTCGGTATGCGGGTAGAAATGGACTCCCAGGAGGGCGTCGGCGTGGTCGACCATCTGCTGCGTGATGTTGCCGTGGAGGTCGAGCGTAACCACGATCGGCATCTGAGGCCCGACGAGGTCGCGGACGGCGGCGAGCAGCGCGCCCTCGATATCGTCGATCCCCTCGGCGATGCCGGCGCCGTGGAGGGCCAGGCAGACGGCGTCGACCGGCCCGGCCGCGGAGCACGCGCGCAGACCGGCGATCAGCTCGTCGCGCATCGTCTCGTAGGCGGCGCGCTCGATGGTGCCCGAGGGCTCGGTGCTGGCACTGAACGTCGGCGCGACCGCGATCCGAAGCCGCTCCGCGGCGTCGAGCATGCCGCCCAGGTAGTCGCGGACGCCCCGGTGGCCCGCGACGATCTCGTCCCCGTGGAGCCACTCTCGTCGCCGGAAGCTGTCGACCGGCGTCGTCTCACGACAGAAGGTGTTCGTCTCGTGCGAGACGGAACCGATGGCGAAGCGCATGCTCGTCCCTCTCCTCCGGATACCGAACGGCTCAGGCCAGCACTGTCTGGGCGGCGAGGTCCCTCGATGCCCTGGTCACCACCTCCGGCGTGGCGCCGACGATGACGGTGTCGTCGTGGCGGAAGCCGCCCAGCCCGTAGAGGTAGATGCCGGGCTCGGCCGAGTAGACCTCGTTGGCCAGCAGCGGGCGCGGGTTGAAGGCCATGTCGTCGGGGAACTCGTGCCCGGCCGTGCCGACGCCGTGGCCGGTGCGGTGGATGACGCGCTCGCCGAGGCCGGCGCGCTCGATGACGGCCAGCGCCGCCGCGTCGACGGCCGCCAGCGAGTTGCCCGTGGTGAACTCGGCGATCGCCGCCTCCTGCGCGGCGGTGGCGGCGTGGTACGCCGCGACCTGCCGGTCGTTCGGCTGGCCGCAGAACCAGGTGCGCTCGTTCTCGACCACGATCCCGTTGCAGCGCACGATGACGATGTTGACGATGCCGTGGCCGGATTCGACACGCGCGCCGGTCGGAGCGCCGGTGCCGTGCGGCGCGGCCGAGGCCGGACCACTCAGGGAGCTTGTCCGGATCTCGACGTACTCCCCCGGGTGCCGACGGGCGGCCTCCTCGGCCATCATCGCCGCGACCGAGAGGTCGAGCTCCTGGCTGAGCCGCCCGGGGCGGATCTGCTCGCGGTAGCGGTCCTGCCCGAAGTCGGACAGGGCGGCCGCGTCGCGGAGCAGCCGCAGCTCCTCGTCCTGCTTGACCCAGCGCAGCTCGCGCATACGGAGCTCCATCGGCACCAGCTCGAACCCCGGCAACCGGGCCGGGACCTGTGCCAGCGGCCCGCCGGCCGAGTCGACGCCGACCTTCGCCCGGGACAGGCCGCGCTCACGGAGCAGCCGCGCCATCAGCTCGGGCCACTGGGGCGTCAGGTAGAGCCGGTCGGTCAGCCGCGGGTGCTCGCTGTACAGGGTGACGTCGTCGACCCACAGGGTGCCGCGCTCGCGCGCCATGCGCAGGTGGTTGGTCGAGAGCTCGTGCATGACGGCGAAGGGCTCCCCGTCGCGGGGGATGACCACCGCGACCGGCCGCTCCCAGGGCGCGACGTCGAGGTAGTAGTTGGTGGCGAAGAAGAAGTAGTCCGGCGTCAGGAACGCCAGAGCGTCGACGCCGCGCTCGGCCATCAGGTCCCGCATGAGCTGGTGGCGGGCCGCGCCCACCTGGCGGCTGAGAAAGGCCATCGGTGACTCCCTCCCGGCGACGGTGTCGCGGCGCGACGTCGCCGCTGACTGGACACTGGATCGAGACTCCGCGCGCAGCATCGCCCAGCGCCCTGGGGCTGTCCAGGCCCGGGCGTCTCGCCCGCCGAACGGCGCGCCGCCGAACCCACACGCGGCGCGTCAAGCCGGCCAGGGACGGCACGGTCGCGGACGTGTCTGGCAGGGACGCGATTCATCGCGCCAGTCGTGTCTGGGAGGGAGTCGGTGCGCAGCGAAGCGGCCATGCGGTAAATTCGGAGACTACGAAGGCACGTTCGTACGTGGGGAAGGGTGACGATGAGCGAGGCACTGCGGGCCCTCTATGCCGGCGATCGCGGGCAGGCAGAGGCG
>DATKRJ010000124.1:0-2313 GCA_035532355.1 Thermomicrobiaceae bacterium | reverse complement strand
CGCGCAGCAGGTGCTCGTGGTAGCTGGTGGCCTCCGCGAGCGTGATCGTGAACTCCACCACGTTCGACAGCTCGACCCCCGGCAGGTCGATCTCCACGACCACGGCACCCAGCTCGACGAGGGTACGGATGGCACCCTCGACGTGGTGTCTGACCTCGGGGTGGATGCGCTCGAAGAAGTAGTTGCGGGGCACGCCGATGCGCAGCCCGGCGACGCCGTCGGCGATCTCGTCCGCGTAGTCGGGCACCGGCAGCGGCTGGGTGGAGACGTCCAGCGGATCGTAGCCGGCGATGACCCCGAGCATGAGCGCGGCGTCGGTGACGCCGCGGGTGATCGGGCCGACGTGATCGAGCGACCACGAGAGGGCCAGGGCGCCGTAGCGACTGACCCGGCCGTAGGTCGGCATCAATCCGACGACGCCGCACAGCGCCGCCGGAATGCGGATCGAGCCGCCCGTGTCGCTACCGAGCGCGGCGCTGCACTCGCCGGCCGCCACAGCCGCGGCCGAGCCGCCGCTGGAGCCACCCGGGATCGAGCCGAGCCGCCAGGGGTTGTGCGTCGGCCCGAAGGTGAAGTTGTCGTTGGTCACTCCGTAGGCGAACTCGTGCAGGTTGAGCTTGCCGGTGACGATGGCCCCGGCCGCCCGCAACCGAACCACGGTGGTGGCGTCCTCGTCGGGCACGTAGTCCGCGAGGACGGCCGAGCCGCCGGTCGTGCGCACCCCGCGCGTCATGAGCAGGTCCTTGAGCCCGACCGGGATGCCGTGAAACGGGCCGCGGTAGTCGCCCTGGGCGATGTGCCGCTCGGCGACCCGGGCGTCGGCCATGGCCTGCTCGGCGAGCACGGTGATGTAGGAGTTGAGCTTCGGCTCGAGCGCCTCGACCCGCGCCAGCACCTGCCGTGTCAGCTCGACCGGGGAGACCTCACCCGCGCGGATGAGCGGCGCGAGCTCGCTGACGGGACGGAGCGCCAGGTCGTCATGCCGGGGTGTCATCGGATCGGCTCCTCTCCGGCGGGTAGCTCGCCTGGAACGGCGTGCTGGGCTCGACGAGGAAGAGCGGCTCGGGATCGACGGCGTCGAGCGCGTCGCTCAGGGGACCGACGACGCCGGCCACGGCCGCCGCTACCTCCGGGTCGATCGGCCGGCCGACCTGCTCGGCGAAGAGTTGCTCGACGGCCTCCTTCGACAGTGGCATGGGTCGCGCCTCCTTCCGGCCGGCGTCCGGCATCGAGTGCGCTGGGCGGACGCGTCCGCGGCGCTTCACCGAGCGCGGTGGATGCGGGTCGATGGGCAGAGCTTGCGACCTGGACGGGGCGCGGTCAAGAGGCAGCGCGAGGCGGGTTAACCCGGGCGACGGCGGTACGACTACCGAGACGACACGCGGGCGGGCTCCAGCTCGAGGTCCGGCGTGGCCGGCGGGGGCAGCAGCTGCGCGGCGATCCCGGCCAGCGCCGTCAGGATGCGCGCCCGGTGTCCGCCGCGCGGCGGCGGCGGGGTGCGCGGCTCGTCGGTTTCAGGCAGGTCGGCGGACTTGAGCTCGCAGTACTCACGAATCTGCATCGAGGAGAGGATGGCGTCCAAAGTGACCTCCGATTCGACCGGATGACCGTCGACGCGAGCCGCCGGGTGTGCGGTGACGGGCGTCGGCCGGACATCTCCGGCAGCGTCCAGGCCGGCTCGGGTGCGTGTGCCGGTCCCGCCGGGGTCAAGGTCAGGACCCGTGCCACCGACCTCGTCCCAGGATAACGCTATCACCATATTGCCATGCTACCAATGCCGGAAAGGTATGGTCGCGCCCCTGGCCATTTGGCCAGGGAACGGCGCGGGCCGGGGCTGTACTGGCCCCGGCCCGGCTTCCGGTGAAGGAGATGGTTGCGAAAGTCAGGCGGCGACCGCGGGCACGCCGGCCTCCTGGATCAGCCGGTTGTAGCGGGCCAGGTCCTCGTCGACCACCGACCGCAGCTGCGCCAGCTGGGCGTCTACCTGGCCGGCGAGCGACTGGTAGACCTCGACCATCTGCCTCGTCGGCCGTGAGTCGGCGCTGGCCGCCACACCCATGAGGGCGCCGAGCTTGGCGTTGAGCATCATGGGGTAGTTCAGGGTATCCTCGCGGACCTTCGCTTTGACCTGCGTCAGCTGCTCCTCGATGGGCTGGAGCTTCTCCACGAGCGTCTTGCCGGCGGCGACCAGGTCGTCGTGGGACGACTGGCCGCCGGAGCGCTCGTTCCACTCCTCGACCTGCCGCTTGACCCGGCGGATCGTGTTGATGGCCTGGTGCGTCTCGGAGAGCTTGTCGCGGACCTGGCGGACCA
>DATKRJ010000123.1:0-9447 GCA_035532355.1 Thermomicrobiaceae bacterium | reverse complement strand
CGGTATCAGTCGACCAGCAGGTGGCGCAGTTCGTCTTCGCGCTCGCGTTTGGTCACCGCGATGATTTCGTCGCCAGCCCGGATGACGGTCTGGCCGGTCGGGATGATCAGGTCGCCGTTGCGCATGATCGCAGTCAGGTTGACGTCCGGTGGGAAATGCGTGCTGCCGACCGTCTCGCTGACGACGGGAGACGATCGCGACACTTTGGCTTCGACGATGGCGAGGTCGGCGTGCCGCAGCGCAAGCAGGTGGACAAACGTTCGCTCCGGTATCTGCTGTTCGATGATGCTGAGGATGACGTTAGTCTGGCTGACCGTGACGTCGATGCCAAGGCGGCGGAAGAGCTCCTCGTTCTTGGGGTTGTTGACGCGCGCGATGGTGCGGCTGACGTGGAACTTGACCTTGGCCATCTGCGAGATGACGAGGTTGTCCTCGTCGTCACCGGTGACGGCGATCACGACGTCGGCCCTCGCCGCTCCGGCAGCCTGCAGGATGGAAGCGTCCGCGCCATCGCCCTGCATGACGACCGCACCGAAGCGCTCCGCGTAAACATGGCACTTTGCCGGGTTCTTCTCGATGAGGAAGACCTCGTAACCTTCGGTGACGAGCGTCTTGGTGAGGTAGTAGCCGACCTTTCCGCCGCCGACCACGATGATGTACATCGATCTCGCTCCTGCGTTCGTGATGGCGACCGGTCAGGGCCGGACGGACTCGCCCTCGGTGGCGAACACCTGCTCTTCGATGAGGCCCGCCACGATCGTCGTCGGGCAGATGACGGTGAGCCCCAGACTTCGATAGATCTCCGCCCGAATTGGGTCGTAGATGCGGATCACGACGCGCGGCACGTGGTAGACGTCGCGGGCGATCTGCCCGGCCATAATGTTGGTATTGTCATCGTCGGTCACCGCGACGAAGACGTCGGCGCGCTGAATCCCGGCCGAGCGTAGCACGTCCTCGTCGATACCGGTCCCGACCACGAGGCGCCCGGGGAACGGATCGGGCAGGCGGCGAAAGGACCGGGAGTTGTTGTCGACGACGGCCAGGTCGTGCCCCTTGTCGCTAAAGTCTGAGGCGAGTCGCCATCCCAGCCGGCCGCACCCAACAATGAGGATCTTCATGCCCCCTCGCTATCGGTGGCAACGCGCAGCACGAGAATATCGCAAGGTGCGTTGTCCAGCACGTACGGTACCGTCTCCCCCTGGGTAAGCAGCCCTAGCCGATATTCGTTCCGTGTGGCCAGGATGATCGCATCGGCATCGCGCTCGATGGCCTCGTCCACAATGGCCGCCGCGGCGAAGCGTGCCTGCAGCAGCGTGGCCGTCAACGCGCCCCACACGGCATGTCCGTGGCTGCGGGCGTAGTCCTCGGCGCGTGCCATCACCGCCTCGCCTCGCCGGATGTCCTCTGGGAGATCCGCGTCGAGCGCGTGCTGTTGGGGGACCTCCACGACGAAGACGAGCGTGAGGTCGGTTCCGGATCCGGTGCTGGCAATGGCGATCGCGAGATCGATGACCTGGAAATCGGTGGCGCCGCCGTTCACCGGGACCACCATGCTCCGATAGAGCGCCGACACTCCCCGCCCTTTCCCGAGCGCGCCACGTCCGACTGCGCGCCCCGCGCAAGGCGCGGCTAAGTATGCCGCGCGGGTCAACCCTGGACAACGGCGCAGGAACGCCCGACGCGCCGGCTAGACGCCCACGGCGATCCGCGAGACGAGCGATTCGGGTAGCCCCTCATCTCGCATCTGGGACTGGGTGTGGGCAACGTCGTAGGTAACTCGGCGGAACGTGAGGCGCGCGTCGTCAGGCTCGAAGATGGCGTAGGCCGCACGCGGGTCGCCGTCGCGTGGCTGACCAACCGAACCCGGATTGATGATGAAGCGGCCCGACGACAGATCCACTACGGTGTCGTCTCCGGGGTGGTGCGGCGAGGCGTTGGCCAGCGCCTCGTCCTCCCGGATGAAGAGCGGGACGTGGGTGTGGCCGACGAGACACAGGCGGGTATCGAAGGCTGGAAAGTTCAGTGCCGCGACCCGCGCGTTGTAGATGTACTCCCAGATCGGGTGACGGGGGCTGCCATGGACAACCGTCCACTCGCGGTCCATCACGCGGTTCGGGAGCGACTCCAGGTACTGTAGGTGCTCGGCGGCGAGCTGCGTCGTCGTCCAGTAGCTGGCGAAGCGCGCGACCGGGTTGAAGTCCTCCAGCGACAGGCGACCGATGCAGGCCCAGTCGTGATTGCCGATCACGCTCACGTTCGGCGTGAGTATGCGCACCATCTCGACACACTCGCGTGGCCGGGGTCCGTAGCCGACGACGTCGCCGATCGACCAGACATCGTCCACCCGCCCGGCATCCGCCAGGACCGCCTCCAACGCGACGAGATTGGCGTGGACGTCCGAGAGCACGAGGATTCGCATCAGGTCGTCCTAGCACTGTGGCGCTCGCGGCGGTTGCGCACCATTACACGTCCGCCTCCGCGCCCGCGGGCGTTCCGAGCCGCTCCAGGTGGACGAGCAGCACAGCCACATCGCCCGGCGTCACTCCTGCCAGCCGGCTCGCCTGGCCGAGCGTCGCCGGGCGGAAGCGCGCCAGCTGCTGCCGTGCCTCGGTTCGAAGACTACCCAGGGCGTCGAAGTCCACCGCCGAGGGAATCGGGCGGGCCTCGAAGCGTCGCGCCCGGTCGACCTGAGCGCGCTCTTTGTCGATGTAAGCCGCGTAGCGTGCCGCGATCTCCACGCGCTCCGCTACCTGTGGCGCGAGGGCCCAGCCAGGCAATGGGTGGCTCGAGGCGCCGAGGTCGTCGAGCGCTCCGGCCAGCGAGCCGTAGGTCACTCCAGGCCGGCGGAGATACTCCAGCGCGGTGAGATTGCGTGTGATCGGCGGCAGACGGTGAGCGCTCAGCGAGTGCTGGGTGCGCGGGTTGTCGGATAAGTAGCGTTGCCCCAACGCGTCAATGGCCGAAGCGATCTGTCGCGTCTCTTCGCGAACGGTCTTCAGACGCGCCCGGTCGACGAGGCCGTGGCGGTAACCGATAGCGGACAGCCGCTCGTCAACGTTGTCGGGGCGCAGGAGCAGGCGGTATTCGGCGCGCGAGGTCAGCATACGGTAGGGCTCGGTGAGCTCCCGGGTGGTGAGGTCATCAATCATGACCCCGACATAGGCCTGATCGCGGCGCAGGATCAGCGGGGCCGAGCCGTGCGCATGGCGAGCCGCATTCACGCCGGCCACGATACCCTGTCCGGCGGCCTCCTCGTAGCCCGACGTACCGCAGACCTGTCCGGCGAAGAAGAGGCCGGCCACCCGCCGCGATTCGAGCGATACGGTGAGTTCGGATGTGTCGAGGGCGTCGTACTCCACCGCGTAGCCGAAACGCGTGATGGCCGCATTGGCGAGGGCGGGGATGGTGCCGAGGAAGGCACGCTGTACGTCAGGCGGCAGGCTGGTGTTGGCTCCCTGGACGTAGACCTCGGTGGTTCGCCAGCCCTCTGGTTCTAGGAAGAGTCCGTGCGCGGGCTTGTCGCGGAAGCGAACCACCTTGTCCTCGATCGACGGGCAGTAGCGCGGACCGACACCCTCGATGGCGCCGTTGAACATGGGCGCGCGCGCGAGGTTTGCGGCGATGATGCCGTGCGTCTCGGGGTTGGTATGAATCAGATAGCACGGCATCTGAACCCGCCAGCCGGTGACGTCGACGCCCGGATAGAGAGAGAGCGGCGGCAGCGAGAGGCGCTCGATTCCGCCGTGGGCGCCGTCGAAGCTGAACCACGCCGGTCGATCGCTCCCGGACTGGAGGTCGGTCTGGCTGAAGTCGATCGTGCGCGCGTCGACGCGAGGAGGAGTCCCGGTCTTCAGCCGCCGGAGCCGGAGCCCGAGGTCGTGGAGAGACGAGGCTAACGAAACCGCGGCCACGTCGCCGGCACGACCGCCCGTCGCTCGCCAGTCACCGGCGATCATCCGGCCGCGCAGGAACGTTCCCGCCGTGACCACGACGGCGCCCGCGAGGTAACGACTGCCCTGCTCCGTGCGCACGGCGCGGACGCGAGTTGTGAAGCCGTACGGCTCGAGTTCGACGTCGACGACGAGTTCCTGCGAGATGGCCAGGCCATGTTGGCGCTCGAGCGCCTCTTTCATCGCCATCTGATACAGCGACTTGTCCGCCTGGGCGCGGAGCGCCTGCACCGCCGGGCCGTTGCTGGTGTTGAGCGTGCGGATCTGGATGGCGGTCCGGTCGATCGCTCGGCCCATCTCCCCGCCCAGTGCGTCGACCTCGCGAACCAGGTGCCCTTTTGCCGGGCCGCCGATCGACGGATTGCATGGCATGAACCCGACGCGGTCCAGGTTGGGCGTCAGGATGAGCGTGCGACTTCCGCTGCGCGCTGCGGCAAGGGCGGCCTCGCAGCCGGCGTGACCAGCACCGATCACGATGACATCGTAGCGCGCGGTGTACTCGTTCATCATTCCGGCAGAGTATAGGATGACAAACCCGGCATGACAAACGCCCCAGCCGGTACGAACGTCATGCCACGCTCAGGTGCCGCGGCACGGATCCCCGTTCCCCCGTTGGCTGCCGTAGCCGTGCAGCGTCCAGGTCGCGGAGGAAGGTCGACCGACGCGGTCGTCGACGCCGGCAAACCGTCGCACGGTTCTTGCGCGTCTGCGGCAGCCCGGCACGGGGCGCCGCCCGCGCATAGCCGGCTCACCGGGCCGCCCGTGAGGTGATCAGGATGATCCGGATGCCGCGGTGATCGGCGCCATGCGGGGATCCGGGTGGATAATCGCGGTCATGTCCGGGGCAGCGGGCCGGCAGGCCGCGCGTTCGATCGGTACGGAGGCACAGCCATGAGTGAGCGAGATTTCGATACATTGCCCTCGCCGAAGGTGATCGGGCTGGCCGCCGCGGCCGGCTCCGCCGTGGCCGGAATCGCGGTTGCGCTGACCCGCCGTCGCAGTGCCCCCCCTCCGCCGGCCGGCGTTCAGACCCTCTTTGCCGACCCACGGGTGAAGGCCGCCGCGGACGTGGTCCGGACGTCAGTCGAGCAAGCGAGGAAGCGTGCCACGAGTCCCGAGGCTCAGGCGCTGAAGAGCGACATGAAGCAGCTCGTCGGCCAGGCCGTCGACACAGCCAGGTCCGAGTTGCCGCCGCTGGCGCGACAGGCGGCCGAGGCCGCGATGATCGCCGCCGACCGGGTGCGCAGTGAGGGTGCCGTGCGTTCCGCCGACCTGGGCGATCGCCTCAAGACCGACATTGCTCCGGCGGCCCGTGCGCTGGCTCAGGAGGCCGTCTCGGAGGCCGAGGACATCCTCGCGGCGGCACGCGAGCGCGCACTCGACTTCGGCAGCACGGCCCGTTCCGACTACGTACCACAGCTGGGAACCCAGACGGCAGCCCTCGGTGGCGCGGCCGCGGGGGTCCTGGCGAGCATGGGCGAGGTGATGGGCCAGGCGCTCAGCGACACGGTAAAGCGGCGCGCGCTGGGGCGGCGAGGTCGCGGCCGGACGACGCGCGTTGCCGACGTGACCGGCAGCGCGCTGCAGGCCGCCGGGACCCAGCTGAAGTACGTGGCCGGCGAGACGGCGATGATCGGAGCCTGGGCGGGAGCGCTCGGCGCGGTGGCCTACTTCGGCCTGCTCCGCCCGTCTCAGCGGAAGCGCGTGCGCGCGGCGTTCGGCACCGTCGTCGGTCAGGCCCGCCAGTTGGTGGGCGACCTCCGAGCGACCGAGGAGGACCACGCCCCCAGCGGCGAGTAGTCGACGGCGGGGAAGGTCCACCCTGGGGGGCGGTGCCCCTCGCTGGCCCCTGGCGACATGCCGAGGCCGAAACGCGGCATGGTGTTCACGAGGGTGACACGATTCGAGAAATCGCTGAACGCGCCCGAGCCGGACTGGCTCGGGCGCGCTCTTGTCGGCGACCTGACTTGGATTACAGCTGCGTCAACAGACCAAAGAGTAACGCGGTCCGCTCGAACAGTCCCGGGATGAGGATGTGCTCGTGCTCGGCATGCCCCCCGTCGCCCGGGCAGCCGAGCCCGTCGATGGTGGTAGCACCGGCGGCAGCCGTGAAGTTGCCATCACTGCCGCCCCCGGTCCCTGCCTCGGTCAATGCCAGCCCCATGCCGGCTCCGATCTCTCGAGCGCGCTCGAACGCGGCCACCACGGCCGGCGTTCGCTCCATCGGCGGTCGATTCAGTCCGCCCTCTACCGTCACCGCGGTCCCCAGGAGGCGTGGCCGCGTCTGCCGGATGGCCTCGACGACTCGACCCGCCTCGTCGATCGTCGCCACCCGCAGGTCGATCTCCGCCTCGGCCTCGGCCGCCACAACATTCGGTCGAGTCCCTCCATGGACCACGCCGACGTTCACCGTCGTCCCCAGCGCGAAGTCCGTCAGGCTGTGAAGATAGTGGATCTGATTGGCGAGCTCTTGAATGGCGCTGATGCCCTTCTCCGGGTCAGCTCCGGCATGGGAGGCGCGGCCGTGGATCCGCATCGTGAAGCGCCCCACCCCTTTGCGTGAGGTCTTGAGCGAGCCGATCGGCGGCACCGGCGGCTCCAGGCACAGCACGTAGTCACTCTCTCGTGCCAGGCTCTCGATGAGCGCGCGCGAGGCAGGACTGCCCACCTCCTCCTCGGTATTGATCAACCAGCGGATCGCCCGGTGTGGCGCCCGGCGCTCGCGGACCATGGCCAGCGCTTCAAGCATCATCGCCACGCTGGCTTTCATGTCGAAGATCCCCGGCCCCCGTCCGATGTCGCCCTCGATCAGGTAGGGCAGACGGTCGATCGTGCCGAGGGGCCACACGGTGTCGATGTGCGTCATCACCAGAATCGAGCCGACCGTCTCGCCGGCTCCGGACCACGAAGCAACCGTGAGGTCCCCATACGACTCCTGCGGGTAGACCGTCACATCGCCGTCGAGCTCACGCGTGCGCTCCTGGAGGTAGTGCGCCAACCGGTCGACGGCCGCCTTGTCCAGCGTCGGCGACTCACGGGTTACGATCTCCTCAAGTTGACCGAGCAGGTGGCTCCGCCGCTCGCGTACCTCTTCGACGATTCCCACGTGTGCTCTCCTCACTTCCCGACGATGCCGTCGTCGACCTTGCCGATTTCGACGCGGGCGGGCTGCAGGCCCACATCGTCGGTCGACGGCACCGTGCGCTCGAGCGCGAAGATCGGCAGATGTGCCTCGAGGTCGACGTAGCGGTCGGCGATCTCCAGCAGCTCGATCGCGATGTAGCGCGGCGTCGAGGCGATCTCCACGCGGAGCCCCAGGCGCTGCGCTCGATCGACCAGGTAGGTAAAGTCGCCGTCACCGCTGACGATCACGGCCACGTCGATGAACGGAGCCTGGGTCAGCACGTCCACCGCCAACTCCATGTCCAGGTCGCCCTTGCTGCTGCCGTCGCTGAAGCGCTTGAGCGGCTTGGTGACGACACGAAAACCGTTGCGCCGCAGCCAGGTGAGAAACGGTACGGCGGACGTATCGTCCGACGAGACTGCCATGTAGGCATAGGCACGGTGCAGCCGACGCCCGTTGACCAGGAACTCGAGCAGCTTGGTGTAGTCGATACGGATGCCAAGGTCCCTCGCCGCGAAATAGAGATTCGACATGTCGAAGAACACGGCGACCTTGTCGTACTGCTCGGAGCGAAGCATCTGATCTCCCGCCAATCGGCTCGGGCTTACGGATCGCATGGGCGTGGGATTCAGGACATCCTGGCTCTGGTCCTCGGGGCGCTAGCGACCCGCAACCACCAGCGGCAGGTCAGCCATCGTCACCAGCCCCGGCGCGTGGTCGACGACGCGTGGAACGGCGTTCACGGCCACGGCAGTCGTGGCGCGATCCCCCTGCAGGCCACCGGGAATGACCAGCTCCAGCCGCTGTGCGCCCTCGAGGACGACCCGATCGTGCGCCGGCTCGGCGTCGAGGTACATCCGCAGGTGCAACGTGATCTTCTCGCTGCCCTTGACGTAGCCGCGCCCGTACTGCTCGACGCCGCACACCAGACCCGGCGCGACGGTGAAATACTCCGTGACGATCTGGTGGTCCGCCAGTACCGGATCGGTGGATTCGCTGTAGTCGTCGAGCTCCCAGCCCAGGGCCGCGGCGATCATGTAGACCGACTCCTGCAACCCGACGTGCCGCACCTTGCCCGCCTGTACCAGCGCGCGGAACTCCTCCGGCGTCTTACCGGAGCCGATCTTCGCCTGCAGCGGCAGACGCCGGCTTGATGCGTTCTGGATCCGCTGCACGCGCACGGCGTCGACGCGCTGCGCGATGCCGCTGAAGAAGAGCGGCAGCGTGTCCATGACGAAGCCCGGGTTGACACCCGTGCCCAACACGCTGACACCGTGCTGCTTGGCCAGGGCGTCGATCTCGCGGGCCTTCTGGGCGTGCTGGGCGGCCGGGAACGACAGCTCTTCGCACGTCGATACGAGGTTCAGTCCCCCCCGTACGATTCCGTCGATCTGTGACCAGACCTGCTCGAGGTAGGAGCCGGTCGTGTGCAAGACCGCGTCGGCCTGCACCTCGCGGAACAGCGCGTCGGCGTCGCTCCGGACCGGTACGCCCAGCGCGCGACCGAGGCCAATGACCTCGCCGACGTCTTTGCCGACCTTGTTGGGGTCGATGTCGACCGCGCCCACGATCTGGAGCGATTCGCGATCCGCCGTCAGCCGGGCGAGCTCCTGGCCGATCGGACCCAGTCCGTAGTGGATCGTCCGATAGACTCGCATCCTGCTCCTCCTCAACGCCGCGTGGCCCTGGCTGGGTGGTGCGTCTGCCCCGAGGCACGGCGTGGTTACGATTTCCGTTCGCGCTGTTTTAACTCCTTGTAAAACTTCTTCGATTTCGGCAGCGGTTTGCTGTCCTCGGCCTCACGCCGTGCGGCCGCCTCGACGCTGGCCTGCTCGAGCTGTCCCTCGAGCGTCGCCAGGTCGTCGTACACACCTACGTTGGCGTGGGCCACCGGGGTCCGCATCAGCCGCCGCACCAATTCGAGCAGCGAGCGGACCTGTGCCTGATCCGACCCGGGCTGTGTCGCCGTGCGGCGAATCGTATCCACCAGCCTGAAGGTCTCCGGGCGCGCGCCGTTCTCGTCCAACCGGTCCTTGACGCGATCAAGAGCGTCGACGATGTTCATGGCCGTTCCTTCCGCTCTGTGCGGTCACGACCGCTCCCGGCGAGTATCGAGGAAGCCCCGGTGATCCGCAACTGGGCCCCACGCGGGGGTCCGCACGCCGCGATCCAGCCGGCTGGGTCGACCGGATGCCGGGAACCAACGGCCGTCATGGTTTAATGGCCTGATGGCCGTCGAGGGAGTGGTGAGACATCGTCCATGGCACCGGAGATCGACGTGACCGGCGAGCCAGAGCGCAGGCGCGTCCCGCCAAGAGCGCGCATTCTGGGCAGCCTGCTCGGGCTGGCTATCGGGGACGCGCTCGGCATGCC
>DATKRJ010000122.1:0-14920 GCA_035532355.1 Thermomicrobiaceae bacterium | reverse complement strand
CGTCCGGCCGACCATCAGCAGGTCGAGAGCCTGCTGGATGCGGTACTCGGTCGCCAGGTCCACGCTGCTGGTCGAGTCGTCCAGGATCAGGATGCGCGGGTTCATCAGCAGCGCCCGCGCGATCGCGATGCGCTGTTTTTGTCCGCCGCTGAGGGTCGAGCCGCGCTCGCCGACCGGCGTGTCGTAGCCAGACGGAAACTCCATGATGAAGTCGTGGGCCGCCGCCGCCCGCGCCACGGCCACGATCTCGTCCATGGTGGCGTCGTGGCGTCCGTAGGCGATGTTGTCACGGATGGTGCCACTGAAGAGCGTCGTCTCCTGTAGCACGATGCCGATCTGCGCGCGCAGGCTTTCGACGGTGACATCCCGAACGTCGTGGCCGTCGATCAGCACCCGGCCCTCGGAGACGTCGTAGAAGCGCGGCAAGAGGTTGATGATCGTCGTCTTGCCGCTGCCGGTCGCGCCGAGCAGCGCCACGGTCTGGCCGGGCGCGGCCTCGAGCGACACGTTGCTCAGGACGGGATCGCCGCCCTTGTAGTAGCGGAAGGTCACGTCGTCGAACGTCACCTGCCCGCGGACCGACTTCAACGCCGTCGCGCCCGGACGATCCTCGATCTCGTTGGTCGTGTCAAGGATCTCGAAGATACGCTGGGCGGATGCCGTCGCCTGCGACATCAGGTTGACGATGAAGCCGAGCTGGCCCATCGGGAAGAAGACGTAGGCCAGATACAGGCTGAACTTCTGCCACTCACCGAGGGTGAACGTGCCCTGGATGATCTGGCGGCCGCCGAAGTAGAGCACGACCGCCTGACCGAGGTTGGCGAGCAGGAAGATGACCGGGAACAGGAAGGAGAAGGTGCGCGCGACCGTCAACTGCTGAGCCAGCAGTTGGTCGGCCGACGCCCCGAAGCGCCTAGTCTCCTCGGGCTCACGCGCGAACGCCTTGACCACCTTCAGGCCGGCCACGTTCTCCTGCAGCACGGTGTTCAACGCGCTGACCCGAATCTGCACCTTCATGAACAGCGGCTGGGCGATCGCGCCGAACACGAAGAAGACGACGAAGGCGATCGGCAGGATAGGCAGGATGATGAGCGTCAGCGTGTGGTTGCTGAACCACAGGACGATGAGAGTCGCCACCAGCAGCAGGAACGACTGCACGCTCATCACCAGGCCCTGACCGACGAAGAGCCGCACCTTCTCGACGTCGTCGGTGGCGCGGATCATCAGTTGCCCGGTCTGATGCCGGTCATGGTAGCTGAACGACAGCCGCTGGATCTTGGCGAACAGCTCGTTGCGGAAATCGAAGGCCACGTTCTGCGAGGCGCGCTCGGCGTTGTACTGCTGGCTGAAGGCAGACACGGCGCGGAACACCGCGAACACCCCGATGGCGATCATGGACGCCGTCAGCGCCGACTCTGCCCCGCTCTGATCGAGCCGAAGCTGCCCGACGCTCGTCCTGAGGGCCGAGGCCGCGCCCGTCTGGGCCCCCGCCGGCAGCCCCAGGATCTGCGAGGCAGTGTATCCCTTGACCACGGCGTCGATGATGTTCTGCACCAGCTGCGGCACCATCAGCTGCGCCGCGGTGGCGATCACCAGCGACCCATAGGCCAGCAGCGCTACCCGGCGATACCTGCCGATGTAGCGGATTGCCCGGCCCAGCGTGCGGAAGTTCGGCCTGGCGCGCATCGCGGCCGCGCCGCCGGACGGCCCGCCGGACCCGGCGCCGCGACCGTGAGGCTGGGCGGTTCGAGGCCGGTCCCCCTGTCGCATCATGCGGACAGTCTCCTTTCCAGAGTCAGGCTACCGAGCTTAGCCCACCGGGCCACGGATCGAGATTGTCCAACCTGGCGGCTACCGACCTAGCCGAACGGACAGGGAGTTCACGTGCGTCGCAGGCGGCGACTCCCCACGACGTGAGGCGTGAGGTTGCGAAACGGTGAGTCCGGACGGGCGAACCGCCCCGGTCAGGGCGCCGCGATGCCCCGGCACAGGGTGTCGACGAACTCCTCGACGACGCTGGTCGCCGGCAAGGTGTGCTCCGGCGAGACGAGCAGTCGATAGATGACGAAGCCGACCAGCGCGTCGAGCACGAGCTCCTCGTCGACGTCCGGCCGCACCTCTCCGCGGGCCTTCCCGCGCCGGATGATGGCCGTGCCGATGGCCCGGCGCGGACGCACGACCGCGTCCCAGTACGCGCCCAGGAAGGCGGGATTGCCGATCGCCTCGCCGACGATGCGGGCCATCATCGGCCACAGCCGCGGCTCGGCCGAGGTGCGCCGGGCGCCCAGGATGGCCAGGAAGTCTCCCCGCACGCTGCCAGTGTCCGGTGGGACGAAGTCGTCGTGGACGCAGACCGCCGTCCGCACCAGCTCGTCCTTGGACGACCAGCGCCGGTAGATCGTCGCCTTGCCCACCCCCGCGCGCTCGGCGACCTCCTCGACGCTCAGCCCCTGGAACCCACGCTCGATCAGCAGATCGGACGTGGCGTCGAGGATGGCCCGCTCCGCGCGCGCGCTCCGGGGCCGCCCCGGCCGGCCCGGCAAGGGTGGCCGACGACCGAGCAGATCGGGCGCTGCTTCCGCCGACTCAACGTCGCTCATAGGCGCCCACCAACTCCTCGGTCTCCACGTGAGCCTCCGATGCCTCGCCACCGCCCCCGCCGCGGGACGGCAGGAACGCGAACGCGACGATCGCGCCCAGGACCGAGGTGACCACCGCGATCAGCGCCGTCTCGCTCATGCCCTTGACGAACGCCTCGCGGGCGAACCCGGCCAGCGACGCTCCGGGAGCGCCGCCCATCTGCTGGGCAACGGCCAGGGCCGCGCCGATCGAGTTCTTGACCGCTCCCACGGCCGCCGGCGGCAGCCCGGCCACGTGAGCGCTCATCGAGCTGGCGTAGGTGGTGGACAGGTAGCTACCGAGGATGGCCACCCCGAGCGCGCCGCCGATCTGGCGCGTCGTGTCGTTGACCGCGGAGCCCACGCCCGCATGCTCCTTAGGCACGGCACCCATGATCGAATCGGTGGCCGGCGTCATCGCCAGGCCCATGCCGATGCCGCCGACGAAGAGCATGGCCGCGATCACGCCGTAGCCACTGGTGGTGCTGATTGTAGTGAGGATGCCCATGCCGGCCGCCACGATCAGCAGGCCGACCGTCACCACGAGCTTGCTGCCGAAGCGCTCGGTGAACCGCGCGCTCAGCGGCGCCGACACGCCGATAGCGAAGGCCACCGGAATCATCGACGCGCCGGCCTTCAGGGTGGAGTAGCCCAGTACGAACTGCAGGTACTGGGTCAGGAAGAACATCGCGCCGTTCAGGCCGAAGAAGACCAGCGTCACCGAGAAGCTCGCCGCAGAGAAGCGGGCGTTCTTGAACAGGCTCATGCGCAGCATCGGATAGCGGGTGTGGCGCTCCCAGAGGATGAACGCCACCATCAGCACCGTGGCGACGGCGAACCACTCGAGCGTGATCTGGCTCAGCCAGCCGCGGCCGGGGGCCTCGATGATGGCGTAGAGAAGGGTGCCGAGACCGCCGATCGAGAGGACCGCGCCCAGCGGGTCGAGCGGCTGCGCCGTCGGATCGTACGACTCCGGTACCAGCGCCAATAGCGCCGCCACCGCGACGATCACGACCGGCACGTTGACCAGGAAGACGGAGCCCCACGAGTAGTGCTCGAGCAGCCAGCCGCCGATGATCGGGCCGAGCGGCACCGAGACGCCGAAGATCGCCGACCAGATGCCGATCGCCCGAGCACGCTCCTCGTCCGGGAAGATATTGGTGATGATCGACAGCGTGGTCGGCAGGAGGAAGGCGCCACCCGCGCCCATGACGGCCCGCGTCAGGATCAGCTGGTCGGCGGACGCGACCCGCGACGAGATCAGCGAGAAGAGCCCGAAGACGATCAGCCCGCCGATGAGCGCCTTCTTGCGCCCGTAGCGGTCGCCGATGCTTCCCGCGGTCAGAAGCAACCCGGCGAAGGCCAGGATGTACGCGTCGACGATCCACTGCAGTTGGCTCTCGGTCGCGTGGAGGTCGCGCACCAGCGTCGGCAGCGCCACGTTGAGGATCGTATTGTCGAGGCCGATGACCAGCACGCCGAGGCAGAGCACGGCGAGCGTCCACCAGCGCCGGTCATAGGCGTGTTGCGCGTGCAGCGCGTGTTCCTGGGTTTCCATCACCTACCCTGTCAGTGAAATCGATACGACACCGACTCGGAACGAGCCTATCACAGGGTTTCCGGCACGGCCCTGTCTCGATATCCCCACCGGTCCTGTCTGTTCGGTCAGGTGACCCTGCACGCGTTGCCGGGTGTCTACGGCTCTCGACATCGTTACCCGGATGGTTGACAGGCAGAGGCCGCGCTCTCTACCATCGGCCTCTCTCACCTCGAGCTGGGTCGGACAGAACGCAGGTGATGGTGGGGCGACGAGCGGGAAAGGAGAAAACCCGGTGGAGCAGCGAGAGCAGATTGACGCGGACGACGTGCGGGCGGCGGCGCGGCTCGTCGACCTGCGGCTGACGCCCGAGCGGGTCGACACACTGCGACGGACGCTGGCGGAGTTCGTCGAGGGGTTCGCCGCGGTATGGGCTCTCGATGCCGGTGACCGCCAGCCGGCCACGCTAGGCTTCGACGACGAGGACGCGGGCCGGTGACGGCGCACGCGGACGATCGCTGCTTCCTCTCGATCGCCGAGGCTGGGCGACGGCTCCGCGACGGGGCGCTCTCGCCGATCGCCCTCACCGAGGCGGTGCTGGAGCGGATCGCGCGGCACGACGCGACGATGCGCGCCTACATCACCGTCACCGGTGACGTGGCGCTGGAGCAGGCGCGCCAGGCGGAGCTCGAGCTGCAGCGCGGGCACGATCGCGGACCGCTGCACGGCATTCCAATCTCGCTCAAGGACAACGTCGCGACCCGCAGCATCCGCACCTCCTGCGCCTCGCTGGTCGATCCCGACTGGGTCCCCGATGTCGACGCCACCGTCTATACCCGGCTGCGGGAGGCGGGCGCGATCCTGATGGGAAAGGCCAACCTGTTCGAGTACGCCTTCAGCATGAGCCCCGCCTTCCCGCCGCCACTCAACCCCTGGAACCCCGAGCGCACGTCGTCCGGCTCCAGCTCCGGGTCTGCCGTGAGCGTCGCGACCGGTATGGCCTTCGGGTCGATCGGGACCGATACCGGCGGTTCTGGTCGCTCGCCGGCCAATGTCAATGGGGTCGTGGGGGTCAAGGGGACCTACGGGCGCGTCAGCCTGGCCGGCGTGGTGCCGCTCAGCTACTCGCTGGACCACACGACGGTGATGGCCCGCTCGGTCCGTGACGGCGCGCTCATGCTGCAGGCCGTCGCCGGCCACGACCCGGCCGACGAGAGCTCGTCGCGCCGCCCGGTGCCCGACTTCTCGGCGCGGCTCGGAGAATCGATTCGGGGACTGCGGGTCGGGCGAGCACGCGGCTACAGCGACGAGGGCATCGACCCGGAGGTCACCCGCATCGTCGACGCGGCGCTCGACGTGCTACGCGACCTCGGCGCGACGATCGAGGACGTCGATCTGCCCTACGTGCGCCGCTGCTCGGCGCTGCAGACCGCGATCCTGCACCCGGAGGCGGCCACGGTGCACCACGACGCGCTGCGTCGCGCCGCCGACCGCTTCGGCGAGACGGCCATCATGCGGCTCGACCTCGGCAACGTCGTCCCGGCCACCGCCTACGTCCAGGCGCAGCGCGTGCGCCGGCTGATGCGCGACGCCTTCCGCGACCTGCTCGCGCGGGTCGAGGTCATCGTCGGTCCGGCGCTGGCGATGTGCGCGGGGCGGGCGGGCACCTGGACGACGACGGTGGGCGGTCGGGAGATCGACCTGCGCAAGGCCGGGCCGGAGTACACCGGGATCTACAATCTGAGCGGGATGCCGGCGCTGGTGCTGCCGGCCGGATTCGACGGCGGCGGGACGCCGGTCGGCCTGCAGGTCGCGGGACGCTGGTTCGACGAGGCGCGCGTGTTCCAGGTGGCCCACGCCTACGAGCAGGCGACCGACTGGCACCGCCGCCGGCCGCCGCTGCCGGACCGCGCACCCGAGCACCGGTCAGAGACCGCCTGACCGGCCTCACCCCGGCCGTCCGTCACGGCTCGACGCGCGGATCGACCTGCTTGAACCAGCGCACGAAGGCCGCCAGCCCGGCGACCGCGTTCGCCACGATCCGCTCGCCCTTGTCGGCCGAGGCCAGGCGCGGGTCGGAGAGGCTGCCCGACGGTGGGGTGACGTCCCCCATGTTGATCGCCATGCCGACCGGGTGCCCCTCGAAGACCACCTCGTTGAGGCCCGAGGTCGGCAGGCCCAGGAACGGTCCGCTGCCGAAGTCCTCGGCCCGACCCAGATCCACCAATCCCGGGCGCAGGTGCGCCCAGATCGAGCCGATCGGCTCGCCGCCGTGGCCGGTCGGCGTGCTCCCGTAGAGTTCGCGGATGAGCGGCGTGGTCATGCCGAATCCAAGAGGCGCGACGATCGGCACGAGCACTCCGCGTTCGCGACGCAGCTCGCGGATCAGCGGCCCCAGGATGGGCTCGTTCCCCTTGTGGCCGTTGAACAGGATGACGTGGTGGAAGCCCTGGTCGAGCAGGCCGTCGACGGCGTCCCGCACCAGCAGCCGCAGCGTCTCGGCACGCAGGGTGACCGTGCCGGGGTAGTGGCGGAAGTACTCGGAGTAGCTGAAGGGGATCGTCGGGATCATCACGTCGCCGGTCTGGCGCGCCACCTGCTCGGTGATGGCATCCGTCAGCAGGTAGTCGCCGGTCGGGGCGTGTGGACCGTGCTCCTCGGTCGAGCCCATCGGCACGAGAGCCGCCGCGCCGCGCGCGATCGCCTCCTCGACCTCGCGCCACGACATCTCCGCCGTACGAACCTTATCGATCATCCCAGGCTCCTCTCAGTCGTCGACGTCCAGCAGGAATCCCCTGACCAGCTCCGCGACCAGCCGCGGATGGGTGTAGGCGATGTTGTGTGGCAGACCCCGCACGACCTCGAGCCGCGCGTGCGGGATGCCCCGCGCGAGCAAGCCTGCGTCGTCGAGGTCCGTCAGCGTGTCCCGCTCGCCGGTCACGACCAGCGCCGGGCAGGCGATCCGCTCGAGGTCGGGCGTGAGGTCGACCGTGCGGACCCAGCGGTGCAGGCTCGCCGCGACCGAGCCCGGAGTCCGCGCCAACTCCCCGATGATCCAGGCTGTCCGCGCCGGATCGTCGAGACCGAAGCGGCGCTCGACGTCACGGCTCAGGAACTCGACCACGTCGCCCCGGTCGAGCGGCGCGAGCCAGCCCTCGAAGTCGGCTGGGCCACGGAAGCGCGGCGTGGTGGCGATCAGGGATAGCGAGCGGATGCGCTCGGGGCACCTGATCGCCGCCGCCTGCCCGACGATGCCGCCGCCAGACGCGCCGACCCAGTGCACGCGCTCGATCCCGAGGTGATCCAGCACCGCGATGGCGTCGTCGACGAACCGCTCGATCGTCCAGACGTAGCCGTCCGGCAGCGGGCTGCGGCCCTGGCCGCGTGCGTCGACGCGCAGCACTTGGTAGCGGTCGCCGAGCACCGGCACCCAGGCGCGGTACAGCTCGCCGTTGCCGCCCAGCCCAGGATGGAACAGCACGACCTCGGCCGGCGGCTGTCGCCACGGCTCGGTGAAGTCGTCGAACGTGTGAACGATCAGCGGCCAGGTGGCGGTCGGCATGGCGCCTCCGTCGTCGCTCCCGTCGGCACCGCGGCAAGGCGGGCCTCGCGGCACAGGCTAATTGACAGCCCGCCGCGCTGTCCACTATGGTCCGCGGGCAGTGACGCACCCCGCGGCCCCACGAGAGGAAGAGTGCATGCCGCTTGGCTTCCGGGTCTACACCCGGGTGGATCGCCCCGACCCGAACCTCGTCCGGGCGCTGGCCGAGCACGCCACGCCGGACCTGGCCGACGCCATGAACCGCGTCAACACGCTGGACCACGCCATCGGGCCGATCTTCCGCCCGATCCCGCGCATCGCCGGGCCGGCCGTGACCGTCTCCATCCCGACCGGCGCCCTCAGCGTGCTCAAGGAGGCCGTCCAGCGCACCGCCCCCGGCGACGTGCTGGTGGTCAACGCCTGCGGCAACCCGACCGCGGCCGTGATCGGCGGCAACATCTGTCGGGGGATGCTCCACCGCGGCGTGGCCGGCCTGATCGTGGACGGCGCCCTGCGCGACGTCAGCGAGATCCGCGCCGACGGCCTGGCGAGCTTCGCTCGCAGCGTGGCGACCTTCCCCGGACCGCAGGACGGCCCCGGCGAGGTGAACGTCCCGATCGCCTGCGGCGGCGTGGTGGTCAACCCCGGCGACATCGTCGTGGCCGACGAGGACGGCATCGTCGTGGTGCCGCCGGCTCGCGCCGCCGAGGTTCTGGCGCGCGTGGCCGCCGTCGAGGCCGGCTTCGCCGCGGCCCAGGACGTCCTGCTGCGGGGCGAGGTCACCGGGATCGATGACATCGAGGCCGCCATGCGGGCCGAGGGCTGCGAGTTCGTCGACGCGGCCTGGCCGCGCTGACGGCGGCGGAGGACAGCGGAGGGGGAGACGATGGCGGCGAACGAGATCGGAGCCCTGCGCCGGCTGGTCGACACCGTACTGCCGCTGGAGCCGGGCCAGTCGCTGGTAATCCACGCGGGCACCGTGCTGACCGGACGACTCGACGGCGACCGGGTGCTGCGCGACCAGGCGATCCTGGTCGACGACGGACGCATCGCCGGGGTGTCGCCCTGGCACGAGGGCGCCGTTCCGACCGGCGCATCCGTGATCGACGCTGCCCGGCAGACGGTTATGCCCGGCCTGATCGAGGCGCACCTGCACGTCACCGGCGAGTGGCCCCACGACCCGCACGGCACGCACCTGGAGCCCTTCCCGGAGGCCCGCGTGCTGCGCGGGCTGCTCGACACCTGGGCGGTCTTCGCGGCCGGCTTCACCACCATGTTCAGTATGGGCCACGGCCATCCCAGCTTCGTCTCGGCGATCAAGCAGCTCATCGACCGCGAGGGGCTGCCCGGCCCGCGTATCTACCACTGCGGCTGGGCGCTGTCGCAGAGCGCCGGGCACGGCAACGTGGGCGAGTGGAACTACGAGCTGGTCAAGCACCTGCGCCCGCGCAGCGCGTTCGCCGACGGTCCCTACCAGCTGCGGGCGCTGGTGCGCGAGAACGTCGGGCTGGGCGCCGACTTCATCAAGCTCTTCGCCGGCGAGGGCGGCTTCATCGCGCCGGACTACGTGGCGCGGCGGCTCGACTTCACTCCCGAGGAGATCCGCGCCATCACCGACGAGGCGCACCGGCTCGGCTTCCGGGTCGCCGCGCATTGCATGTCGCTGGCACACGCCCGCCACGCCGTAGGGAACGGCGTCGACCGGGTCGAGCACGGGCCGGTCGGCTACGAGCCGGACTTCGTCCCGCTGCTAGCCGAGCACGGAGCGAGTTGGTGCCCCACACTCAGCCAGCTGAACTGGGCGCTGCTCGAGCGCGAGCGCCGCCGGCTGGCTCCGGAGGTCGTCGAGCACATCGAGGGTGGCATCGCCGGGCGCTGCCGCATGATCCAGGAGGCGCTGGACCGCGGCGTGACGGTGGGCTTCGGCACCGACAACCGCATGCGGCCGAAGGCGGGCCGCAACGGGCTGGAGTTCGCGGTCATGGTCGAGCACGGCATCGCGCCGCTCGACGCCGTAAGCATCGGCACACTGCTGGCGG
Source organism: Thermomicrobiaceae bacterium (assembly GCA_035532355.1). Classification (GTDB taxonomy): domain Bacteria; phylum Chloroflexota; class Chloroflexia; order Thermomicrobiales; family Thermomicrobiaceae; genus DASSZN01. The sequence goes on along the minus strand of DATKRJ010000122.1, from coordinate 5,185 downwards.
CGCGACTGGTCGGGCTGGAGGCGGACCTGGGGACGGTCGAACCGGGCAAGCTCGCGGACCTGCTGGTCGTCGACGGCGACCCGGCGAGCGACATTGGTTTGCTGACCCGGACCGAGTGCATCAGACGGGTCGTAAAGAGCCACCGGCACACCTACCCGCGGCCGGTGCCCTACTCGGCCTGATCGCCCGGGGCCACTCGGCCGGCCACGGATGAGGTGCCGTCCGCTACGACCCAGCGGGTACGCGCGAGAAGGAGGGTGGAATGCCACTGCCGGCGGACGTCGAGGCCGAGATCGACCTGGCGCGCAGCACGCTGCTATTGATCGACATGCAGCGGCGGCACCTGGACGTCGGCGGGGCCGGCTACCACACCCTGCCGGCCGACCGCGCCGAACTCGTCGTCAGGCGGGGCGCGGTCGCGCTGGAAGCCGCCCGGGCCGCGAACGTGCCGGTGATCCACGTCGGCACCTGGTCGATGGATCCGCCGCCGCCCTGGGGCCCCCGTGAGGGCCGCAACCCCTTCTGGCGCTGGCAGAACGGTAAGCCCATCCCGGGAGCCGGCTTCGTGCGCCAGGCGACGAAGTGCACCGAGGGCAGCGTCTACGCCGAGTTCATGCCGCCCGTCGCGCCGCTGGCGCACGAGCCGGTGGTGGTCAAGCGGCGCTACAGCGGCTTCTACATGACCGACCTGGAGCTCATCCTGAAGAGCTTCGGCGTCGAGACGGTCTTCATCGCGGGCGTGAACACGAATAACTGCTGCCTGCACACCTGCTTCGACGCCCAAGCGCGCGACTTCGGGGTCATCCTGCTCGAGGACGCCTGCGGCAGCATGAACGGCCAGGAGTACCACGAGGCAGCGGTCGCGCAGATCGAGGCCGCCCTCGGCTGGGTAATGAGCGTGGCGGAGTTCCAGACGACGCTGGAGCGCCGGGGCGCGGGGGTGAGCGCGTGAGCGAGGGAGAGCGCATGCAGCAGGAACGACGGCGGGACAGCCAGCAGTGGATCCTGGACCTGATGGTCAAGCAGACCGGGCGGGTGCAGAACTTCGCCAACGACGAGCGCGAGGTCCCATCCGAGGTGAAGTCGTACCGCATGATTCCCCGAGCGCTGGCCAAGCAGGCCCGGCACGCCGAGGCTATCGCCGCGGCCGCCGAGCGAGCCGGCCACACCGACACCGCCCGCGCCGCCTACGCGAAGGCCGCCGAGATCTACGCGCACGCGCAGCACGCGATCTTCGAGGATGACAACCAGGAGAAGATCTACCTCCATCGGAAGCACCTGGAGTGCTTCGAGAAAGTCGTCCAGTACGCCGACAATCCGGTCGAGTTGGTCGAGATCTCCTGGGAGGGCGTCCAGATCCAGGGCCGGCTGCACCTGCTCAAGGACCGTCGTCGTGCCCCGACTGTGCTCTTCATCCCCGGGATGGACATGACCAAGGAGATGTTTCCCAACCCGCTCGGCAACCCGTACCTGCGGCGCGGCATGAACGTGCTCTCGATCGACGGCCCCGGTCAGGGGATGAGCAACATCCGCAAGATCCGGGTCTCAGATGACAACTACGAGCGGGCAGCCGGCGCCGCCATCGACGAACTGCTCGAGCGGCCCGAAGTTGACCCAGACCGGATCGCCGTCGTCGGCACGTCCTTCGGCTCGCACTGGGGCACGCGCCTGGCGGCGATGGACCACCGCGTCAAGGCGCTGGCGACCACCCACGCCTGCTACGGCCCGAAGACCGCGATCTTCGAGGAGGCCTCGCCCCGCTTCAAGCAGATGTTCATGTACATGGCGGGCATCCACGACGAGGCGGAGTTCGACACCATGGCCGCCCGCATGACGACCGTCGGCTATGGCTCGAAGATCACCTGCCCGACGCTGATGGTGACCGGCGAGTACGACCCACTGGCGCACCTGGAGGCGACGCTCGAGCTCTTCGACGAGATCCGCGCGCCGAAAGAGCTGTGGGTCTTCGAGAACGAGTTCCACCGGGTGCAGGCGCGCGAGGGGATAGCCGGGCTGGAGCTGCACCAGTTCATGAGCGATTGGGTCAAGGACGCGCTCGACGGCCGGCTGCCCGCCGACCTGAGGAAGATCGTGCTGGTGCCTCAGAAGACCGGCGAGGGGCCCTATACGCCGCCCGCCGAGTCGCTCTACCTGCCGAGCCGCTCGGTCGACTGAACATCCCGGAATCCCGACTGCCGCGCCGAGGGCCGGGAAGGACGCGCGCATGGCCCAGTACGCACTCGAGGGAAAGGTGGCTCTGATCACCGGCGCCGGCCGCGGCTTCGGCCGCGCCACCGCCGAGGTCTTCGCGGAGGCCGGCGCCGACCTGATCCTCAACTATCGGGCCAGCCGCGACGGCTGCGAGGAGGTCGCCGCGCACGCCCGCGCGCTGGGCCGGCGGGCGCTGGTCGTCCGGGCCGACGTGACCGACGAACCGGCCGTCGCGGCCATGGTCCAGTCCGCGCTGGACGAGTTCGGGCGGCTCGACATCCTGGTCAACAACGCCGGTATCATGCACGTCGGCCCGTTCGCGGAGTCGGGCGAGGAGTCCTGGCGCGAGGAGGTCGAGGTAAACGTGTTCGGGCCACTGCGGGTGACCCATGCGGTCGTGCGGCACATGATCCGGCAGGGCCGGGGCCGGATCGTCAACCTCTCGTCGCAGCTCGCGCTGGTCGGCTGGGAGAGGGGATCGGTCTACGCCGGCACCAAAGGGTTCATCCTGACCTGGACCAAGTCACTGGCGCGGGAGCTCGGCCAGCACGGCATCACCGTCAACGCGATTGGCCCGGGCTCCATCCTGACCGACATGAACCGCGTCGTGTACCCGGACGACGAGGCGCGCCGGCGGCGGATGCGGGAACTGCCGCTGCGGCGCTTCGGCTCGCCCCGGGACGTCGCCGAGTGCGCCCTCTTCCTGGCCTCGGACGCGGGCGGTTTCCTGACGGGGCAGATGCTCGGACCCAACGGAGGTAACGTGATGTAGGCGCCGCAGACCAAAGTCCCCGCTCGTCGGGACCCCGGCACCCGTCCATGATGACGACCGGGGGCGCACGCTTGGGACCGAAGTCGGTCGACCGCGCGCGGGCGCTGGCGCACACTGATCGCGGGTGAAGAACCCGCGGGCACCAGCGGAAGGGATGGAGGCCCCTTTCCGGTGGCGACCTCCTCAGGCAGGAACCCGGCGCGCGACCCGCGTCGGGTTCAACTTTTCCTGACCGAGACCAGCGACGGAGCGCGGCCGCGTTAGTGAGGAGCATCGCCATGCCATTCGCCGGAGCGTTCGACCACGATGCACTGCCGCCGAACCACCGGGCGGCGCTCGAGCACGCCTGCACCGTGCTCATCGACGAGTTCCTCGACGATATCGCCGACCTCTCCACCAGCCCCGCCGGTTGGGACGACACCTACATGGCGAGCTACCTGCCCGGGCAGTTCCGGCAGCAGTACACGCCACTTTTTGCCCGGCAGTTCCTCCTCTGCACTGCCACGGTGGCCTGGAAGCTGGCCCAGGAAGCATGGCTGGAACCGGCGTGCCTGGCCGAGGATCTGGCCCTGAACGCGCTGATCGAACGAGCCGGCGCCGAGATCGAACTCGCCGGCGCCGACGCCGATTTCGACGCCTTCATGGAACAGGCATTCGAGAGCACGGCGTTCGAGGGCCTGCTGGACCACGACGAGGAGGATGGAGCGGCGCCACCTGCGCGGCCGGCTGCGGAAGCCGGTGCGCTTCGGGTCGACGAGTGGTTCCGTCCGTATCACGAGGGCGACTTCCAGGCCCTCCACCCGTACGTGGTCGAGCCAGGAATCGCCCGCGACTGACCGAGGCCGCCGTTCCCAGCGACGCCGCGGTCGCCGCCGCCCGGGAGCGCGACTGGCAGTGGCAACGTCGTCCGGAGCACCTCCAGACGGTGGCGTTTCCCGCCCGGGGCAGTGACCGACGCCAGGTCGACAACGCGAGGTTGCCGGCGACGGGCAGCGGGATGTCGACACCGCGCGCAGAGCACGGCGTTCACCGGCTCACCCCCGGTAGCCCGGTTTGACAGCCGTCCACCGCTCCGCGACGATGCGGCGGTATGGGCGGCGACCCGCGACGATCGCGCGGCGCTGGGCACGATAGGGCGGAGGGAGCGGCGGCGATGGCGGTCGAGCTGACCGGGCGGGTGGCGATCGTGACGGGCGCGGCCCAGGGGATCGGCGCGGCCACGGCTCGCAAGCTGGCCGAGCGCGACGCGCGCGTCGTCGGCGTCGACGTCGAGGGCGACCTGCTGCGCGACGTGATGGGCAAGATCGGCGGCCGGGCCGTCGTCCAGGACGTGACCGACGCCGCGGCCGACCAGCGCCTGGTCGACGACGTGCACCGCGAGTTCGGCCGCGTCGAAATCCTGGTCAACGTCGCCGGCGGCACGCTCGGCGCCGGTCGCGGCATCGACGAGCTGACGATCGAGGACTGGCACCGCGTGGTCGCGCTCAACATGGACGCTCCGCTCTACCTGTCCAGGGCCGTTGCGCCGATCATGAAGGCGCAGGGCTGGGGCCGCATCATCTCCGTGGGCTCGGGTGCCGGCCGCAGCCACAGCCGGAGCAAGGTCATCCCGTACGCGGCCGCCAAGGCCGGATTGATGGGCCTGATGCGGCAACTGGCCGTCGACCTGGCCCCCTTCGGCATCACCTGCAACACCGTCTCCCCGGGCTTCATCCTGACCGAGCGCGGCCGCGCCGACTGGGAGCGGCGCGACGAGGCGCAGAAGGAGAAGGAGATGCAGACGATCGCGGTCGGGCGGCTGGGTGCCCCGCAGGAGATCGCCGACGTCATCGCCTTCGTCGCTTCCGAGGAGGCGGCCTACGTTGTCGGACAGACCATCTCGGTCGACGGCGGCCACTGGATGTTCTGAGCCGCGCTAGCTGTGCAGTAGCGCCCGATTGCGCAGGTGCACCGCGCTCATGCCGGCGAGCGCGACGAGGCCCATCCCCGACAGCGTCGCCGACGGACCCACCAGGGTGCTCAGCGTCCCGGCGAGCAAGACCCCAAACGGCGTGCAGCCAATCGCCATCGCCAGGACGCCGAGCGCCCGGGCGCGCATGGCCGGCTCGACCGCGCGCAGCATCAGCAGCGGCTGGACCGAGGAGAAGGCGCCGAAGCAGGCGCCGGCCCCAATCTGTAGCCCCAGTGACAGCGGGTAGACGT
>DATKRJ010000121.1:0-7898 GCA_035532355.1 Thermomicrobiaceae bacterium | reverse complement strand
GGTGTTCGGATGAGTGACACGCGTTCTCCAGTGACCATCGGCTAGCCCATCAGGCCGGCCAGCGGCGCCACGTCCTGGCCGCGGGCCGCGAGCTCCGCGAGTGCCGCAGCGGCGTACTGCCGCTCGACATCGATGACTACTTGGGTAAAGTCTACCGCATCGATCTGCCCGGGCGCGTCGGGATCAAAGTCCTGACTGCTCGAATCCGGCATGCGACCGGCATACAGCAGCGGGAGCGTCCCCTTCCCCCGCTCGCGGTCGCGCTTGCCCACGTCGTCCGTGGCGTCTCGCAGGTCGTTCTCCAGCTGGGCCACCGTGCCCCAGTGCCGACCCCACTCCCCGTAGAGGCTGACGGTCGCCTCGTCGTCCGTCCCGAGCTGGGCGCCGAGGCGGGCGATGCCGGCGACCAGCGCCCCGGCCTTCAACTGGACTATCTGAAACGCGTCATCTGGGGAGACAGTATGCCGTGCCGCGGCGAGGTCGAGGTGCTGCCCGCCGGCCGCGGTGAGCGCGGCGTCGAGGAGGGTCCGCTGGAGCCGGTGGGCCATCTCGGGTGCGACGCCATCGTCGACGACGTCGGCCAGCACGCGCTGCCCAAGCATCAGCAACGCGGACCCGGCGTTCAGGGCCTGCGCGCTGCCCGCCATCTCCACCAGAGGCGAGGGATCTCCGTCTTCGATCTCGTCGAGCGCGTCGACTCCGGCCATGAAGATCTCCACCCCCGCCGCGACCCGCAGCGCGGCGGCCCCGTTTCCCCCGGCAGCCTCGGCCGAGGCTAGCACCAGCGCCGGCCAGCGCGGGCTGCCGGCGAGTAGCTTGCCGGGCTGGCGCAGCGGGACCTCGAGCAGCCCCCGCAGGGCGTACGGCAGCCCGCACCCCGCGAGCGCGCCCTCGACGATCTCCGCGACGCGAACCCAGGGTACGGGCTGAACCACCGAACGATCTACTCGGTTCGGAGCCGGTATTCCGCTGGTGCTACTGCCAGAACCCAGCCGGCTTGGCGTAGAAGCTAGGTCCACCGGCCATCTGGACGGAGAGCTTCGTCACCGCGACGCGCTCCGCCTCGACCAGGCGATACTCGCTCAGTGCCCCGACCGGGTCGGACACGACTGCTTTGCGGAACTCCGCGTCGGCGTACAGCCGGCGCACGACGGTTTCGAGCGTATGGAGGTTCATGGAGGCCCTCCTCAGGCTGACAGCGGTCATCTTCGGCGGCCTTACCTAGGCCGCCTAGATACCCATCTAACTATAATTCCCCCAATCGGGCTAGCCTACTACCCAAAGGTCACCCCGTGGGAATCGTCGTCAACGAAGTACCGCAGTTGCCCCGACTTCTGTCGACCCGACCGCTCCTGACAGGTGCCGTGTGCGAGGCAAGCGGGCATGGCACGCCGCTGTCGAGCGGTCCAGGCGCGTCGGCGGAACGGCGTATCGCGATTGCGCGGCGTCCAGGCGCCGTCGTTCCGAACGCGCGCTCGCATCCAGGTGTTGCGACGGGCCAATGCCGCGACGGGGCTCGGCGGTCCCCGGTGGATGAGCGCAGCGCGCCCTCGCCGGACCGCTACTCAACCGATAGGTCGTCGTAGCGGCGGCCGGCTTTCATGATCATGTCGAGGTGCTCCAGCGCGCTCAGGTCGTCGAGCGGGTTGCCGCGTACCGTAAGCAGGTCGGCCAGCTTGCCCTCCGACAGCGTTCCCACCTGGTCGTCGATCCGCGAGCACTCCGCCGCCCAGCGCGTGCCGGCCAGCAGCGCCTCCCGCGGCGTGGCACCCCACTCGATCAGCTGGGCCATCTCCCACGGCAGCAGCCCGTGCATGCTGTCGGTGCCGACCGCGTAGCGCACGCCCGAGCGTAGGATCGCCCGGTAGCGCTCGGCGGCCCGGCCGCGGGCGTCGCGCAGCTTGGCCATGATCGCCGGGTTGTCTCGATCCCCCTGCTCGATGCCGGTCGGGTGGAGCATGATCGACTGGGTCAGGACGACCCAGGCGCCGCGCTCCTTGATCAGCGCCAGGTCGTCGTCGGTCGCCAGCGTGGCGTGCTCGATGGTGCGCACGCCCTCCTCGACCGCGAGCCGGATGCCCGGCCCCACGATGGCGTGCGCCGCGACGTAGGTGCCGGCGCGCTCGGCCTCCTCGACCGCCACGCGAATCTCCTCCCGGGAGTAGCTGGCCGAGTTGAGGCCGCCGCGGGTCGAGCTGACGCCGCCGGTGACGAAGAGCTTCAGGAAGTCGGCCCCGGCGTGCAGGTTCTCGCGCGCGCCCTTGCGCACCTCGTCGACGCCGTCGAAGGCGTCGATCGACCGGCCGTGACCGTTGCTGGGCGTGATCGCGCGGGTGCAGACGAGCAGCCGCGGCCCGGCGACCGTGCCGGCCTCGATCTCCTGCTTGAAGGTGACGTCGAGCCAGTGCTCCTCGGCCATGATGCGCGCCGTGGTCACGCCCGAGCGGAGCATCCGGCGCAGGTTGCCCGTGCCGCGCAGCACCTGGCGCTCGATCGGCTGCATGAGCTGGCCGGTCTGGTCACCGAGACCGGGGATGATGGTGATATGGGTGTGGGCGTCGATGAGACCGGGCATCAGGAACTCGTCGGGGCGCTCGACGAGCTGGGCATCCGACGGGACGCCGACCTGGCCCGCCGGGCCGGCCGCGACGACGCGCTCGCCGTCAACCAGCACGACCCCGTCGCGAACCGGCTCGGCGCCGGTGCCGTCCCAGAGCAGTCCAGCGCGAATCGCGGTAACCATGGTGTGCTCCTTCCCCCCGCGGGGCTCCCTGCCGCTCGATCCCGCTCAGTAGGCCAGCCGGTGCAGCGCCGCGGCGAGCAGCTGCACCCCGGCCGCCGCGTGCTCCGGCGCGGTGTACTCGTCGGGCGTATGGCTGCGTCCGTCCCGGCTCTGGACGAAGATCATGACGCTCGGGCAGATCCCTGCCATCACCTGGGTGTCGTGTCCTCCGCCGCTCGGCATGGTCAGCGTGGCGATCCCCTGCTCGCGGGCGGTGTCTTCGAGCAGCCGGACCATGCCCGGATCGCACGGCGTGGGCGGCCCGGCGCCCACGGTCCAGTCGATCCCCAGCTCCGGGTGGGCTGCTCTGACCTGCTCCAGCAGCGCCGTGTGCCGAGCCCGGAGCTCGTCGTAGCCGTCGAGAAACGGGTGGCGAGCGTTGACGGTGAAGAAGACATGCTCCGGCACGATGCCCGAGAGGTTCGGCTCGACGAGCATCCGTCCCACCGTCGTCACCGCCGGACGGCCCATCGCCCGGGCGGTGCGCAGCACGCCGTCGACGATCGGCACGACCGCCGTCATCGGGTCACGCCGCAGGTCCATGGGACAGCCGCCGGCATGGTCGGCGCGACCGGTGATCGTGACGTTGAAGGTGGACGAGCCGGTGATCGCGTCCACGATGCCGACGGCCAGCCCGGCCTCCTCGAGGACCGGGCCCTGCTCGACATGGAGCTCGATGAAGGCCGCGATGTCGTCGCGGCGGGCACTCAGCATCTCGCCCGGATCCAGACCGACCGAGCGCAGCACCGCGCGTAGCGTCTCGCCCTCGTAGGTCCGGATGGTGTCCAGTTCCTCCGGTCGTGCCAGCCCGGTGATCGAGCGGGACGACCAGAGGCCGGATCTGGGGAAGCGACTGTTCTCCTCCTGGGCGAAGGAGACGACGTCGATGGAGCGGCGCGGCGGTCCATGCCGCTCGCGCAGCGCCCTGACCGCGAGGATGCCGGCGATGACGCCGAGCGCGCCGTCGTAGCGCCCGCCCGGCACGACCGAGTCGATGTGAGAGCCCGTCGCCACGACCGGGCCCGGCTCGCTCCCGGCGAGCCTTCCCCAGACGCTGCCGGCCGCGTCCTGCCAGGTCGTCAGCCCAGCCCCGGCGCACCAGGCGCCGACCTGCTCCTGTGCCGCGACCCAGGCGGGCGAGTAGGCCGGCCGGCAGACGCCCGTCTGGCCACAGGCACCGTGCTCGGCCAGCTCGCGGACGTACCGCTCGATGGCGGCCGGGTCGATCGCGATTGGCGGGGTCATGGTCACTCTCCCGTTACCGGCGCGAACGCCATCGCGCGAGCTCAGTGGGCCAGCGCGTAGCCGTCGCGGCGGGGATCGGCGCCGGCGGAGAAAGCCCCGCTCTCGGGGTCGATCACGATGCCCTGGCCGCCGCCGAAGAGCATGGTGAAGGGGTCCTGCAGCTTCACGTCGTGTCCGCGGCGGGTGAGCTCCTCCACGACCTCGGGCGCGACGCGGCTCTCCATCAACAGCTCGGTGCCGGTGGCGGTGCGGAAGCGCGCCGCCTCGATGGCGGCCTGGATGCTGAAGCCGTGGTCGATCACGTTCATCATCATCTGCGGCGTCGTCTCCATGATCCCGAACGAACCGGGCGTCCCCACCAGCAGGTAGGGCTTGCCGTCGCGCCAGATCTGGGACGGCGCCAGGCACATCTCGACCTGCTTGTTGGGGGCGATCACGTTGGGGCTGGCGGGGTCGAGGTCGAACCAGTGGGCGAAGTTGTTCAGTACCAGCCCGGTGTCGCCGTGGACGACGGCGCTGCCGAAGGGCGCCCCGAGCGTCTGGGTCGTCGCCACGACGTAGCCCTCGAGATCGGCGGCCACGAAGTGGGTCGTGCTCTCGCGCAGTGCCCGCTCGACGTTCCCGGGCAGGACCTCGTTCGCGTGCTTGGTGGAGGTGAAGCGGTCGCCACCGCTGTAGCCGGCGCGCCGAGGGTCGATCAGCGCGCGCCGCTCGGTGCTGTAGCCCGGGGAGAGGAGGTACTCGATCGGCGAGGTCGGGTCCGGCGCGTAGGTGGTGCGGTCGGCAAGGGACAGCTTCATCGCCTCGGCGAGCGTGTGGATGGAGTCGGCGCTGTTGTGGCCCATGCCGGCCATATCGAAGCCCTCGACGAGGTTGAGCGTCTCCAGGTACTGCATGCCGCTGCAGGGGAGGGGCGGGCAGAAGACGGTGTAGCCGCGGTAGCCGGTCGAGATCGGCTCGACCCAGGTCGGCACGTAGGTCGCCAGGTCGTCGGCCGTGAGCAGCCCGCCGTTGGCCTGGGAGAAGCGGACGATCTCGGCGGCGATCGGGCCGCGGTAGAAGGCCTCGCCGCCGCCGTCGACGATGGTACGAAAGGTCCGGGCGAGGTCGGTCTGGCGGAGGACGGCGCCGGGCGGCGGGGCCTCACCGCCGGGCAGATAGGTGCTGCTCGTCGTTGCGAACCGGGAGAGTCGGGGGGCCATCAGGCCGAAGGTGCGGCTGTTGTTGATCGTCAGGGGGAAGCCGTGCTCGGCCCACTCGATGGCCGGCGCGAAGACCGCGGCGCGGTCCAGGCGGCCGAAGCGCTCGAGCGCCATCAGCCAGCCGCCGAGCGCGCCCGGGACGAGCGGCGAGCGGATGCCCCAGTCCTTCGACTCCTCGTCGGCGAACTGGTCGGGCGAGGCGGCGGCCGGGGCGCGCCCGATGTAGTCGAGCACGAGCGGCGCGGACGCCCCGGGCACGGTGATCACCATGTAGCCGACGCCGGCCGCGCCGGACATGTAAGGCTCGACGACGTTGAGGGCGGCCGCCATGGCCACCGCCGCGTCGACGGCGTTGCCACCCTGCTGGAGCATCATCAGGCCGGCCAGCGTTGAGAGCGGGTGGGCCGAGGCCACCGCGCCGCGCCGTCCCATCACCGCAGGTCTGTGGGCGATCCCACCCGTCGGTGTCGCCAACTGGGTCCCTCCCTTTCGAGCCGTGAGTGTCGACCCCGGCTGTATCGACCATGGGGGCAGCCCTGTCAAGGCCGCGGTTCGGCGCGTGACGCCCGCTCCACCGACTTTTCCGGCGGCGGGGGCGTTGCCCAGTGGCGGCAGCGCTGCTACCGAGCGCGGTCTGGCGCACCTGCCCCAGGTCGCGGACGTGAAGGGAGCGACGATGACGATCGCAATCCACGGCTTCGGGCGGATCGGGCGCTCTGCCCTCAAGATCGCCCTGTCACAGGGGTTGTTCGTCCCGGTCTCGATCTCCGACATCCGAGACCTGCCCACCTTCGCGGCGCTCTTCGCCGTCGACAGCAACTACGGCCGCTGGCCGGAGCCGGTCACCGCCGACGGCGACCGTCTGCGCGTCGGCGAGCAGTCCATCCGCTACATCGACGGCAGTCGCGAGCTTCCCGACTGGCGCGCGCTGGGCGTCGCGGTGGTGGTCGACTGCACCGGCATGGCGACGACGCGCGCCGGGGCACAGGCGCACCTCGACCGGGGAGCGCGGACGGTGCTGGTCAGCGCCCCCAGCCGGACGCTGGAGGACTGCGACGCGGTGCTGCTCCCCGGCATCAACCTGGACAGCTACGACCCGTCCCGCCACCGGATCGTCAGCATGGCGAGTTGCACCACCAACGCGCTGGCGCCGGTGATCAAGGTGCTCCGGGAGCGCTTCGGCATCGCGTCCGGCTTCTTCTCGACCGTCCACGCCTACACGAACAGCCAGTCGCTGACCGACCAGCCGATGCGGGACCGGCGCGACAGCTGGGCCGCGGCCGAGAACATCATCCCGTCGTCCTCGGGCGCGGCCAAGGCCCTCAAGTTCATCTGGCCCGATCTCCAGGTGACCGGCAAGGCCTACCGGGTGCCGGTGCGCACCGGCAGCATCGTCGAGCTGAACGCGGTGCTGAGCCGCGCGAGCTCGGCGGACGCGGTGCGCGATGCCTTCCGCGCGGCCGCCGCCGGCGGACCGCTCCAGGGGGTCATGGGGGTCTTCGAGGAGGAGTGGGCCTCGTCGCGCATCGTCGGCGAGCCGCTCTCGTCGGTCATCAACCTGCCGCTGGTCGACGTCCTCGACGGCACGCTGGCCTCGGTGGCGGCCTGGTACGACAACGAGATGGGGTACGCTACCCGGCTGGCCGAGACCGCCCGCTTCCTGAGCGAGGGAGCGTCCTGAGCGACGACCACGCGGATCTCCGGCGCCTGAACGTCCGGCAGCGCTGCCGCTCCGGCCGGTTGGCGGCTATGATGGCGGCCCCGGCAGCGGAACCCCGCCGCGCGGCGGGACCATCACGGAGAGGCGAGCCATGGCCATCAACACCCGGTCCGAGCGGCTCGAGTACGTCGACCTCGACCGCATACGGCGCACCGTCGACGGCGGCCCCTACGATGCCGTCGTCGTGATGTCCCCCGAGAACGTCCCCTACTACAGCGGCTTCTACAACATGGACCTGCGCAGCATCCCCGAGCGGGTGCACTTCGTCGTCTGGTCGCCCCACACCGACCCAACCTTCGTCGTCATCGATCGCCGCGCCAGTTCGCTCAAGCCGGAGGACACCTTCGTCGCCGACGTCCGCGGCTACGAGGGCGAGGCCTTCGACTCGATCCGCGTCCTGGCGGAGGTGCTGACCGAGCGCGGGGCGGCGGCGGGTCGCGTCGGGATCGAGGGGCGGAACTTTCCGGCCGGCCACTTGATGGAGCTGCAGCGGCTCCTGCCGGGTGCGCGCGTCGAGGACGCGTTCTTCTTCCTCGAGAGCGTGCGCCTGATCAAGACTCCGGCCGAGGTCGACGTCATCACTCGGGCGACGAAAGCCGCCATGGACGCCGTCGACACCGCCTTCCGCGCGGCGAAGCCCGGCGACAGCGAGCGCGCGATCTCGGCGCGCATGCAGTACGAGCTGCTACTGAACGGCTGCGACCAGGTCGCCTTTCCCGTCTTCGGCTCCGGCGACCGCACCGGCTGGTTCCACGGCCTGGCCACCGACGCGCCGGTCGAGGAGGGCATGATCCTCAAGACCGACTTTGGCGGGCTGCTCGACGGCTACTACTCCGACATCGCCCGCACGGCCGTGATGGGCAAGGCCACCGACCGGCAGCGCGACCTGCACCACAAGGTGACCGAGGTCAAGCACCGCATCGTGGCCGGCATCCGGCCCGGCATGGCC
>DATKRJ010000120.1:0-5277 GCA_035532355.1 Thermomicrobiaceae bacterium | reverse complement strand
GAGGGGGCGGCGAGCGCGAGCATCGCCGGGGTCATGACGCTGGGCTACGTCGGCACGCTCATCGAGGCGCCCCTGGTCGGGCTGGTTGCGGGGCAGGCGGGGCTGCGGGCGGGGCTGACGGTGGTCGCCGTGGCCGACCTGGCGATCGCGCTCGGCGCGGCGGCGCTGGGGCGGTCCGAGTAGTCTACGGACCCGGGCCGGGGCGCTCAGCGGGCCACGACGAACTCCGCCAGCACGAGCAGGGTCGGCAACACGGTGATACTCAGGCGCGCGTAGCTGACCCAGACCGTCTAGGGTCTAACCACGGCGGTCGTGCCTCACGCGTCGTCGATTGCCGCTCGGGCGGCCCGGTGCTACAGACCCTGCTCGGCGAGTGTCGGCACCCCGTACGGCGCCGGCAGGCCACCGTCGGGCAGCGCGTCGGGGAGGTGCTCGCCGTTCTGGCGGAGGAACGCGACCAGCGCATCGGCATGGATCACCCAGTCGCTCCGGGCGGCGTCGAACCGCCCGCAGAGCTCACCGACGCGCAGCCAGTAGCGGATCGCGTCGGGGTGGAACTGGAGGATGGTGGCGGCTTCGTCGACTGTGTAGACGCCGGTGGTCCGGGCTGCTCGCTGGCTGCCGCGCTCCATCTGTCGCACCCTTCTTCGCTCCGGCCCGCACGCCCATCTGGCGGTACACCCTGTACGTACACCCATCTTAGCAGACGACGCGGCGTTTGGGCAGGGGGTCGTCGGCGACGGGCGACGCGGATCTCCGTGTCCGCGCGATGGCCCGTCAACGCACGGCGCGTGCCCAGTCGCGCTCGGGCGGAGTCGGAGGCTCGGTGGGATTCGGCCGGGAGGTGAGGGATTGTGCGCCCGGGGCGGGGAGCCGCCCCGGTGATGGGGATGCGGTCAGCGGGCGGCGGCGACCTCCCGGCGCGCCTGCGCCAGGGAGACGAACCAGGCGTGGAAGCGGGTGTCGCCGGTCAACTCCGGGTGGAAGGCGGTCGCGATCAGGTTGCCCTGCCGTATCGCAACCGGGCGTCCGTCCGGCAGCCGCGCCAGCACCTCGACCTCCGGCCCGATCGACGAGACGACCGGCGCGCGGATGAAGACGACCGGCAGCGGGTCGTCGCTCAGGGCCGGGATATCGAGCGTGGTCTCGAAGCTGTCGAGCTGCGAGCCGAAGGCGTTGCGCCGGACCACCACGTCCATCAACGCGAGCAGCGGCTGGTCGCGGGCCCGGGTGTCGGGGTCGACGTCTTTGGCCAGCAGGATCATGCCGGCGCAGGTGCCCCAGATCGGCTTGCCCGCGGCGGCCAGGCGCAGGATCGGCTCGCGCAGCGCGAAGCGGTCGATCAGCTTCCCGATCGCCGTGCTCTCGCCGCCCGGGATGATCAGCGCGTCGAGGCCCTCGAGGTCCGCGGGCAGCCGCACCTCACGCGCCTCGACGCCGAGGGCCCGCAGCTTGTGCACGTGCTCGATGAAGGCCCCCTGCAGGGCCAGCACTCCGACGATGGCCATGGACTCTCCCCTCTCGACGAGGCGCCCGCGTCTGTGCGGCCGCGCCCCGCGCGGGCGGGGCCTGGACCCCGCCCGACTGAGTCGCCTGGGCTCGGCGGCGCGGACTACCAGCCGCGCGACGCCATGAGTTGCTCCTGCGGGATCTCCGAGATCTCGAGGCCGCGCATCGGCTCGCCGAGCCCGCGGCTGACCTCGGCCAGGATCTTTGCGTCGCGGAAGTGGGTCGTCGCCTCGACGACCGCCTTACCGCGCAGCGCCGGGTTGTCCGACTTGAAGATGCCCGAACCGACGAAGACACCCTCGGCGCCCAGCTGCATCACCAGCGCGGCGTCCGCCGGCGTGGCCACGCCACCCGCGCAGAAGAGCACTACCGGCAGCTTACCGGTCTCGGCCACCTCGACCACCAGATCGTAGGGCGCGCCGAGCTCCTTGGCCGCGGTCATCAGCTCCTCCCTGGGGAGGGACTGCAGCCGGCGGATGCCGTCGTTGATCTCGCGCAGGTGGGTGACCGCCTGGACGATGTTGCCGGTACCGGCCTCGCCCTTGCTGCGGATCATGGCCGCGCCCTCGCCGATCCGCCGCAGCGCCTCACCCAGGTTGCGGGCGCCACAGACGAACGGGATCTGGAACTCGTGCTTGTTGATGTGGAAGCGCTCGTCGGCCGGGGTGAGGACCTCGCTCTCGTCGATGTAGTCGATGCCGAGCGCCTGGATGATCTGGGCCTCGACGAAGTGGCCGATGCGGGCCTTGGCCATCACCGGGATGGTGACCGCGTCTTTGATCCGCAGGATCAGCTCGGGGTCGCTCATGCGGGCCACGCCGCCCTGCTTGCGGATGTCGGCCGGGACGCGCTCGAGCGCCATCACGGCGCAGGCGCCGGCCTCCTCGGCGATGCGGGCGTGCTCGGGCGTGACGACGTCCATGATCACGCCGCCCTTGAGCATCTGGGCCAGTCCGGCCTTGGTCTTCCAGGTCGACTTCTCGGTGCCGTTCTCCATGAGACTTCCTCTCCGCTACGAACCGCTCGAATCCACACGCACACTCAGTGCGCCCGGCCCGCGCCCGGGCTCGGGCTAGACGATCGGCGCCGCCCGGCTGGCCTCACGCCGCTCTCCGGTGCCGGACCTACCGGCACGAAGCGCGGCGATCGCCGCGCTCAGCCGGATCACGCCCTCCTCGATCTCGTCCTCCTGGGGCAGGGTGAAGTTCAGCCGCAGCGTCTCCTCGCCCTCGCCGTTGGGGTGGAAGCTGCCACCCGGGGCGATCGCCACCCCGCGCCGGGCCGCCTCCGGCAGCAGGTCGCGCCCGCGCAGCCCGTCCGCCAGCCGGCACCAGACGTAGAAGCCGCCGGCCGGCCGGCTGCAGGTGAGCGCCCCAGCGCAGTGCCGCTCGATCGCGGCCAGCATCCGGTCCCGCCGCTGCGGGTAGCGCTGGCGCAGGCCGGCCACGTGCTTCGCCAGCAGGCCGCGGTCCAGAAAGGCCCACACCGCCCACTGCGCGAGCGGGTTGGTGTCCAGGTCCACCACCTGCTTCATCAGCGCCAGGCGCTCGATCACCGGCCGCGGACCGGCGACCCAGCCGATGCGGAAGCCCGGGAAGAGCACCTTCGAGACGGTGCTCAGGTAGATCACGGTGCCGCGCTCGTCGAGCGCGTGCAGCGCCGGCACCGGCAGCCCCTCGTAGCGCAGCGCACCGTAGGGGTCGTCCTCGATGATCGGCACCTGGTGGTGCGCGGCCAGCGCCAGCAGCCGCCGGCGTCGCTCCACGCTCATCGTCGCCCCGGTCGGGTTCTGGAACGTGGGCAGGGTGTAGATGAGCTTCGGCCGCCGGCGCCCGATCAGGTCCTCGAGGATCCCGACGCGCATGCCGTCCTCGTCGACCGGGATCGGCAGCAGCCGCGCTCCCGCCGCCCGGAACACCTGCAGCGCCCCGAGGTAGGTCGGTGACTCGACCGCGACCAGGTCGCCGGGTTCGAGCAGCGTCCGCGCCAGCAGGTACAGCCCCTGCTGCGAGCCGGCCACGACCAGCACCCGCTCCGGCTCGACCGGGAAGGTGCCCGACTCCCGCGCCATCCACTCGGCTAGCGCCGCGCGCAGCGGCGGATAGCCCTCGGTCGGGCAGTACTGCAGCAGCGCCTGTCCGGTCTCGTGGAGCGCCTCGTCGAGCAGCCCCCGGATGGCGTCGATCGGGTAGAGGTCGGGCGACGGGATGCCCGAGGCGAACGAGATCACGTCGGAGCGCGCCGAGACGATCATCGTGTCGCGCACCAGCGGGTCGTTCATCACCTCGGCGCTCGGGGTGAAGAGCTGCCCCCAGGGGATCGCCCGGCCCTCGCCAAGACCGCCGTCGCCGCCCGGGCCGGCGACCGTCGTGCCGCGCCCCACGTGCCCGGCCACCAGACCCTCCGCGCCGAGCTCACGGTAGGCGTTGACGACCGTCGTCCGGTTGACGCCCAGCATCGCGGCCAGCCGGCGCTCCGGCGGCAGGCGCGTGCCCGGCGGCAGCTCCCCGGACCGGATCTGGTCGCGGATCTGACGGCTGATCTGCAGATAGAGCGGCAGGCCGCGCGAGCGATCCAATTCGACGATCAACCTCTCCTCCAATTGGATGAGTCCAAGTAACGATACCACCGGCTCCCGCGCCATCCAAGAGCCAATTGGCAGTCGGATCAGGCCAACCAATCGCGGACCGGCGGCCCCGATCGGCCCGGCGCGGGGTATACTTGACCGGTTACCGAGGGGTCGGCGGGGCATGCGGAGCATGCGGGACAGGCGAGCGAGGTCGGGCGAGGGATGAGCGCGGCACCGGACATCACGCTACGCGATCTCTGTCGCTGGGACCGGCGTCTGGCCTGCCTGCCGCCCGTCGGCGTGGAACTGGACGACGCCCTGGACCGCGCCGTCTCCTGGGCGGTCTCGGTCCGGGCGACGCCGCCGCTGCTGCCGCCGCTGCGGGGCGACGAACTGGTGGTGCTGCCGCAGCGGGTGCTGGCGCAGATCGAGGCGGTCGAGCCGACCAGCCGGGAGGAACTGCTGGGCACCCTGGCGCGACGGCGGGTGGCCGCGCTGCTGACCGACCCCGACTTCACCGAGGAGCCGCTAGACGGCCTACCGGTCCTCACGCTGCCGTCGCCCTTCCCCAACGACGCCGAGAGCGTGCTCAACCGACTGATCACCGAGCGGCGCGCCGAGCTCTACCGGCTGGGCAACGAGCTGTCGCGGCGCCTGTCCCAGGCAGCGGTGGATCCGCGCGGGGTCGAGGCCCTGCTGGCCACGGCGGCCGAGGTGGCCGGGCGCTCGCTGGTGCTGCAGGACGCGGACGGCAACGTGGTGGCCTGGGGCGGGAGTGACCTCGTCGAGCCGGCCGACCTGCCGGAGCTGGTCGAGACACGCCAGGCCGGTGGCCCGCGCCTGATCGTGCGGGATGGCGTCGAGCGCATGGTGGTCGCGCTGGCCGCGGGCGGTCGGGCCGGCTATCTCTCGACGGTCGGCACCCCGGGCAGCCTGACCGAGAGCGACCGCCTGGTCCTGGCCCAGACGGCCGGGACCTGCTCGATCGTGCTCGGTCACGGGCGGGTAGGCAGCGGCGCGGGCGGCGGGCGTCAGTCGCTGGTGGCCGACCTGCTGCTCGGGCGGCTGGCGTCGGACGCCGCGGCCATCGCGCGGGCCCAGGCGCTCGGCCTGGAGCCGGCACGGCCCACCGTCGTCGGACTGATCGACACGCCGCGCGGGCTGGCCGCGGCGCGGCGCATCCTGTCCCAGGCGCTCGG
>DATKRJ010000119.1:0-8340 GCA_035532355.1 Thermomicrobiaceae bacterium | reverse complement strand
TTCCCAAAAAGCCACATGTCAGCCTGCTGACAGCCGGGGCCATGAAAATGGCCGCGGCGCGATACTGGGGGTGTGGTCAGGGGTGAGGTCGGTCATTAACAGAGGTGCGCGAAGCCCGTCCAAAAAGCTGACCCGGGGTGCGCCCAGGAACCAGGACTGTCGCCGGCTCCGCGGAGCTGAGCACGTGAGGGAACGTTGTGAGCCACCCGCACCCTCCCTGACCACGAGCGGGCGCGCGAGGAGGGCGGGACGATGCAGGTACTCCATGCGCGGTGCTGTGGGCTCGACGTCCACAAGCGGACGGTCAGCGCGTGCGTCGTGGTGACCCGCGCCGATGGGACAGTCGAGCGCCGGGTGCGCACGTTCGGGACGATGACCGCCGACCTGCTCGGGCTGCGTGACTGGTTGCGGTCGCTGGACGTGGGGCAGATTGCCCTCGAATCGACCGGGGTCTACTGGCGACCGGTGTTCAACATCCTGGAAGCCGAGGGGCGCACCATCCTGCTGGTCAACCCGCAGCACATGAAGGCCGTGCCCGGGCGCAAGACTGACGTGAAGGACTGCGAGTGGCTGGCCGACCTGCTGCGCCACGGGCTGCTCCAGCCCAGCTTCATCCCGCCCGCGCCGGTGCGCGCGCTGCGGGAGTTGACGCGCTACCGCAAGAGTCTGGTCCAGCAGCGCACCCAGGAGGCCAATCGTCTCCAGAAGGTGCTGGAGGGGGCGAACATTAAGCTCGCCGCCGTGGCGACCGATATCCTCGGCGCCAGCGGCCGGGCCATGCTCGATGCCCTGTTGGGCGGGCAGCAGGATCCGGCCGTGCTGGCCGACCTGGCCCGCGGACGGCTGCGCGCCAAGCTCCCGGCCCTCGAGCAGGCGCTGACCGGGCGTATCCAGCCTTCCCACCGGGTCGTGCTCCGGCAGATCCTGGCGCACATTGACTTCCTGGATGGCGCGATCGCGCAGCTGCACGACGAGATCACCGCGGCGCTGGCTGAGTGGCAGGAGGCCATCGACCTCCTGCAGACGATTCCGGGCATCGGGCCGGTCGCGGCCGCGGCCATCGTCGCGGAGATCGGCGTGGACATGCACCGCTTCCCCTCGGCCAAGCACTTGGCGTCCTGGGCGGGCCTTTGCCCGGGCAACAAGCAGAGCGGCGGCAAGCGGCTGAGCGGCAAGACCACCGGCGGCAACGTCTGGCTCAAGGGCATGCTGGCGGAGGTGGCCTGGGCGAATGCCCGCAGCACCCGCGGCTATCTTGGGGCACAGTTTCGCCGGCTCGCCCGGCGGCGCGGCCGCTACAAGGCGCTGGTCGCGGTCGCCCACAGCGTGCTGGTGATCATCTACCACGTGCTGCGCGAGCGCCGTCCCTACGCCGATCTCGGGGCGGACTACTTCGACCAACTCGACGCCCAACGGCTCCAGCAGCTCCATGTCCGGCGCCTCAACGCGCTAGGGTTCCAAGTCGTCCTGACCCCACTGCCGGCACCGCAGGCCGCGCCCGTCTGAGGCCGGAGTCGGGATTTTCGAGGGTACGTCACCGGTCAGGTGGCCAAGCCCACACGGGAGAGAGCGATGGAATGGGCACCGATCCGGGAGTGAGGCCCGGCATCGGGACGCGCCCGTGTGAGCGCCGGCGCGGCCCGCCGGGTTATGGTGCGCCGGCGTCGCAGATGACCGTGTGCTCGGTGCCCTTGATGATCGGCTCCGGGGTCGGCTTGTTGCACACTTTGGCAAAGACGATGTTGGAGGGCTGCGGGAAGGCCGGCGCCACCGGCTTACCGTCGGGTCCGGCGAGGTCCGCGGCGTACCGCGGCTGGTGCGCGGCCACCATGAAGTCGTGCCAGATCGGCCCGGCGCTGACGACACCGTCCGCCAGCGTCGGGCTGTTGTCGGTGTTGCCCGTCCAGACGCCGACCACCAGGTCGGTGCTGTAGCCCATGGTCAGGCCGTCCTCCGAGTTCTCCGAGGTGCCGGTCTTGGCGGCCACCGGCCGGTTGAGCTCCGGCACGTTGAGCGGGGAGTTGGTGCCGAAGATCATGCCCCGCGCGTTGTTGTCGGTCAGCACGCTGGTCGTCTGGAAGGCGTTGGCCGCCGGCACGACCTGCTGACCCTGGGCGTAGGCGCCGGCGCGGTCGAGCTTGAAGAGCGTCTGGCCGGCGGCGTTGGAGACCTCGAGCAGCGGCGTGTAGGGAACGTAGCGGCCCTCGTTGGCCAGGGTGGCGAACACGTTCGTGTGCTCGAGCAGCGTCACGTCGCCACCGCCCAGCGTGAGCGACAGGCCGTAGTTGCTGGTGTCGTAGAGCGTGCTGTGGTTGCCCATGGCGTGGTCGAGGTTGATGAGGGTCGGAACCCCGATGTAGTCGAGCGTCTCGACGGCCGGGATGTTCAGCGAGTTGTCGAGCGCGGTCCGGATCGTCACGTTCCCGTAGTGCTTCAGCGTGTCATTGTGCGGATGGTAGAACTTCCCCGGCTGTCCAGGGATTGGCCACTGCTTGTCGATGTCGTGCAGGATCGTCCCCGGGTAGAAGCCGCGCGCGAAGGCGGCGGTATAGGTCACCGGCTTGATCGAGCTGCCGGGCGAGCGCGGCTGCAGCGTGACGTTGACCGCGCCGCGGATCAGCGTGTTGTAGTAGTCGGCGCTGCCGACCATGGTCACGATCTCGCCGTCCCAGGGGAGCATACCGACCAGCGCGCCGTTGTCGATGTGGTAGCCGGCGAGGTCCTGGACGTGGCTGCTGACGATCTGCTGCGCCTGCTGCTGCAGGTTATAGTCCAGCGTCGTCTGGACGATCAGGCCGCCGCCGTAGACCGCGGCCGACCCGTACTTCTGCTCCAGGTAGCCCTCGACGAAGTTGACCCAGGCCGGAGCCAGCGTGCCCTGGTCGTTGCTCCCCTGCGGGACAAGCGGCAGGGCCTGGGCATAGGCGTCGTCGGCGGCCTGCTGCGTGATCACCCCCTGCTGCGCCATCTGATCCAGCACGTAGTGCTGGCGCGCCTTCATCAGGGTGTAGTTCTGGTACGGGTCGTAGGCGCTGGGGGCCTGCGGCAGGCCGGCGAGCATGGCCGCCTCGCCGAGCGTCAGCTGCCACGGGTGCTCGTTGAAGAAGGTCATGGAGGCCGCGTCGATGCCGTAGGCTCGGTCGCCGTAGTAGATGTCGTTCAGGTACATCTCGAGGATCTGGGTCTTGGTGTAGTGCTGGGTGAACTGGTAGGCGACGATCGCCTCGCGGATCTTGCGCGTGTAGCTCTGCTGGTCGCCGATGCGGTTCGGGTAGAGCAGGCGGACGAGCTGCTGGGTAATGGTCGAGGCGCCGGAGATCGGGGCACCCGAGAGGTTCTCGGCGAAGCTGCGGGCGATCGCCGTCGGATTGATCCCCTGATTCGTCCAGAAGCTGGAGTCCTCGGCCGCGACGGTGGCGTCGAAGATGAAGGCCTGGTGGGGCGCGTTGGGATCGGACTGCTGCTGGGTGATGTGGTCCAGGATTTCCTGGTAGCCGACCGGGGTCCGATAGCCGGTCTGCGGGTCGGCGATCTGGGTGAGGAGCTTGCCGGTGCGGTCGTAGATCTTGGAGGTGGCGTAGCCGACGCCGTCCATGGGGCCGACCTGATTGACGTCGGGCAGATTGGTGCTCACGTTGGACCAGAGGGCGATTCCGCCGGCCGCGGCGCTGACGGTGCTCAGGCTGGCCAGCGCAATGCCCACGACCACGGCAACGAAGCCGACGACGGCGAGGCTCCACAAGCCGGATCGCCGGTGTTGGCGCCGACGCAGCAGCAGCGGTGACCGGTTCGGGCGCGGCAGGACGCGGGCGCCGCGCGCGTACAGCATCGCGCGGCGTCGTCCGCGCGGACGACGCAGGCTCGAGCGGAAGAATGGACCATACACCATCAACGAGGCTCGCTCTCGACCGGGCGCGGCCGGAGACGGTCGACGGTCGCCGCCGACCATCAGCCTACCGGCCCAAGCTGAATTCGGAGTTAAGGCGGCGCGCGGCGTCGCCGGCCGCGGCGGCGATGATGGGGAGGGACCCCAAACCCGCCGGCGGCGACGCACGGTAGCGGTCGCGGCGCGGCCCCGCCGGGGACCGAGCGCCGAGTCCCACGCGCTCGGGTTCGGGCGCGCTACCGGAGGTGAGCCCTCCGCAATTCTCGAGCCGTCGCTGGAGCGACCCGAAGAGTCAACGGAGTCGGTATGACGCACCGCCTTGCCGGCTCAGGTTACCTGTCGTAGTGTGGAGCGCGCGATATGCGTCCGTCTGCGAGCCCGCCTGCCGGCGGCGTCCGGCGACGTGGGGATGGAGGGCCACCGTGACCTGGGCCGAGACGATCCTCTCCTGCTTCCGCGACGCGGGCGTGCGGCTCGTCAGCTACGTGCCGGACAAGGTCCTGATCCCGCTCATCGACGGGGTGCAGCAGGACGACGCCTTCCTGCCGGTGCCGGCGACGCGCGAGGAGGAGGCGATCGGCATCGTCGGTGGCGCCTACATGGGCGGGGTGCGCGGCGCCGTCATGATGCAGACGAGCGGCTTCGGCAACTCGATCAACGCACTCGCCTCGCTCGCGGTGCCCTATCAGTTCCCGGTGCTGATGGTCATCTCGGAGCGGGGTGTACTGGGCGAGTTCAACCCGGTGCAGACGCTGATCGCGCGGACGCTGCGGCCGACGCTCGACGCGCTGGGGGTCTACCACGTGACGCTGGCACGCGAGGACGAGGTCGAGTTCCTGGCAATGCGCACGATGCTGCAGTGCTACCGGACTCAGGCGCCGGCTGCGCTGATCCTGTCGCCGATGCTGACCGGCGGCAAAGAAGACGTGGGATAGGCGCGGAGCGTCCGCGGCGGAGAGGAGCGACGGGCGTGACGACGTCGTCGAGTGGAGCGTTCGAGACGGACGCCGGCCGGAGGATGAGCCGCCTGGAGCTGACGCGGCGACTGGTCGCGCGGCTCGACGCGGGTGAGGCGATCGTGGCCGGCATCGGCAACACCAACTTCGACCTGGCGGCGGCCGCGCGGGACCGCCCCGAGAACTTCTACATGATGGGCAGCATGGGGCTGGCGACGTCGATCGCGCTGGGGGTGGCACTGGCGCAGCCCGAGCGGCGCGTGTTCGCGCTGGAGGGCGACGGCTCGCTGCTGATGAACCTGGGCGCCCTGAGCACGGTGGCGGCGAGCGCGCCCGAGAACCTGACGATCGTCGTGTGGGACAACGAGAGCTACCAGATCACCGGTAACCAACCGACGGCGACGGCGCAGGCGACGGACCTGGTGGCGACGGCGCGAGGCGCCGGCATCGAGGCGAGCGCCTGGGCGGCCAACGAGGAGGACTTCGAGCGGCTGGTCGAGCGAGCGCGGCACGGCGCCGGCCCGTTCCTGATCGCGGCGCGGATCGACGATGCAGCCGGCGCGGGCCGGCCCGAGCGCGACCCCGTACTGCTCAAAGACCGGTTCATGCGTGGCATCGGCGCCCGCGGCTGAGCGCAGCGTTCCCGGCCGCCCCGGCGCGCGGCAAGTCGCCAGCAGCGCATCCTGTTCCGCGCGCTCATACTAATACGCGGTCAATGGGATAGCGTCAATCCAGGCGAGGCTGCCGACAAGCGGGTCTCGACCGTATCCCGGCTCAGGTCGGCTAAACAGTGCGTCGTCGCGTCGCGGCGCGCCACCGGCGACACGAGGTTGTCCTGCGTCCCGACGTGCGGGCTCACGGCCGCTGGCGTCCAACAGCGACACGAGTCCTGGCAGCCGCCGATGCCACCAGAATCTCCCTCGCACGGCACGAAAGGGCCAACCTGCCAAGGCCTGCTGGTGGGTCGACGGGTCGAGAGCAGCACAGCCGGCGCCGTCAGTCGAGCGGCTCGAAGCGGATGTCCTGGGCGCCCTCCCAGGTGACGAGGCGGCCAACCTCGCGTAACTGCTCGCGACCCTCGGAGACCGTTAGGAAGTGGTTGCCGGCCAGTTGCCCGAGCTTGCTGGCGAAGCAGGTCGGGCCGTAGGGGAAGAGGATCTCGGTCTCGCTGTAGCCGCCCGGGTAGAAAAGGATCTCGCCGGGCGCCGGGTAGCTGGTGGCGTTCTCGAAGCCTACGCCGAGCTCGAAGTCGCCCAGCGGGACCCAGGCCGACTCGCCACTCCAGCGCGCCTGGATGATCTTCTGCGTGTACGGGAGCAGTACGCGGAAGGCGTGGCACGTCTTCGGTGCCTGCTCGTCCTCGAATCGGGCCACGAAGCGGTAGGGGCCGACGGTGATGCGTACCCGGTCCATGCGCTGTTGTCCTCCCCGATAGCCGGCCGGACCTGGGCGGGCTCTCCCGCGCCGCCGCACGCATCGTAGCCGACCGTCGCCGGTCGCGCGCCGGTTGCGGCTACGCGGCCGGGTTCCTATACTGCCCAACCGGCGAGGGGGCCGGCGGGACGTTGGGCGGGAAGGAACGGGCGTGGAGGCGAGCGGAGGCATTGGCACGGCGCGTGACGTCGTGGTGGGGGTCGACATCGGTGGGACGTTCACCGACCTGCTGGTCTATGACCGCACGTCCGGCCGCTTCACCGTCGGGAAGACGCTGACGACGCCGGACGACCCATCGCGCGCCGTTCGAGACGGGCTGATCGACGTGCTGGCGGAGGCCGGCATCGCCGCCGACCGTGTGCAGCAGGTGATCCACGGCACCACGCTGGTGACGAACGCGCTGATCGAGCGGCGCGGCGCCCGCACCGCGCTGATCACGACCAGGGGCTTCCGCGACGCCGTCGAGATCGGCCGGGAGCACCGCTACGACCTGTACGACATCTTCCTGGAGATGCCGGCCCCGCTCGTCCGGCGCCGCTGGCGTCTCGAGCTCGACGAGCGCGTGCTGGCCGACGGGACGGTGGAGCAGCCGCTGGACCCCGAGCAGGTTCGCCGCGTGGCCGACGAGCTTCGCGCCGGAGGCATCGAGGCCGTCGCCGTGTCGCTCCTCCACAGCTACCGGTCACCGGAGCACGAGCGGGAGGTCGGCCGCATCCTGGCCGAATCGGCACCCGAGTTCGTCGTCTCCCTCTCCTCAGACGTGGTGCCCGAGATCCGGGAGTACGAACGGACCTCGACCACGATCTGCAACGTCTACGCGCGGCCGCTGGTCGAGCGCTACCTGCGTGGGCTGGAGGACTCGCTCGGCGACCTCGGCGTGGCCGGCACGCTCCTGGTCATGCTGTCGTCGGGAGGGACGTGCACGGTCGAGACGGCGCAGCGCTATCCGATCCGCCTGGTCGAGTCCGGACCGGCGGCGGGCGCGCTGGCCGCCGCTCACCTGGGACGGCTCATCGGGACCGGGAACCTGCTGTCGTTCGACATGGGCGGGACGACGGCCAAGGCGTGCCTGATCGACCAGGGGCGGCCGCTGGTGGCGCCGGAGTTTGAGGTCGGGCGCGTGTGGCGCTTCAAGAAGGGGAGCGGCTTCCCGGTCAAGGTGCCGGTCATCGAGATGATCGAGATCGGCGCGGGCGGCGGGAGCATCGCCTCGATCGACACGCTGGGTCTGCTCAAGGTCGGGCCGCACAGCGCCGGGTCGGATCCCGGCCCGGTCTGCTACGGTCAAGGCGGGCGCGAGCCGACGGTGACCGACGCCGACCTCGTACTCGGCTACCTCGACCCGGGCTTCTTCCTGGGCGGCCGGATGACGCTGGACCTGGCCGCGGCACGGGAGGCGATCGCGGAGCGGGTCGGCCGGCCATTGAGGCTCGACCCCATCGACGCGGCCTGGGGCATCCATCAGGTCGTCAACGAGAACATGGCCAACGCGGCCCGCGTACACGCGGTCGAGCGCGGCAAGGACCCGCGCCGCTATCCGCTGTTTGCCTTCGGTGGGGCCGGTCCGGTGCACGCCTACCGGGTCGCGCAGATCCTGCACTCGCCGCAGCTGATAGTGCCGTTCGGCGCTGGGGTCGCCTCAGCGCTGGGCTTCCTGGTTGCGCCCCTGGCCTTCGACTTCGTGCGCAGCCTCCACGCGCGCCTCGCGGACCTCGACTGGGACGAGATCGCCCGCCTCTACGAGGAGATGGAGAAGGAGGGGCGAGAGCTGCTCGAGCGGGCCGGCGTGCCGACGGATCAGATCGATATGGTGCGGAGCGCCGACCTGCGCTACGTGGGCCAGGGGCATGAGGTCAGCGTGCCGGTAGCGGGCGGACCGCTCGGCACCGACGCCCTGTGCGCGCTGACGTCGGCGTTCGAGCAGGTCTACCGTGGGCTCTACGAGCGGACGGCGCCCGGCAACCCGATCGAGGCCGTCAACTGGCGAGTGGTCGCCTCGGGACCGGTGCCGGATCTCGCCCTGTCCGAGATGGGCCGAACGACGGAGACGACCTCCGGCGACCG
>DATKRJ010000118.1:0-13713 GCA_035532355.1 Thermomicrobiaceae bacterium | reverse complement strand
GCTGCCGGCCGCCGCGTTGCCGGAGTAGCCCAGCGGCACCGTCCCCTCAAAGCCGCCGATGACGTCGACCGGGTAGTCCATGAACTGGTTCGGCTGGTGCGTCGCCAGGTCGAGTCGGGCCGTCTCGGGCGCGGCGTAGAGCACCATCGACATCTCGGACTGCCCGGCGTGGTCCTCGTCGATGTCGCGCTGGCCGGCCAGCCGCCGCCGGGCCATCCCCTGCCAGCCGCCGAGGATCGCGACCGTCATGTCGTGATCCTGGGAGAGCATGCGCGCCGCCATCTCCGCGGCCGGCGGGTCGGCGTCGTGGGCCGTCACGACCAGCAACTTGCGCACGCCGTGGCGCAGCAGCGACTCGCCGACGTCGTGGACCACCAGCGCCAGCGTGTCCGGCCGCAGCGACAGCGTCCAGCTCCAGTGGAGGTGGTGGTGGCTGACACCGTAGTCGAGCGCGGGCAGGACCAGCGTGCCGCCGAGCTCGCGAGCGATGGCCTCGGCGAAGGTCTCGGCGGTGAAGGTGTCGGTGCCGTAGGGCAGGTGCGGTCCGTGGTACTCGGTGGCGCCTATCGGCAGGATCGCCTTGTCGAACCCTCCGGCGGCGATGGCCGCGCCGGTCAGACGCTCCAGCCGCACCTCGGGGGTCGTCGGTCGACCGCTCATCGGCTCGCCCTCCTCGTCGACGTGCTCGACTACGACCCGGGCGCGAAGCGCGCCGGGCTGGCCGCCGCCAGCAGTGGGTCCGGCCGGCCCGCCTGCAGCGAGTCGACCATCAGCTCGGCCGTGCCGATGGCCAGCTGCACGCCCTGCCGGAAGTGGCCGGTCGCCACCCACAGATTCCGGTAGCCCGGCACGAGCCCGAGGATCGGCTCGCGGTCGACCGTGCCCGGCCGCAGCCCCGCCCAGGTCGCGGTCACGGTGCCCGCCAGCAGGACCGGGCCGAGCGCCTCGACCAGTCCGATCAGCTCGCGCAGCCCGGCCGGGGTGACCCGCTTGTCGAAGCCGACCCGCTCCTCGGTCGCGCCGACCGCGACCGACCCGTCGGTGCGCGGCACCAGGTAGCCGCCGGCCCCACCGATGACGTGGTGGGGCATGACCGGCGCGTCCGCGATGGCCATCATCTGCCCCTTGACCGGCAGCGTCGGCAGCGGCCGGGCCATCTCCAGGCCGAAGCGCGCCGTCCAGGCGCCGGCCGCCAGAAGGATCTGACCGGCCGGCAGGAGCGCGCCGTCGGCCAGACGCACGCCGGTCGTCCGGTCACCGTCGGTGGCCAGCCCGACCGCCGGGGTGTGCTCCATGACCGCGACACCCCGCGCGGCCGCGGCGCGGGCCAGGGCGCGGGTCAGCCGGTTGACGACCACCGCGCCGGCATCGTTGGCCAGGACGGCCCCGGCCAGCCCGGCCGGCAGGGCCGGCTCGAGGTCGTGGAGGGCGCCGGCATCGACCCACTCGCTGTCGAAGCCGTTCGCCTCCTGCCAGGCCAGCAGTTCGCGCAGCCGGGGGACGTCCGCCTCGTCGCGGGCGATCAGCAGCTCGCCCCAGTGGCGATAGCCGACGTCGACGCCGGTCTCCTCCTGGACGGTGGCGATCAGCCAGGGGTAGCCGGCCAGGCTGCGCCGGCCGAGCTCGAGCCGCAGCGGCGGGGCGGCGTGCGAGGGGGGCGAGATGATGCCGGCCGAGGCCCAGGAGGCCTCGCCGCCGACCTCCCCCCGCTCGATCACGGCCGCCGAGATGCCCTTGCGGGCCAGTTCGTAGGCGATGGTGCAGCCGATGATCCCGCCACCGACGATGGCGACGTCGACCGCCGCGCGCATGCTCTGCATGCTCCCGCTCATTGGCTCCCTCCAGCCCTCCGGCGGCCCTCGCGCCGCGCCTCCCCGGCTCCTGCGCCCGCTCCGCCCCGATGCGTACCAGATTCACCCGGCACCCGCAAGCAGTCCGAAATGGGCCATGGGGACGAGCTCGATACCCCTATGCGGGAGGGCTGGCTGGGCCCGCCGGCTACGGCCGGCCGCGCCTTCGCCTCAGGCGGCGCGCGCCACGCGGCCGCTGGCGATGCGCGCCGCGCGATCTCGCCACACCAGGTTGGCCAGCACGGCCAGTCGGATCAGCGCCAATACGGCGCAGGCGACCCAGATCATGCGGAAGCTGCCGCCGCGCGCCAGCACGACGCCGAACACGGTGCCGGCCAGGGTCGCGCCAAGCTGCGCCGCCATCGACATGAGGCCGACCACCCGCGCGGTCTGCCGCCGGTCGAAGCGCTCCCCGGCGAAGAGCATCATCGGCGCGGTGGTCGCCGAGAGGCTGATCCCGATCAGCACCGCCACCCCCAGCACCAGCGCGACGTTGCCGCTGACGATCATCAGGGCGAACGAGATCGCCGCCAGCACCGATCCGCCGACCACGACGCCGGCCCGGCCGCGCGGCAGGTCGGCGGCCATTCCCACCACGGGCGCGGCGATCAGCAGCGCGATGTTGGAGACCGAGGAGAAGGTGCCGGCCTTGACCGTCGAGTAGTTGAACGTGTGGGTCAGGAAGGTCGGCAGCCAGGTTAGCAGGCCGTAGGCGGCCAGCATCCCGATCAGGCTGATCGCCAGCAGCTGCCAGAAGTCGGGCCTCCGGGTCACACCGATGTCGCCCTCCGCCCGGCTCGGGGCCGGCAGCGCGGGTGCGTCGGGCAGGACCGCGAACGCCAGCGCCAGCACGGCGATGGCGACCACGGGCAGAGTCAGGAATCCGCCGGTCAGGCCCAGCAGCCCGGCGAAGAAGGGCACCGCGATCATCGCCCCGCTGCTGCCGATGCCGGCACCGGCCTGGAGGATGCCGAGCACCCGCCCGCGCTCCTGTGGCGCGAAGAGGGTAATGCCCATCTTGAAGGCCGGCGTGTAGAGCAGGGCGCCGGTGGCTCCCAGCAGGAAGCGGGAGACCAGCGCGACCGCGTAGGAGTGCGTGCCGGCGAAGACGACGGAGAAGGCCGCGCTCAGCGCCAGCCCGGAGAGGAGCAGCCACTTGGCGTTGAAGCGGTCGCCGAACAGGCCGACGACCGACTGGAACAGGGCGTAGCCGAAGACGTAGGCCGAGAAGAGGGTGCCGACGCCGCCGTAGTCGGTGCCGTAGCGTGCCCGCAGCGGGTCGAACACCGTGACGACGCCCATCCGCTGGGCGTTGTGCACGATCAGCATGGCGGCCAGCAGCGCCACCGTGGCCCGCTTGTGCCGCAGGGCCGTGCCCGCCTCCGTCGCCGCCGCTGCCAGAGCCCCGCCCCTCTCGCCGCCGCCCGTCGCCGCCCGCGGGGCGACGGTACGGTCGGCCGCTCGACCTGTCAAGCCGGACCCCCGCGCCCGGTGCGCCCTACTTCTTCAGCACCGAGTCGAAGAGCGCCAGCGTGCGCGCCATCGCCAGGTCCCAGTCGGCGCCGTTGAACGAGTGGCCCGCGCCCGGGTAGACGTAGAACTGCACCGACTTGCCGGCCGCGCGCAGGCCGGCGTCGACGTCTTTCGCCCACTGCAGCGGCGTGGTGGTGTCGGCCGTGCCATGGTGGATGATGACCGGGATCTGCACGTTCGCAAAGTAGTTCGCGGGCGACATCTTCGCGTAGACCCCCGGGCTCTGCGCGGGCGTGCCGTACTTCTGGAAGAAGGCGGCCGTGTTGGCGTCCGGCTGGCCGGTGGCGGACCAGAGGTGGACCCGCGCGTCGAAGTACTGCGCCTCGTCGGCGCTCACCGTGCCGAACAGCGCGGCGACCTGGACGTCGGCCCCGCTGACGATCTCCTGCAGCGTGATGCCGGCACCCATGCTGTGCCCCAGCATGCCGATGCGGTCGCCCCGCACCTCCGGCAGCTGCTGCAGCGCCAGGATCAGGTTGCGCACGTCGTAGACGTAGCCGGGGACGAAGGTGTAGTCGCCCTGGTCCGAGCCGGCGTAGTTGCGGTAGTCGGGCGCGACCGCGACGTAGCCGTGGCTCGCCAGGTAGCGCACCTCGCGGATGGTGTCCCAGCCGGGCCCGTAGTCGTTGAACGCGAAGTGGCCGTGGTTGACGATCACCGCCGGGAAGGGGCCGCTGCCGTTCGGCACGGCCATCAGGCCGGTGATGCGCAACCCCTCGCTCCGATAGGCGACTAGCCAGGCCGTGTAGCTCGCGCCGTGCTCGTAGACGCTCGTGCGCTCGAGGCAGCAGCCGTTGTAGGCGCGGGTGCGCAGGCTGTCGATGTACCAGGCAACCGGCTCGGTGTCCGGGTTGGGCGTCGCGGTCGGCGTCGGCGCGGGTGTGGGCGTCGCGATCGGGGTGGCGGTGGGGGCCGGCGTCGGCGTCTCGGTGGCCGTGGGCGCGAGGGTGGGGCTCGGCGTCACCGTGAGAGCGGTGCTTGCCACTGCCGCGGCCGCCGTCGGGGAGGCGCTGGCCGTCGGAGCCGTGACGCCGATACTGCCAGGGACGCGGCACCCCAGCGAGGCCGCGAGGACCAGGGCGACGAGAGCCAGCAGCCGGGCGCGTGCCACCGTTCCTGCCCCCTCCGCGGGCTCGTTATGACGACGACCGCCGGACGCACTATACGCACCCCGGCGACGTTCCGGCAACGGCGCCGATAGCTGCTACGATAGTGTCGCGGGTCCCGGTTCAGCGCCATGGGAGGCACGGGTGCGGCTGCGGCGCTACGCCAACGTGGGCGCGTTCGCGATCGAGGCGCAGGGCTTCCTGCTGCGCCACGAGGCCCATCACCACCTGCTGCTCGGCATCGTCGCCGGCCTGCAGGCGGGAACGGGCGGGGCGCCGGAGCCGTACCTGGCGACGGTCCTGTCCGGCCCGGAGGTGGTCGCCGTCGCGCTGATGACGCCGCCGCGCAACCTGGTCGTCTCGCTCACCGCCGCGCCCGAGGCGCCGGCCCTGGTCGCTCGTGACCTCCACGATGAGGGGTGGCCCGTCCCCGGTCTGCTCGGACCGGCCGAGGCGAGCCACGCGTTCGCCGACGCCTGGGCCGCCGAGACCGGGAGCGTCGCCCGGGCCGGCATGACGCAGCGCATCTACCGGGTCGAGCGCGTCCGGCCGGTCGACGGCGTGCCGGGCGCGCTGCGGCGGGCGACCGTGGCCGATCGCGACCTCCTGGTGCGCTGGGTGGCGGCCTTCAGCGCCGAGGCGGGTGGCGACGACCCGGAGGCGGCCGAGATCGTCGACGCGCGCCTGACCGGACCCGGCGGCGGGCTCTACCTCTGGGAGGACGGCGGCGCGCTGGTATCGCTCGCGGGCCACGCCGGGCCGACGCCCAACGGGATGCGCATCGGCCCGGTCTACACGCCCCCCGAGCATCGCGGCCGCGGCTACGCGGGCGCCTGCGTCGCGGCGCTGAGCCGGCTGCTGCTCGACGGCGGGCGACGCTGGTGCTTCCTCTTCACCGCGGTGACCAACACCGCCGCGATCCGCGCCTACGAGCGCGTCGGCTACGAGCCGGTCTGCGTCGTCCAGGAGTACCGCTTCGCGCCGCGGGGGTAGCGTGGATCGGACCGTTTGATTGCCAGAGGGACCCGACGTGTGCCCCTGGCCCTGGACCCGCCTCACGGTCCGGCACGTCGCCTGATCGCGACCTGTCCGATCGACGCTGCCCGGGCGGCTTCGAGCGCTAGCGCACGCCTGCCCATAATGTTCGCTCAGCGGAAAGCGGATCGTCCACGACCCCCGACGTCGCATCGAAGCGCATGGTGGCCCGGCGGCGGAGGTCGTACGTCGGCCAGGGGCATTCCCCAGTAGCCGCAAACGACACCCAGGCGGCATGCATCATGTCGGCGAGTTGCTGCGGCGGATTGGCCCCCAGCAGCGGCTCACCTTCGGGGCTGAGTACGTCGAAGACAAACGGAATCTCGAGCCCGTGGCACGCGCCGAGGCGTCCGTCGAAGGCCGGCGAGCGCCAGGCGAACTCGTACATGTAGGTGGCCGCGGGGCTCGCCGCGTGGGCCTCGGCCAGGCGGAGCGCGGGGATCCGGAAGTACCAGTCGCCCTGGATGGCCGAGAGCAGCTCGCCGGGGCCGGAACGCGGTCGGGCCGCGCGGTAGGTGGCCAGCGCCGCCTCCATGGGGAGACCGTGGGCCATGACGACTCCGGCCAGGGCCTCGGGAGGGATCTGGTCGATCGCGTCGCCGGGCACCAGGAAGAAGTTGTACTCGTCACGGTTCGAGCCGACCATGAGGTCGATCTCCGCGCCGGCTCCGGCGACGATGCGGTCGAGCGGACGCGCGGGGATGACGTCGCCGTCGATCACCGGCTGCCAGGGCGCCAGGCTGACCGCCACCTCAGGGCCCCACCGCTCAGGGTCGGGATGCGCCATGAGGTCGGCCGTCAGCTCCGCCAGGCCCTGAAGCAGACGGTCGATGGACACGCCCGCGATCGCCTCGCGGGTCGCCTCCACGCCCAGCTGCCCGGCGAGGCGGCGGCCGACCCGCTGCGCGGTCGGGGCCGAGATGACGTGCTGGGCACCCCCACTCTCGGCGATGGCGCGCCGGAAGAGCCCCTCGGCGCGGGGCATGGCGAGCAGCATACCGACGCTCATCGCGCCCGCCGACTCGCCGAAGACGGTGACGTTGCCGGGATCACCACCGAAGGCCGCGATGTTCTGCTGCACCCACTCGAGCGCGGCGACCTGGTCGAGCAGGCCGCAGTTGGCGATCCCGTCGCCCAGGGAGAGGAACCCGTCGACCGCGACGCGGTAGTTGATGGTCACGCAGACGATGCCGTCGCGGGCGAACCGGCTGCCGTCATAGGTGGCCATCGCGGCCGTGCCGTGCTCGAACTGCCCGCCGGGGATCCAGACCATCACCGGCAGCCCCGCCGACCCAGGGTCGGGCGACCAGACGTTGAGGGTCAGGCAATCCTCACCCACGGCGACGAGCTCCGGGAGGAGCGCGTCCCAGGGCGGGGGATACGGCAGCTGGGGCGCCTTTGGCCCGAAGGCAAGCGCATCCCGCACACCGCTCCAGGGCTCGACGGGCTGTGGGGGTCGCAGCCGGTTGGCGCCGAACGGCGGCGCGGCGTAGGGAATGCCCTTGAAGGTGGCGATACCGTCGGCGACTCTCCCACGCACCGTACCATACCGGGTCTCGACAACTCCGCTCATCTGGACACCTCCGAACCAGGGATGCGGCCCGTACCCGAGCCGCGCGATGCGGGGCCGGGCACTTCACGAGGCGGCTAGTGCCGGAGCGCGGGTGTCCGACCAGGCGTCGATGCAGCAGCGGCTGACACGCTTGGCCAGGGCAACGATCGTGAGGATCGGCGGATTGCCGAGCGCCCGCGGGATGAGCGTGGCGTCGGCGACGTAGACGTTGTCCGGCAGCCGGGCATCGTGCATGGTCGCCGCCTCGCGCCTGGTCAGCGGGAGCGAGCCGCCTGGGTGTCCCCCATTGAGCGTCCCCAGGAAGACGCTCCCCTCCTCGACGCCAAAGCGGCGCAGGACCTCCTCACATACCTCGACGCCCTCGCGGAGCCGCTCGTGGTCGACGTCGCGCAGCGTCTTCGTCACCCCGCGAGCGGTGACGCTACCCTGGTCGCTGTCGGCGAGCTTGATCATCAGCCCGACCGTGTCGACCGCCGGATAGCGGGCCGCCCGGTTGAAGAAGAACGTGAGCAGGTCGAAGTAAGGCGACACGATGAAGTGCTCCCGCTGCGCGACGAAGGGCATCTCGACCTCGTAGCACTGCCCGCTACCCTCGGCGCGCCCGGCCACCCAGAGGACCGGATCGACGAAGAGCCGCCGCTCGCAGGGTATCCCGGAGGCGTCGAGGATCGCCGGGGTGGCGAAGCCGCCTGCCGCGAGCACGATCAGGTCGGCCGGATAGAAGACACTGCGCAGCCCGCGACGCGCCTGAACGCCGGTTGCCCGGCCGTGCTCGAAGACGATCCGCTCGACCCGGCAGCCCGTCTCGACCCTCGCCCCCGCGGCCACCGCCGCCTGCAGGAACGTCCGGCTGTCCCATTTGACCCCGTGCGGGCAGCCCAGGACGCAGCGACCGCAGTGCGCGCAGCGCTCGTAATCGCCCATCTTCGGCGTCGCCCACGGATCGAGGCCCATCTCCTGGCAGATCTCGAACAGGCGCCGCGTCGTCTGGTGCCAGCCCGCTTGATGGGCCGTCGAGATCGGGATCTCCCGGTAGATCTCGTCGAACTCCCGGTTCAGGTCGATCCCCAGGGCGCGCAGGTCCCGGTCCATCCGCAGGCCATTCCCCGTGCAGATGTTCGTCGTGCCGCCCAGCCCGCGCCCGTGGAGGAGGACCATCCCGTCTCCGGTCTTCCGCACGCGGAAGTGGGGGAATATGAGCGGGATCTCGCGCTCGTCGATCAACACGCCCGTCTTCCGGAGGGTCTCGAGCGTGCTGAGCTTCGGCGTCAAGCGGTGGAACTCGCCGCCCGCTTCGAGCACGGTGACGGCGAAAGCGCCCTGGAGCTCCCTGGCCGCGGTCGCGCCGCCGGCCCCGGAGCCGACGACGATCGCCGTCTTCATGTGGCACGCTCCGCTCTCTCGGGGCAGGTGAAGCAGGCCCGGCAGTGGTCGTAGCCCTCGGTGATGCGCTGCAGGAAGATCAGGCGCCCGCCACCGGCCAGGCCGGCCAGGAACCCGTCGTCGAGTGCGGCAATGACGCGGCAGACGTCGCTGGAGTAGACATCGCTGAAGTAGCAGCGGGCGATCAGCACGTCGCCAGACGGGGTGCCGCGAAAGTCGATGCCCAGGCCGCGGTAGAGCACGCGGGCAGCCGCCATCACGTCGGCCATCGTCATGACCCGCAGTTGGCGGCGCAGCTCGTTTCCGATCCGGAACGCGCCCGCGTACAGCCGGTCGTGGATCAGACGGAGATCCTGCCCGCCGGCGATCATCTCGTCGACCCCAGCTCGGGTGAACTCCGCATAGCGGCGCAGGCGCTCGTCACCGCTCAGGCCGCCGAAGTCCGGAGCGGGGCAGCCGAACGCGCCGGCCGTCACCGCCGCCAGCTCGGCGAGTCGGCGCCGCCTGAGGTACTCCGGCGTGTAGAGCTGAAGCGCTCGCAGGAGCAGGTTCACGCCGGCACCGGTTCCTCTCGCGGCGCGCCGCCGATGTGCACGTCCTCCCCGGGGACGGCCGGTCCGTCGTACAGCGCCTCCAGCAGCGCGGCGTGGCGCCGTTCCACGACGTGACGTCGGAGCTTCAGGTTGGCGGTCAGTTCGCCGCCCTCGATCGACAGGTCGTTGGGCAGCAGCGCCCAACGCTTGACCTGCTCGGGATGCGACAGGTCACGGTTGGCCGTCACGATCGAGCGGTCGACCTCCTCCCGGTTGCCGTCGTCCAGCCAGAGGAGCGCCGTGCAGTACGGGCGCCCCTCGCCGACCAGCATCGCCTCGGCGACGCCCGGGATCTTGCGCAGCCGGGCCTCGACCTTCGCTGCCTGGATCTTCTTGCCGTAGGAGGTAGCGAGCAGGTCCTTCTTGCGGCCGTCGATCGCGAGACTCCCATCGGCCGTCAGGTGACCGAGGTCGCCGGTCAGCAGCCAGCCGTCGCACAGCGGCGACGCAAGATCGGGGTCGCTATAGCCGGATGTCACCTGTGGCCCGCGGACCAGAATCTCGCCGTCCTCGGCGACGCGCAGCTCGGTCTCCGGCAGCGGCTGGCCGACGGTACCGAGCCGGTTCGCGCCGAGCCGGTTGATCGTCACCAGCGGCGCCTCGGTCAACCCGTAGGCGTCGTGGACCTCGATGCCGAGCTCCCGCAGCCCGCGTAGCAGTCCCTCATCGACCGGCGCGGACCCCGCGATGAGCCACACGGCGCGATCGAACCCCGCGCGCCGCAGCACTTGCCGCCGCAGCAGCGCACCGAGCAGCCGCTTGCCGCGTCGCCCCGGCCAGGTCAGATAGCGCCGCCCGAGTGGGTTCGCCTGCAGGTTGTCCCAGACCTTCTCGTAGACGCGCGGCACGGAGAAGAAGACGGTCGGCCGCACCTGGGGCAGTGCCCGCGGCAGGTCCCGGATGTCTTCCAGGAAGACGATGTCGACCGGGGCCGGCAGGTAGTAGGGTCCATAGGTGCCGAGGATCCCCTCGACGACGTGGTTCAGCGGCAGAAACGAGAGGTACGTTGCCGGCGCGTGCCTCGCCCGCCACGGGATCAGCCCGGCGAGGGTCTCCGCCATCCAGCGCAGCTGCCGGTGGGTAAAGACGACGCCCTTCGGCGGCCCGGTCGTCCCCGACGTGTAGCGCAGCGTCGCGAGATCGTCGGGCACGATCGGTGCCTCCTCGACCGCCGCTCCGCCGAGCTCGCCCGATGCGAGAAACGCGTCCCAGGAAAGCACCGGGCGGGCGAGGCCGGCGGGCGGCAGCTGGCGGCAGAACGAGACGACCGGGATCGTCGCCGACAGCTCCCCCAACCGCGCGAGCAGGCCCGGCGCGCCGACCAGCAACAGGCGTGCCCCGCTGGCGGCGAGGACGGCGTCGATGTCGGCCGGCGGGCTGGTGTAGTAGAGCGGCACGCTCACCGCGCCGACCAGCCCGATCGCGACATCCAGGGTCAGATAGCGGGTGCCGTTCAAACCGACGACCGCCACCCGGTCTCCGGCCCGGACACCCATGCGCCGCAGGGCGCGAGCCGCAGCGAGCATATCGCGACGCACCTCCGGACCGGGCCGGGTCAGCACCCGGCCTTCGACGATGTCGTGGTAGGTCACCGGCCGGTGCTCGCTTTGCAGGCGGAAGAGGGCCTGCTCGTGGACCGTGCGGTCCGATCGATGTAGGAAGCTCTGCGACGCCGCATAGCCCAGCAGCGCCGGCACCAGCGTGCGCCACTCCGGATGGTACGGACCCAGCAGCCGGTCAGTGTTGTCGCGCTGAAACTGGCCGCGAGTGTCGAAATAGGGCAGCAGGACGCTGAGCGTCGCCAGGGTGCCCGGCGCACGGCCGGCCACGGCACGCAGCGCTCCCGACGGCAGCGGCACAAACCACGGCCGCGGCAGGGAGACTCCGAGGTGCATCGCGGCCCACTCACGGGTCGCGTCCACCAGTTCCGCCACCGTCGGCAGCGACTGGTCCGGGGTCGTCAGATGAAACGTCATGCCCGCGGCGCGCGGATCGAGCGTGAGCCGGACGACCGCGTCCACCACGTAGTCGACGGGGACAACGTTGATCCGCTGGTCGGACCGGGCCGGAATGAGGCGCAGCTTCCCGGCGAGATATAGCCGCAGCGGCGGGTAGATAGTGTTGAAAGTCCTGACGTAGCCCGTGCGCGAGTCACCGACGATCATCCCCGGTCGGAAGATGGAGACCGGCAGCTCTCGCGCGGCGGCCTGGACGAGCCGCTCGCCCTCATACTTGCTCTGCTCGTAGGCGCTCGCGAATCCGTACTCGTCGGTCAGTTCCTGCTCCGGCACGCGCCCCGCGCGCCGGCCGCAGACGTAGGCCGTCGAGACGTGCGACAGCCGGGCCAGCCCGTGGTCGGCATGGAGTGCCGACGCTAGCGCCAGCACGTTGGCCGTGCCCTCGACGTTCGTTCGCCGCAGCTCGGCGATCCCCGCGCTGACACGCAGGTCTGCTGCCGTGTGGATGATGTGGGTGACGGCGCGCAGACGGTCGTCGTCGGGCGCCAGACCGAGGCCGGGCAGCGTCACGTCCCCGGCCAGCGGCTCGATCCGCGTCCCGATGGCCGCGGTCAAGTCCGGCCAGTCCCACCAGGCACGTGCCAGCCGGCTCGCGGCCGCGTCACCGTCGGCGGCTCGGACGAGGACCAGGACGTGGACATCGGTCGTCTGGATGAGCTGCCTGGCGATCTGGGTGCCGACGAAGCCGGTCGCACCGGTGAGCATCACGGTGGCGCTCATCCGACGACCTCCCAACCATGGTCGGCGACAAAGGCCCGCAGCAGGTCGCGGTTGTGGCGCGCGCGCTGGAGGTGGTCGTCGTAGCCGCGCGACAGCGCCTCCTTGATCGGCCGCGGGTCCTCGAGCACGTGCTCGACCCGCTCGAGCACGGTGGCGCACAGGTCGGCGTCGTGCGGGTCGACGAAGAAGCCCTCGGCCAGCCCGAGCTCCTCATAGAGCGTCTTCAGACGGAGGTCGTGGCCGACGGCGATCTGCGGCACCTGAGCGGCCAGCGAGAGCACCGCGGCGTGATACCGCGAGGTCAGCAGCAGATCGAGGCCGCGCAGGAGCGAGGTCATCTGGGACGCGTTGTACTCGCGCGCGGAGAACACGCGGGCCGCATCAGCGCGCGCCATGTGCTCGCGTACCTGGAGCGCCAGCGGTTCATCGAGCTGCTCCATGCAGATCAGCGCGACCGACATGCCCTGCTGGGCGACCAGGCAATCGG
Source organism: Thermomicrobiaceae bacterium (assembly GCA_035532355.1). GTDB lineage: Bacteria > Chloroflexota > Chloroflexia > Thermomicrobiales > Thermomicrobiaceae > DASSZN01. The sequence continues at coordinate 1,415 of DATKRJ010000118.1, read as the reverse complement.
CGAGGGCGGCGTACTGCACGACGAGCGCTTCGGTCGAGCAGGTGCGCTCGGCGGAGTGCGAGAAGTAGTAGGGCCAGCGGTAGCAGTCCTCCCGGCGCCCCCACGGCCGCATGACCACGGGCCAGAGGTAGAAGTTGACCGGGCACACGCCCGCGATCTCGCCGCTCGCCTCGGGCCAGAGCCGCCGGAGCAGTCCCTCGTCAGCTGCGTCCGGATGAAACGTGAAGGCGTTGTCGGCGGTGCTCTCGATCGGCGCGGTGACGCCCCAGGCACGCAGGCGCTCGGCAGCCTCCTCGGCCCGCACGACGATCAGGCCCGTCTTGCTGGCATAGCGCCGGACCAGCACTCGGTCGACGGCGTTGAGTGTGCCGGCGTCGACCGCGTAGGCCAGGCACGGCCTGTCTGCGCCATCGGCGCAGCGCGTCACCCAGAGGTAGGCCCACAGCAGCGCGGACGTCCAGGTGTCCATGTAGCTGCTGCCCTCGACGAGCATGATCAGGTCGTGCTGGCGCACGAGCCGCCGTAGTGCTCGGAAATAGATCGATGGGAACGGCGCGATCCGCAGGTAGGGTCCCTCGCGCAGGTAGCGGCGCAGGTTGACGGGGTTGAGCGTGGGAACCGTGATGAGCGCCTCGGGGCCCAGCACGGCGCGCACGTCCTCGATGTCGGCCAGTAGCAGCGCCTCGGCGCCGGTGTTGTTCGCACCGTTGTAGCCCATCATCATCACGCTCGGTGGGGACGTGTCGTGCTTGACAGCCGGAGCCGCGGCCATGGGTCCTCCCTCTTCTGCGGCGAGACGACCTCGCGGGCACGGAGAAGTGAGGTCGATTGCCGTTAGCAGCACCGTACGCGAGACGCCGTGACAGACGCGACGAAAGTACCGCGACCAGTGGGTCAGAACCGTATCAATCGGTCAGGTGCCCCGCTGGGTCACGTGAGCATTGCGAAGAGCGTGGCGCCGTGGGCGCGAATCTGCGCGAGGACGGCCCGAGTCACGCGGCGCGTTTGCGGGTCGAGGCTCGGGATCCACGCATCGAGGGAGACGCGTTGGGGGCCGTCGAGGAAGACCAGGGTGCCGGCAAACCCGAGTGGCGATTGACGGATCTGACACGACTCTGCAACGCCGGTCACCGCGGTGTTGCGTGCCCTGGACGCCGAGACGCGTAGGGTAGGGATGACGCGGTCGGCTTCGCGGGGCGGCACCCGACAGGAGCACCGACCGCCATGCCACGCCGCGCTCGCCGGCGCTTACTCACCCCACGGGGGCTCTCCGCGACCCCACCTCTGGAAGGAGCCGACATGGCCATCACCGCCCCTCGGACCGGATACGCCCCGGTCAACGGCCTCAGCATGTACTACGAGATCCACGGCTCTCCGAACGCGGACGTTCCCCCGCTGCTGATCCTGCACGGCGC
>DATKRJ010000117.1:0-3475 GCA_035532355.1 Thermomicrobiaceae bacterium | reverse complement strand
CGGGTGTACGTATAATTAGAACAGATGATCGATCATCGTCAGCGTCCTCAGAAACCGGCGCACGACGGCGACCCTGCGGCACAGGGCCTCGCGGGGTAGCGCGTTGCTGAGCGCGTGCGCCGCCGGGAAAGGTATGGCGATGGCGACCCTTCAGCCGATGCTCCATGTGGGGGACGTCGACGCGTCCCTGGACTTCTACCAGGACGTGCTGGGCTTCACAGTGGGCTTCACCATGACGGATGCCACCGGCAGGACGATGCACGCGGAGCTCGACCGGAACGGCGTGCAGCTGATGCTGGGGAGCGCGAACGAGGTGTCGGACGCGGCGCGCTCGCTGCTCGGCGCCGGGCTCGTCCTCTACATCGTCGACAACGACGAGGACATCGACGTGCTCTACGAGCACGTCCGGGACCGGGGCGCCCGGGTCGTCGAAGAGATCGCGAACCGATACTGGGGCGACCGGACCTTCACCCTGAAAGACACCGACGGCTACCTGCTGACGTTCGCCAGGAACGTGCACGCGCACGATCCGGCCGCCCTGCGGGCGTAGTCGACCCTCTTCGGTAGCGAGATCCCGAGCGAGCCCCACGGCCAACTGGCCGCGGGGCTCGTCACTGTGTCACGAGAGCGCGTGGCGGCTGCGCGCACCGCGCGGGCCCGTGGCGACGAAACCGGCGTTCGTGTATCGTGTCCGTCGCGCGGTGGCCGAGCTGAGCGAGGAGCGTGCGGTGGAGACCAGGACGGTGCTCGATCCGATCACCCTCGAGGTGTTGTGGAACCGGCTGATCGCCGTGGTCAACGAGCAGGCCGCGGCGCTGATCCGGACCTCGTTCACGACCATCGTGCGCGAGTCCGAGGATCTCTCCGCCGGCGTGTTCGACACGCGCGGCAACATGATCGCCCAGGCCGTGACCGGCACGCCCGGGCACATCAACTCCATGGCGACCTGCATGCGCCACTTCCTGGCCGTCTACCCGGCGGAGACGTTGGTTCCGGGCGACGTCCTGATCACCAACGACCCGCAGAAGACCTCGGGCCACCTGCACGACTTCACGGTGATCACGCCGGTCTTTCAGGCTGGTCGCCTGGTGGGCTTCTTCGGCAACACCTGCCACGTGCTCGACATCGGCGGCATAGGATTCGGCACCGACGCGCGCTCCGTCTTCGAGGAGGGGCTGTTCGTGCCGGTCACCAAGCTCTACGCGGCCGGGGTCGAGAACGCGGAGCTGGTCAAGATCATCGCGGCGAACGTGCGCACGCCCGAGCCGGTGCTGGGCGACATCCACGCGCAGGTCGCCGCCAACGACGTCGGTGGTCGGCGACTGCTCGAGTTCATGACGGAGTTCGGGCTGGAGACGGTCGATCCGCTGGCCGACGAGATCATCGCGCGCTCCGAGCGAGCCATGCGCGACGCCATCAGCCGCGTGCCGGACGGGCTCTACACCCACGAGGTCTATTCGGACGGCTACGACCACCCGGTCAAGCTGGTCGTGACGGTCGACAAGCACGGCGACGCGATGCACGTCGACTGGACCGGCAGCAGTCCGGAGAGCGATCGCGGCATCAACGTCGTGCTGAACTACACCCACGCCTACACCACGTACGCGCTGAAGTGCGCGCTGGCGCCGGACGTACCCAACAACGAGGGGAGCTTCCGACCGGTCACGGTGAGCGCTCCGCCGCGCTCCATTCTCAACGCCCAGCCGCCGGCTCCGGTCGCCGGGCGACACATCATCGGCCACTTCCTGCCCGGGGCCATCTTCGGTGCCCTGGCCGGTGCCCTGCCGGACCGCGTCATGGCGGAGGGGGCGGCCAACATCTGGATCAGTCAGTTCTCGGGGCGCAACGACGACGGCTCGCCGTGGACCTACGTCTGGTTCTCGGCCGGAGGAACCGGCGCGCGACCCACCAAGGACGGCATCAGCGCGACCGCCTTCCCCAGCGGCATCTCGGGCGTGCCGGCCGAGGTGATCGAGAGCCTGTCGCCGGTCGTGATGCGGCAGCGCGAGCTCCTGTGCGACTCGGGCGGCCCGGGGCGGTTCCGCGGCGGTTGCGGCCAGGTGATGCGGGTCACGGTCCGGACACCGTACCCGTTCACGCTGTCGCCGCTGTTCGATCGAACCCACGTCCCGGCCGCGGGCTACGAGGGCGGGGGCTCGGGAGGGTTCGGCAGCATCGAGGCGAGCGACGGGACGCGGTTCGAGACCAAGGGCGCGCGGACCTTCCCGCCGGGCACCGAGCTCACACTGCGCCTACCGGGTGGCGGCGGCTTCTTCTCGCCGCTCACGCGCGACCCGGCGCGGGTGGCGGACGACGTCCTCGACGAGTTCGTCTCGCGCGACGCGGCGGAGCGGGACTATGGGGTGGTGCTCGACCCGCAAACCCGCGAGGTTGACCGCACGGCGACAGAGCGTCGGCGCGCGGGGGTGGCCGCGGACCACTGAGGTCCCGACCGACCGGGCGAGGTCGAGTCCCGGCGACAGCGGCCGAAGCCGGCTGAGGTGCTGAGTCGACGTGCCGGAGACCGGTTCAACGCGTCCGGCCGCTGCCAACGACGGCGATTGGGTGGCGCGGATCGGCGCGTCCACAGCATCCCGCGCCCGGCGCGTTGAGTCGCGCAGCACCCCGTGCTATGCTTCCGGTCGACGGATGCCAGGGGTGCGCGCTGCGCTGAGAGTGTGGGCTCGTCCCACCAACCCTCCGAACCTGATCTGGGTAGTACCAGCGAAGGGACGGCACCGGGATCGCCAGCATGCAGGATCGTACCGCCGGACCGTTGGGTCGGCGGCTTTTTGTTCGCCGTCCGAGAACGCTTCCCGTCCAGCTCGAGGGAGGATCTGCCGTGACGAGCGGCACCGGCGTGCCGGCCAAGGCGCTGACCATAGCGGGTTCGGACTCGGGCGGCGGCGCCGGGATCCAGGCCGACTTGAAGACCTTCTCGGCACTCGGCGTCTATGGCAGCACGGTCATCACCGCGGTGACGGCGCAGAACACGCTCGGGGTGACCGCGGTCCACGAGATCCCGACGGACATCGTGGCGGCGCAGCTCGACGCGGTGATGGTGGACATCGGCGCGGACGCGGCCAAGACGGGGATGCTGTCGTCGGCACCGATCGTCGAGACGGTGGCCGCCGGGGTGCGGCGACATGGGATCGACCGGCTGGTGGTCGACCCGGTCATGGTCGCCAAGAGCGGCGACCGGCTGCTGCGCGAGGACGCGGTAGCGGCCGTGCGGGTGGCCCTGCTCCCGCTGGCGCTGGTCGTCACGCCCAATATCCCGGAGGCCGAAGTGCTATCCGGCCGATCCATCCGCTCGATCAACGACATGGAGGAGGCGGCGCGCGCGATCTCGGCACGCGGTGCCCGCTGGGTGGTGGTCAAGGGCGGGCACCGGGAGGGCGAGCCGGTCGACGTGGTGTTCGACGGGACGCACTTCGAGCACCTGTCGACCCCGCGGGTCGAGACGCGTCACACC
>DATKRJ010000116.1:0-26943 GCA_035532355.1 Thermomicrobiaceae bacterium | reverse complement strand
CCGGCCTCGGCCTGCCCGCCCGCCCGGGCGCGGTGCTGATGAGTCTGGGCGGCCTGATCGCGATCGCCAGCGTCACCGAGGTCTTCATGCTGAGCCTGGCCCGCCTGAGCTACGCGATGGCCCGCGACGGGCTCTTCCCGTCGGCCTTCGCCCGGGTCCACCCTCGCTTCCGCACGCCCGTGGTCGGGCTGGTCTTTCAGGCAGGGTCGGCGATCGTCCTGCTGCCCTTCGTGGGCCTGCGCAGCCTGATCGACGTGGCGGTCTTCTTCCTCGGGATCTCCTACCTGATCACCGCGCTGGCGGCGCTTCGTCTGGCGCGGCGCAACCCGGCGGCTGCCCTGCACGTGCCCGGCCTGCGCCTGCTGCTCGGACTGGCCGCGCTCGGCGGGCTCGCGCTCGCCGCCCAGCTGTCGCTCGCCCAGACCGCCGCCGGGCTCGGCGCGATGGCCGGCGGCGTGGCACTGTTCGCCTGGCAACGCGGCGCCTGGACGCACCGGGCCGAGCTGCTGGCGGAGCTGCACCACCAGGAGGAGCACTTCGAGGCCTGGGCACACCGGCACGAACGCTGGCTGTTCCATAGCGTCCGTCGCCGGCCTCCCGGCCCCCCGCGCTGACCGGCGATCGCCGCTTGAGCGCGCGCCGGCACGATTCGCCAGGACGCCGCTCTAATCTGATTCCAATCCATCGCCGTCCGGCAGGCGTACAATGAGCAGCGCTCGCACGGGCATGACTGCCCGGGAACGTTTTACGTTCCCTCCCACCGCTAACCGCCGTCGCGGGATGCCCGCCACGGCATCCCGTTGCCACGTCGGCGGGAGGAGTGAGCGCCGCCGCTTCGCCGGGTCCTTCGATGGGTTGTCTGGAGAGGAGGTTCTTGCACCATGCATCGACGCTGGAGCATCGGATCGACACTCGGTTCCTTCGTGTTCGCGAGCGCGCTCGTCCTGGTGCTCGCCGGCTGCGGGTCATCGACCCCCAGCACCGGCAGCTCGCCCACCGCGACCACCGCGCCGACGACCGCCGCCGCCACGTCCGCCGCGGCTCCCACCACCGCGTCGGCTGCGACTGCGTCCGCCACCGCGACAACGGCGTCGCCCGCGGCCACCACGGCCACCACGACCACGCCTGCCGCCGCCGGCTCCGCCTCGCCCGCGGCCTCACCGGTCGCGCGCGGCACGGCTGCGCTCCAGGTCAAGACCGATCCTACGCTCGGGCAGATCCTGACCGATAGCCTGGGCATGACGCTCTACACCTACGCGAAGGATACGGCCAACACCAGCAACTGCACGGGACAGTGCCTCGCCAACTGGCCTGCCTTGCCGGCGGCCGCCACCCCGAGCCTCCCGTCGGGCGTCCCGGGCACGCTGGGAACGATCACCCGCTCGGACGGTACGTCCCAGGTGACCTACAACGGGCACCCGCTCTACTACTTCATCGGCGACAAGCTGCCGGGTGACACCAAGGGCAATGGGCTCGCCAGTGGCGCCTGGAAGGTCGTGCCGCCGGCCGCGAGCTAGACACCCGATTTGCGATTCCCATGGCGAACCCGGCGGCTGAAGTGCCGCCGGGTTTTCTTCTGCGCGGGGCGCCTCGTTCCGGGATTCGCGCCGCGCCTCCCCGCGCGGCTACCGGCGATGTCCCTCGACCTCAGCCACCAGTCCGGCCACCCGCTCGATCAGCAGATCGAGGTCGAAGGGTTTGGCAATGCAGCTCTCGGCCCCGATATCGAGCGCGCGCCGCCGCGCGTCCTGTGCCGCGGTCAACACCACGATGGCCGCGCGGTGGTCGTGGCGTTCTCGGTAGCGTCGGGCGAACTCCCAACCGTCCATGCGCGGCATCTTCATGTCGAGGATGATGACGTCTGGGTGCTCGCGGGCCACCCGCTCCAGCGCGGTGCGACCGTCGGGCGCCTCGTCGACCGCGTAGCCCTCGTCGCGAAGGGCGAACGCCAGTACCTGCCGGATGTTGGGGTCATCGTCCACCACCAGAATGCGGGCCATCTCCTCCGCGATCTACAGCATTGCTCCAAACACTTGCCCGGAACTCAGCCGGCGTCGGACGACTTTTCGCCTTGCGCGCGGGGTTCATCCTCGCGCGCGTGCTCCGCGTGCCCCGCATGCCCCAGACCTGTCGAGACGTCTGCTACCCGCTCGGGACGGCGTCAGGCTGCCTGGCGGTCAGCGCCACCGGCAGCGACACGACAAAGCGCGTGCCGGGGTGTGGGGGGTCCTCGATCCGTACCCACCCGCCGTGCGACTGGACGATCTCGCGGCTGATGTAGAGGCCCAGCCCCATGCCGGCCAGGTGTCGCCCATCGTGCGCCTGGTGGAAGCGGTTGAACACCTCCTCGCGCGCCTCAAGAGGGACACCGATCCCCTCGTCGGTCACGGCCAGGCGAATCTGCCCGTCCGGCTCACGGCCGAGCTCGACCGTCACCGTCCCGCCGTCGGGGCTGAACTTGATGGCGTTGTCCACCAGGTTCCCGATGACCTGCTCGAACCGCAGCGGGTCGACCAGCGCCTCCAGCCGCTCCGGGCCGCGGAAGATCAGGCGATGCTTGCCACTCTCGACCTGCCGCTCGACCGTTGCGCGCACCAGTCCGACCAGATCCGTCGCCGTCGGATCGAGTCGCAGCTTGCCGGCCTCGACCTGGGCACTGTCCAGCAGCCGCTCGACCAGCTGGCTCAGCTTCCCGGTCTGCTGCTCGATTGCCGCGAGCGCGGTCTCCAGCCGTTGCGCGGGCGTCTCGTGCCCCCGCGCTCGCGCGCGGAGGAGCAGTTGCGCATAGGCACGCAAGGTGGTGATCGGTGTCTTCAGCTCGTGCGCCGCCACGGAGAGGAACTCGTCCCGCGCGGCGACGGCTGCGCGCAACTCCTGGTTCCGCTGGCGTAGTTCCGCCTGCGCCCGCCTGCGCTCGTCGATCTCGGTCTCGAGCGCCTGCGCCTTCTGCTGGAGTAGCGCGACGGCGCGCAATCGCTCGTTCTCGCCGACCTGCGCGCGGTAGCTCTCGGCCGGGACCACCTGCGTGTGCGCGGCGCAGACCGCGTCAAACCAGCTCGCGTCGTCGGCCTGCGAGAAACCCGCCATCGGGTAGGCGCAGTGGACGCGAATGGGGTGCCGCGCGATCAGCTCGTTCCAGATGCGCTCCAGCGTCAGTGCGTTCTCATACTGCCCGTCCGCCCAGAGCAGCGCCACCATCTCACCGAACAGCGCCGCGCGCGGCTGCGGCGTGGTCGCGTGGGCGACCGCGCGATTGATGATCCCGCCCAGCACGACGGCGCAGCGTGAGTAGTCCGGGCGGTTGTCGGTCAGGCAGCGCGCGAGTGTCGCCGCGGCATCGAGTGGCACGTAGCGCCCCTGGCGCAGCGCCAGATCCACGTCCAGGCCCAGCGCGCCAAGCTGTTCGACCAGCGCCCGCCGGTGCGGCTCGGTGGCAATGACGACGCCCGCGTCGCCGGCGCCCAGAGCCGCGCCGAGGAAGCGCGCCAGTTCCTCCAGGAGAAAGCGGTCGTCCTGGTAGAACTGGACGCTGTGGTTGTGGTGCTCGCCGCTCCCGAGGTCCGGGAGCGGCGGCATCGACAGACTGGATAGTTGCGAGCTGCCGCTCAGGCTCATCTCGAGTGCCTTCCCAATGCAGCGTCACGCCGCCTCGCCAGGTCGCTGCCGTGCCATGACCGGCACCACATCCCGTGCGTGGTAGACGACGGGAACCGGACTGCCGAAACGGCTGAGCGGTCTGCTCGTAGCCTCGCATGTCCGGTGCCAGGGGCGCCGCGGAGATGCGTCGACGGGCGCGTTGCCGGCCGGCTCCCCTGCCTGATAGGCTCTGCTGCCGGTACGGCCTGGTCCTCGGAAGAGACCGCCGGCATCCGCGGCCGGCGAGCACGCGACCTCCGCCGGTCGTCGCGTATCGCACGCCCAACAGCGTCGATCGACATGGGAGCAGCATGCGCGAGCTCTCGCCGTACCGCGTCTACCTCCTCATAAAGGGCGCCTCGTCGCTCTTCTTCGCGACGATCGCGACCATGACCGGCGTCTACCTGGTCACCGTCGCGCGCCTCACCCCGTTCGAGCTGCTGCTGGTGGGAACCGTCCTCGAGTCGACGACCTTCCTGACCGAGCTGCCGACCGGGATCGTGGCCGACATCTACAGCCGTCGGCTCTCGGTCATTCTCGGCACCGCGCTGATCGGCCTCGGCTTCGTCCTCGAGGGGGCGCTGCCGCTGCTCGGCACCATCCTGCTGGCACAGGTCGTCTGGGGGATCGGCGCGACCTTCGTGAGCGGGGCGCAGCAGGCGTGGGCCGCCGACGAGGTCGGCGCGGCCGACATGGGGCGGGTCTACCTGCGCGGCGCCCAGGCCGGCCAGATCGGCGCGCTGCTCGGCATCGGCCTCAGCGTGGCGCTCGCCAGCGTGCGAGTCAGCCTGCCGATCGTCGTCGGGGGCGGGCTCCATATCCTGCTCGCCGGCGCCCTGCTGCTGGTCATGCCGGAGCGACACTTCGAGCGCACCGAGGGCGCGTCGCACAACCCCTTCCGGGCAATCCGCGGCCGCAGCGGTGCCGGCCTGCGCGCGCTGCGCGGCCGGCCCGTCCTGGTCACCATCCTCACGATCGGCGCTATCTACGGAGCGTCGAGCGAGGCGCTCGATCGTCTGTGGGAGGCGCATTTCCTGATCGACATCGGCCTGCCGCGGCTGGACGGGATCTCGACCGTCGCCTGGTTCGGCGTCATCACCGCCGTCGCCATGCTGCTGAGCGTCGGCGCGACCGAGATCGCGCGGCGCCGCGTGGACGCCGACAGCCACACCGGGGCGGCCCGGGCACTCCTCTGGATCGACGGTCTGCTGGTGCTCGCCGTGGTGGCCTTCGGCCTGGCGGGCGGCTTCGTCGCGGCCATGGCCGCCTACTGGTCGGTACGGCTGCTGCGCCGCACACACGAGCCGATCTTCACCGCCTGGGTCAACCAGGGGCTCGAGCCGCGGGTGCGCGCCACCATCTTCTCGCTGGCGAGCCAGACCGACGCCCTGGGACAGATCGTCGGCGGACCGCTGCTCGGCTTGATCGGCAGTGCCGTCTCGATCTCGGCGGCGCTCGTGACCGCCGGCCTGGCGCTCGCGCCCGCCACCGTGCTCTTTGCCCGCACACTCCGCCACCGCCCGCCACTCCCGCTCACCGACGAGGAGGCGTAGCGCGTGACGGCGCTGCCGACCCGCGCCGCACCCGAGCGTGCCCCGTCGGTGCTCAGTGCCCGGACCGCACTGCCACACACTCGACGGCGGCCTCCACCGCGTCGGCGACCTTCTCCAGGAGCTCCGGGCTGGTCGCGACGGACGGGACGTCCTCCGGCGTGTGGAACACCGCGGCGGCGCCCACGAATGAGAGCAGCGCGTAGTCACCGGCCGCGGCCCACAGCCGTGCCTCTCCGCGCCACTCCGGCGGATCGAGCTGCAGCTCGGCGCGGGTCGGCTGCAGCGACGCGACGAGCTCCTCCAACCCCTCGCGATCGACACGGGCGCTGACCAGGCGCGCGGGGCCGAGGGCCAGGCTCCCGTCCGGCCCCGGCTCGCCGGTCGCCAGGTTGGCACCCAGGTGCACCACGCAGCGCGCGGGCGGCGGCCCACCCGCCAGATACGTGGCGAGGCCCAGGTGCGGCAGGAGCTCGTGGCCCGACGTGCCGACCACCAGCACCGGGTAGCGCCCCGCCAGCCGCTCGGCTACCTCCAGCGCGATCGCGATGCCGGTCCCGCGCTCGCCCGCGCAGCGGAACCAGCCCGACAGCGGGGTCGCGATCACGATCGGGGCGGCCTCGGTGTCGCCGAAGTGCCCCTCCACGTTCTCGCTCTGTCCCGGCTCCACGCGCGCCTCGAGGCTCGCCGTGACCGCTCCGCGCCGCAGGCGCTCCGCCAGCGCGCCGGCCACCAGCAGAGTCGGCGGTCCCTCACCGGGCAGCGGCGCCCGGTTCGGCACCTGGAGGTACCCCGCCGGATTCTCCGTGGCGATCACCGCCAGCGTCGCGCCGGCCTCCCGGGCCCGGTCGAGTGCCTGCTCGAGCGACGCTGCCGTGCGATCCCGCGCCAGCACGGCAGCCGCGGCGACGAACGGCGCGCGACTCCGCGCCGTCCCGACCGCTTCGTAGAACAGGGGACAGGCCGTCACCGCGATGCCGTCGACGGCGACCGACCAGTCCGCCACGTAGCGGTCGAACCCGAACGGCCGCCGCTCGACCCGCGCGCCCCGCCGCGCTAGTTCGGCGGCGAACCAGGCGATCGTCGCCGCGTCTACCTCGCTGCCGGTGCGGTGGTCGCCCAGCGCCGCGTACTCCTCGACCAGGCGATAGAGGCCTTCACCACGCGTCGACCCAGCGGCCTCCCGGCTCCCGTCCACGGCTCCTCCTCGCTCCGACCGCCCACGGCGATGGCGGCACGCAGCGTAGCAGACGGGGATGCCCGGCGGCCGGCCTACAGCATTTCTCGCAACCATCGTCCGGAACTCAGCCCCTTCAGTGGGCTTCGTCGTTCAGCGCGGCGGTTTACGGTCTTTGCCACAATACGTCGGTACCACGGCCGCCCGCCCGTGCTCCGCGCCACCCGTGCTCCAGCCCCTTCAGCATGCCCGGGGGCTTCGTCTTGCAGCGCGGCGGCTTTAGCCCCGCGCGATGCCGACCGGCCGGTCGACCGGCCTCGGCGTGTATCGCATCGCTCGCAACCACGGTCCGGAGCTCAGCCCCTTCAGTGGGCTTCGTCTTGCAGCGCGGCGGCTTTAGCCCCGCGCGATGGGCCTCGCCGACGTCGTGCCGGACGCCCCGCGCGCCTGCTCCGCGTGCTCCGCCTGCCCCGAGCCGACTCGGAGGTCCGCCAATTCCTCCGCAAATCGCTCTAGCGTCCCACCTCGCGGGTCCGCATCGCCACCAGCGCCAGACCGAAGCCGACCACCACGATCGCCGTCATGACGTATAGGCCCGTGGCGAACAGCCCGGAGACCAGCGGCGCCCCGTAGAGCCGAAACATCGAGATGTCGAGCGCCCAGTTCGGCCACTTGAAGAGCGGCCCGACCTCGTCCATAAAGAAGCCCACCACGGCCAGCGCGCCCAGCACCGGTGCCGCGACGCGCGGCATCCGCGCGATCACCGCCGCCCCCAGCGCCCCGTAGCTTAGCGCCAGCACCACCAGCAGCCCGACCGCCAGCAGCAGACGTCCGCCGTCGAGGTGCACCCCCTGTCCCGGGGCGAGCGCGGCGATCGCGAGCCCGCCGGCCCCCGCCAGCAGAGCGGTCGATAGCGCCAGCGCGCCCGCGCGTTCGACGACCACCCGCCAGCGCGGCACCGGCTGCGCCAGGATCATCTCCAGCCGCCCCTGACTGTCTTCGTCGGCCCACTGCGCGACCTGAGTGATCGCGTAGACCGCGATCAAGAGCGCGGCGATGCCTGCCCAGAACACTCCCAGCAGCACCAGCGTCGGGTCACTCGTCCCGGCGGCGGCGAAGTAGCCCTGGAAGCTTGCGTTGCTCAGCAACCCGTTCATCGAGCCGGCCAGCGAGACGATCAGCGCGGCCAGCGCCAGCGATCCGACCAGCCAGCCGAGCAGCCCCACGCGCTCCTCGTAGAGGGCACTGATCACCGGCAGGCGCAGCAGCGGGTTCGGCGACACGGTGTGGACCACGCCCCGATCACGCGCCTGCCCCTGCACCAGCGATCCGCCGAGATCGCGGACGCGGAACGCCCCCGCCGCCAGCACGGAGACGACGATCGCGATGCCGAAGAGCGCCAGCGTGGCCGGCAGGTCGAAGCTACCGCCGGGGGCCATGGCGGTGGTCATGTTGCGCAGGTGGAACGGCGAAACCACGGCCCAACGGCTAAAGCGCCCGTTGATCCGGCCCAGGCTGTCCAGCAGGAACAGAGCGACCAGCACCGCGCCGCCCAGACCGGTCGCGGCGCGCCGCGTTGAGACGAGCTGGGCCGCCAGCAGCGCGATCGCGTAGCAGGCCAGCAGCAGGCCGAGCACCGCGAGGCACAGCTCGAGCAGGCCGGCCAGGCGAACCGACTCGCCGCTGGCGGCAACGCCGGCCAGCGCCCCCAGCCCCGCCATGGCGACCACGACGACGGCGACCATGACGAAGGCCAGGCAGCGCGCCACGATCAGCCCGATCCGGCTCAGTCCGCTCCCCAGCCAGGTCTCCAGCAGCCCGCGCTCCTCCTCGTTCCGGATCGCGCCGGTGGCCGCCAACAGCGCCCAGATGGGAAGCACGAGCGTCATGCCGCCGAAGCCGCGCCACTGGGTGTAGCCGGCCGCGGTATCCGCCCGCACGGGCAGCGGAATGAGGTAGGCGAGCTGCGACGCCAGGGAGTCGATCTCCTGGGCGAACGCGGCGCGCTCGACCGCGGTGTGGCCGGCCGCCGCGGCGAAGGCCGCACCCTGCAGGTAGGTGGCAAAGAAGCTGAGGCCCCCCATGACCAGCAGCGCGGTGCGGTGGGCGCGCAGCGCGATACGCAGCATCCGCAGCAGACGGGCCATACGCAGCCTCATTGCGCGCCCCTGTCGATTCCGTCGGCCACGACCCCGGCCGCGCTCGGCTCCGCGTCCCGATAGTAAGTGAGGAAGACCTCCTCCAGGTTCGGCTCGCGGCTGACGAGGTTCACCACCCGGGCGGTCTCCAGCGCCGCGAGCAGCGGTGTGAAGTCGCCCTGGACGCGACAGGTCAGGCGCTCTCCGTCGACGGCCACGTCGTCCACCCCGGGCGCCGCCCGCACCGCGTCGGCCGGGACGGGGCCGGCGAACTCGACCTCGACCGTGTGGAAGCGCAGGTGGTGCAGGTCCTCCAGCCGCGCGACCTGCACCAGGCGCCCGCCGCGGATGATGCCAATCCGCTGGCAGACGTGCTCGACCTCGGACAGGACGTGGGAGGAGAGGAAGATGGTCGCGCCGCGCTCCCGCGCCTCGTCGACCATGCGGTAGAACTCCTGCTGGTTGAGGGGGTCCAGCCCCGACGTCGGCTCGTCGAGGATCAGCAGGCGCGGGTCGTGCATGAACGCCAGCAAGAGTCCCAGCTTCTGCTTGTTCCCCCGCGAGTACTCGCGGAAGCGCTGGCCGAGGTCGAGCGCCAGCCGGTCCGCCAGCTGCGTGGCCCGCCCCGGGTCGACCCCGCCGCGCAGGCCGGCGAGGTAGCTGACGACCTCGCGCCCGCGTAGCCCACCGAACTGCGCCAGCTCGCCCGGCAGGTAGCCCACCAGGCGCTTGACCTCGACCGCCTGGTCCTGGGCATCCAGCCCGAAGACCTCGGCGCGCCCGGCGGTCGGCCGGATCATGCCCATCAGCAGGCGAATCGTGGTCGTCTTGCCCGCGCCGTTGGGGCCCAGGTAGCCGAAGACCTCGCCCGGCTGGACCTCGAGGTCGAGCTCGAAGAGGCCGCGGCCGCTGCCGTAGTCCTTGCTCAGCCCGCTGGTGCGGATCGCGCTCGTCATGCCTGTCTCCTGTCCCGAATCTGCCGCAGGATGTCCGGCGCCTCGTCGACGAACTGCTGGAGCGTCTCGACCATCTCCGCCAGCCGCTCGCGCTGCGGCCCGGGCGGCGCCACCCGCGCGCCCTGGCTCAGCCGCTCCAGGAGCTCGCGCGTCTGCGCGGTGCGGGCCGTCATGATCGCGTCCACGCCGATCAGGGCCTCGTAGCGCAGGCGCCGGCTGCCGCGCTCGCCGCGGGCCCGGGCCATGCCGAGCTGCACGAGCTGGCGGGCGGCCACGCTGGCGCCGCTCTTGGCGATACCGAGGGCCTCCACGATCTCGTCCAGGCTGGCGGACCCCTGGCAGAGCAGGAGGTAGCCGTAGACCCGCCCGGTCGTGCGGGGCAGGCCCCAGCCCATCATGTGCTGGCCGAAGTCCTCGATGAACTGGTGCTGCTCGTCCGTCATCGTTCGTTCCGTCCCGTGCATTCTGCACGTTCTGAATCTAATGGGCGAACGTTTCGCGTTCAACTGTCCCGATGGCCAGGTGGGGTGACCCGACACGGTGAGCATGCCCCTCGGGGGCGTCGTGGCTCGTGAGTGGGATGATCTCGGTGGAATCGGACGCGACGCTCCGGTTCAGGCAGTCACGCGGCGCTGTCGGCTCCGCGCAACGAGCGCCGGGACCGTCTCGTCGTACCGGCGCAGCAGCAGCAGCGCCGCCGCCGCCGGCAGTACGAGCGTCACCGCGTGGTCGGCGAACACTCGTGGATGATGTCGCGGTAGAAGCGGAGCCAGGCGCGGTCTCCATGGGTACGCCTATAGGATCCGGGATCGATGAGCGCCGGGACCGCGTTGATCGCGCCCGTCAGCGCGAAGAAGATCCCGAACCCGGCGCGCTCGCCGTTGGGCCGCCCTCAGCACAGGTACGCCGGCCCCAGCGAGGCGATCAGGAACAGGCTGCCCGCGACGATGGCCTGCGCCACACCCTCCGTCTGCCCCCACACCCGGGCTCCGCCGGCCCGATTGGAGCCCACGTATCGCTGCCTATAGTAATGAAGCACCTACCGGGCGCCTGTCGTTATCCGCGCGGCGTTCCGGGGGACGTGCCGGACCCCGGCATCCCGGCCGTTCAGAAGCTGAACGTCTCACGCACGATCGTCGGGTCCGCGTTCTCGAACGGCGCTGGCATGGTCGAGGCCGGACGCGGCTGGATGCTCATACCCGGCACGCTCGGCAGCCCGTTCGACCGCTCCTCGACCGCCACCGTCACCGGCCCCTGGCCGCCCACGACCAGCGTCAGGTCGACCCCTTCGGCCGGCAGCCCGTAGTACTGCAGCGTGAGCTGTGTCCGGGCCGTGCCGCCGAGGTCGACGCCCCGCCCCGCCACCGTCAGGCGGCTGATCCCGCCCGTCGACGTCACCCCGAGCTGGACGTTGGGGGCGCCGCGCGGCGAGGTCAGGTGGAGCTGCATCGTCCGCCCGGCCGGCCCGGCCGTGTCGCCCGTCAGCGCGAGCCCGGGCAACGGCAGGTCGACGACCGGCGCCGCCGCCTGCAGAGCCGGGAAGGTGCGGCTGGCCTGCTCACTCGGCAACGGCGCGAAGGTCGTCCGTGTCGCCCCGCCGGTGAAGAACTGTGCGCTGTAGGCGTCGGTGCGCTCGCCCACCGCGATCCAGGAGGCCCGGCCGCTATTGGCGTCCAGCACGTAGGCCACCTGGTCCGGCCGCGGCTGGCTTGGGTTGAACCCGGAGCGGGCCACCCCGATGCCGACGAGCAGCAGCGCCGCGAGCACCGCCGCTGCCGGTACCAGCCAGCGGCTCCGGCCGGGGAGCAGCGGCATCCACGGCAGCAGCAGCCCGAGCCCGAGCGCCGCCACCAGAACCGGAAGCGGGGCGAGCGGCAGCTCGACCTGTGCCCCGACGTAGGCCGCGACCGCCGACAGCCAGAGCACCACCGGCGCCAGCAGGACGATCGTCGGCAGCAGCAGCAGCGCGGCCGTTCCCACGGAACGCCAGCGCGTCCCACGCTCGCCCGGGACCGAGTGGCCCAGCACGTCCCAGCCGAGCGCGAGCGTCGCCCCGACGAGTGGCCAGGTGAAGAGGTAGCTCGTGCCCGGCCGGATGAACGCGACGGCCATTGCGAGCAGCGCCCAGCAGAGCGCCGCCCCGGCGGCCAGGCTCGCGACCGACGCGCGGCGGCGCGCCCACACGACGGCCGCGGTCATGATCGCCACCGTCAGGGCCAGGAAGCCGCCCAACAGGATCTCCCCGTGGTAGACGATGCCGATCAGGAACACCTGGTAGTTGGGGTCGAGCGCGCGCAGCGCCCACTGGCCGAGCCCGGCGAGGAGCACCGAGCCGAGCACCGACCCCAGAAGGACGCCGACGCCGAGGGCCACCCCGCCCACCGTGACACGCCGACGCCGGAAGCCGAACGCCACGGTGCCCCCCAGCAGCAGCACCGCCAGCGCGGCCAGCGGGACCACCAGGCCGGTCGAGTAGGCGACCGCGCGATCGGGCGCCACGTTGAAGAAGACCCGGTCACCGGACTGCGGTGCGCTGAGGTCGAGGTTCCCGACCGTCCGCGTGCCCGCCAGCAGGTAGGAGCCGTTGTGCTGCAGACTGCGCGGATCCGCCTGCGCCACGGTGTCGAGCGCGCTGTGGTAGGCCGACAGGTGGCTGTCGAAGTGCATCATCTCGAAGCCGGCCGCACCCTGGGAGACGTACTGGACGGTGTCGTTGCCGAAGCCCAGATCCGTCAGGAACGAGCTGACCATCGGGTACGGGACGGCACCGAGGAAGGCGTCCACGAGTTGGCCGTGCCCCGGCGCGACGTAGTTGAGCAGGGTCGCGCCGCCGGGGGTGAGCGCCTCGAAGTTGAACGCCACTTTGACGTCGCCCGCCCAGGGGTGTTGAGCCATGAAGGTCTTGGCGCCCAGCATGTCGTGCTCCTCGGCGTCGGCGAAGAGCACGATCACGTCGTTGGCCAGTGGCGGCCCGGCGCGTAGCGCGCGCACTGTCTCGAGCACCGTCGCCACGCAGGAGCCGCAGTCGCCCGCCCCCGGGCCGGTCGGCACCGTGTCGTAGTGCGCGGCCAGCAGCACGGCGCCGGTGCTGGCGGTGCCGGGGATGCGGGCCACGACGTTGCGCACGCTCCCGGCCCAGACGCTGCCGTTCTCCATCAGAGCGGCGCCGGTCGTCGCCTGCACCTCGGGTTGCAGCCCGAGCGCGCGCAACTGGTCGATCAGGTACTGCTCGGCCGCCCCGTGAGCCGCGGAGCCCATCGGCCGCGGCGCCTGGGCGAAGGCGGCGAGGTCCGCCAGCGCCCGCTCGCCGGAGAAGTCGGCTGCCGGCGCGTCAACCGGCAGCGCCGCCGGGGGACGGTACTGGGCCAGGCCGAGCCAGAGCGATCCGGCGATCAGCAGCAGGATCGCCGCGAGCGGGAGCCAGCGGCGGGTCAGGGCCGGCCGGGCCAGCGCTCGTGCGGCGGGTTGTGCCGCGGCGTGTCCGGAAGCAACCATCGGCGGGCTCCGCTTCCTGCGTGGCCCGAGGAGAAAGGTGCGCGGCCGGGTCGGTCCACGGCAGGACAGGTCTCCAGGGCCACGCAGCGCGGTCGGCCTGTCAAGCGTTCGGTCCTTACGCAAAGCGTAATGCCGGCCGCGTGGCGAAGTCGTTACAGGGCGGACCGCGGACGGGACAGAAGTACCTCAAACCGCGATCGGTGTGAACGCGCCGATCGAGCCGGCCGGGGCAGGTTGGCACGTTGGCCGGGACCGCCGTTTGCTCCCACGGCGGCGGCAGGTGAGTCCTCCCGCGGCAGGGCGCCCACGCCTCCGAGCCCCATCCGATTGCCCCGCGTCGACCTGTCCGGTAAGGTTGGGCGGCCGCGTCGGCGCGCGCCGGAGGCGCGGCGCGCGCGAACAGCTCGGGGGATCCGGCATGGGAGAGCGAGCGACCGGGCCTGGGGCGCGGGGCGGCGAGGCCGGCGACGTGGCCATCGGTGCCCTCGAGATCATCATCTTCGTCATCGTGTCGCTGGCCCTGCTGATGTCTAGCATCGACGGCACTATCGTCGCCGTCGGCCTGCCGACCATGATGGCCGGGCTGCGGACCAACCTCATCTGGATGGGCTGGGTCCTGACCGCCTATAGCCTGATGCAGACGATCGTCATGCCGATGGCCGGCAAGCTCAGTGACGACTTCGGGCGCAAGAACCTCTTCCTCGGCTGCGTTGCCCTCTTCACCATCTCGTCCGGCCTCTGCGCCATCGCGCCCAATGTCTACCTCCTGATCGTCTTCCGGGTGTTCCAGGCCGTCGGCGGCGGCGCCTTCATGCCCTCGGCGGCGGGGATCGTCAGCGACGTCTTCGGGCCCAGGCGCCGGGCCACGGCCATCGGCCTGTTCACCAGCGTCTTCCCGATGGGCGGCATCATCGGCCCCAACGTCGGTGGCTGGGTCATCGACCACCTCGGCTGGCGGGCGATCTTCGCGGTCAACCTGCCCATCGGCGTGGTCCTGTTCGTCCTGGGCATCTTCCTGCTGCCGACCGGCGGACGGCTGCACGGCGCGCGCAGCATCGATCTGATCGGTGCCGGCTCCTTCGCCGCGGGCATCGTCGGCCTGATGTACGCCATGACCGTCTGGGGCAACGACGTCAACTTCAGCGCCCAGGTCGCCCTCTGGGCCGTCGTCGGGTTGGCCGCGCTCGTCTACTTCGTCTGGCACGAGGGACGCTCGCGCGAGCCGATGATCGAGCTGCGCCTGCTCAGGGAACGCGCCTTCTTCGCTGCCAACCTCTACAACTTCCTCTACGGCGCCCTGGTCTTCGGGTTCTTCAACTTCATCCCGCTCTACGCCACCCTGGCCTACGGCATGTCCGCCACCGAGGCCGGCTTCATCCTGACCCCACGGGCGGTCGGCATGATCGCCCTCTCCACCCTGGGCTCCTTCATGCTGAACCGCACCGGCTACCGGGGACCGATGATCGCCGGCAGCATCCTGATCAGCGCCGGGCTCTTCCTGGTGGGCCAGGGCTGGCATAGCCCGCTGGTGTTCGGCCATCCCCTGAACAACCTGGTGCTCCTCTCGACCGTGATCGGGATCACCGGGCTCGGCGTCGGCGTGGCCGGCCCGGCGGCCAACAATGCCGCTATCGATCTCATGCCCGACGCGGTCGCCCGCATCACCGGCTTGCGTGGCATGTTTCGCACGACCGGTGGGGTGCTCGGCACCGCGGCGCTGGTGCTGGTGCTGGCTCACTTCAAGAACCAGACGCATGGCCTCCAGGTGATCTTCGTCGGACTGGCCTTCCTCAACCTGCTGGTAATCCCGCCGATCTTCCTGATCCCCGACAACGCGCGCTCGCGCCGCGCGCGGACCGCCGACGCGGCCAAACCTGTCGCCATGCTGGAGTAGCACCGCGGCATCCCAGACCCCTGTTCGCGTCTCTCCCGCGTCACCGCGACGCCGCGCCGGCGAATCCCGCCCTGCGCTTCACCCACCGTCAGCGGCGACCCCTCGCCCGGCGTGCGGACGAGGGGTCGCGTGGGGAAAAGGGGACGGTGAGTGCTTGGGAGGGCGTCAGTCGTCGTGCTGCCGCATCGTCGGCAGCACGTTGACCGTGTTGGTGTTGTCGTCGACGTAGATCAACGCCTCCCGATCGCCTACGCGAGCGATCGTGAGGCCGAAGATCCCCCCGGGCGTGCCTGAGGTGTCGAGCTGCCGCATCGCCACGAACTTGCCGCCGGACGGGTCGAACTCCACCACCATGTTCGGCGGGGTCATCGGATCGCCGGCCGCGTCGCCGTTCGAGGCCACGATCGTGCCTTCGGATGTCCAGGCCAGCGCCAGGGGGCCCTTCAGCGGCGCACCCGACACGACGGTGTGGCCGGAGCCCAGATCGCCGTGGGCGTGGTCGACGCCGTGCAGGACCTGGATGCGGTTGTTGCCGGTGTCGGCGACGAACAGGCTGTGGCCGTTGTCACCCAGCAGCAGACCGGTCGGGCCGACGACCAGCGCCGCCGGGTCCGAGCGGTGCAGGAAGCCCGAGCCGATCACGGTGATCTGCTTCACCTGCGGCATCGGCCAGCCGTGGTCCTCGTTGACCCACACGTTGATCCGCACCACCGTGCCGTTGAGCACGTTGCTCACGTAGAGGACCGGCGCCTGCCAGTCGGAGTCGTCGGCCGTCATGTCCCAGGGGCCCTGGAGCTTCGGGTCGACGAGGTTGAGCACGACGTTGCCCTGCTGGTTGAGGAAGATCAGACTCCCCGGCATGATCGTGCCGAATGTGCCGTCGGTCGTCGGCGTATTGCCGACGATGACCAGCCCGTCGGGCAGCGCCATCAGCGCGGTGGTCAGACCCACCGGGCCGAGCGAGGGCGGGGCGCTGAAGAAGGTGCTCATCTGTCCCATCGGCGTCACGTCGACGATGGTCGTACCCATGCCCTGCTGCCCCGCACCGTTGTTGAAGTTGCTCACCAGGATGTCGCCGGAGTGGGCCGTGCCGTTGTGTGGGAACTCGTGCGGGACGACCGCCACGCCATAGGGGTTCCCGTCGCCGTTGCCCGGCACGGTGCTGGCGCTCAGTGTCGGCATCGCCGCCAACGCGTTCAGGAACGACCTGGGGTGATCCTTCGCGCCGGCGCTCGCCACGCCGGCCGCGAGCAGGCCGATCACCAGGAACGGGACGAGGGTCAGTCGAGCTGCCTGTCGCAGAGACCGTCGCATGGTGCCTCCTTGTGTGGTCGGGTCGCGCCCGAGGGTCCGGCAAGCACGGGCGCGATCTCGGGTCGAATCGTCGCTGGGGCTGGCGCGCCACGGCCGTCTGGGCGCCCTAGGTCACGTTCAGCGCGGTCGCCATCCCCATCCGGTAGTGGCCGGGCTGATTGCAGAACAGCACGTAGTGGCCCGACTTCAACCTGAACGTTTCCGTCGCCGACTTCCCGGGGGCGACGTCGTCGACCTCGCCGACCTTTAACCCGTTGTCGTCCTCATCGGCGTCGCCGTCGGCGCTCAGCTTCAGCCGATCCGGCGCGCTGTCGGTCTGGACGATCACCATCTCGTGGGTGACCGCCCCCTGGTTGCTGACGACGAAGGTCACCGGCCCGGCCGGCACCGAGGTCACGCTCGGCGTGATCCGGAACTCGACCAGGCTCACTCGCACCGCCGGCGCGGTCGACGCCGCGGCGCCGT
Source organism: Thermomicrobiaceae bacterium (assembly GCA_035532355.1). GTDB lineage: Bacteria > Chloroflexota > Chloroflexia > Thermomicrobiales > Thermomicrobiaceae > DASSZN01. The sequence goes on along the minus strand of DATKRJ010000116.1, from coordinate 10,318 downwards.
AGCTCCCGGACGTCGTGCCGCAGGCTCCGGCGAGCGCGATCAGGAGCAGCACTCCCGCCATAGACGCGGCGCGGATCGACCGTCGCGCCGGCGGAGTATGGCGTTCTCCGGCGGTCCTCCATCGTCTATATCTTCCATTAAACACAATCCACCCTTCCTGATTCATGCCCCCGTTACGCAACGGAGCTCATGTCAGGAGTGCCGGCACACCTGACTGCGAGTCATCGATGCTCTAGCTATGCTACGGAGCCGGTGGGCGATCGGATTGCATCCCCCGGTCCGTCGCGCGTCGCGGGCCGAGCCACCGACCGCCGGTATCGACCGGGTAGCGGGTGAGCAGGAAATGAGCAGAGGTTGGGTTGGAGAACGAGCATGCGGCGGCCCTACGCTCCGAGCAGCTCTTCCCGACCTGAAGAGTCTGGAGCGTTACACGAGGGAGGCACGCGATGTCGTCCAACCCGCTCGGTCGCACGCTGAGCCGCAAGTCGTTCCTCCGTGGAGCAGTCGCCGGTGCCGCCGTCGCCGCGGCCGGCAGCGTGGTCGCGCTGACGCCCCTGACGGCGCTGGCCGACGAGAAGGTCCACGTTCACAAGCGGGATCGCGATATCCTGATCGCCGCCGAGATCGCCGAGGCGCTCGCCGTCACGACCTACTCGAACATCATCAATGGCGCGCCGTTCTTCGCGAACCTCGCGCCCGACGACCAGGGGTACCTGCAGGCCGCGGTGCAGGAGGAGATGTCACACTACCTGTTGGAGCAGAGCGTCACCGGCCAGCCCTCACCGTTCACGACGTTCTTCTACCCGCCCAATATGTTCAGCGACGCCCAGACGACGCTCAACGTGCTCGTAACGCTCGAGGACGCGTTCATCGCCGCCTACCTCGTCGGCGTGCGGAACTTCTCGAGCCCCCCGCTGCAGGTCACCGCCGCCCGGATCATGGGGATCGAGAGCGATCACCGCACGCTGGCGCGCGTCGTCGGCCCCGGCGTCGCGGCAGGGGACGGCGGCCCGATCGAGACGATCACCGGCATCCAGGGGGTTGCCGAGAGCGTCGACCCGCCCAACAACAACGGTTACGAGCGCACCCTCGGCTGGACCGATATCTCCCAGGCGGTCACGGCCCTCACGCCGTTCGTTGACCACGGCGCCGCGGCCGCCGCCGGCTTCGACACGAGCAAGAGCTACGACTTCCACCCCTTCACCCCGACGCTGCCAACGCCACTCGGCGAATTCCACGGCTTCGGCGGCTGACGGCGCGACGCTACCGGAAATCGGCCTGCGGTGGTCCACCCCGCGGCGTCGCTGGACGGTGTTGATCCCCCATGTCCCGACGAGGGGCAGGCACTGAGTCCTGCCCCTTTCGTTGATGGTCCGAAGAATGGCATCCCCCGTACACTCTCTCCCTTTCGATCTCTTTGAACCCGACGCACCCGACGCCGTCGACTATGTGGGATCGACGCGCTCGTTGCACACTCGCCGTGGCCTGGCCCTTGCTACCGTCCTCGAAACGCATGATTCCGCTCGTGCAGATCCGGAGATCCGGCTTGGCTTAACCAGATAGCCGCCACCTGCGTGATCCGGTCCGCGACCTGAGAGGGCGACACCGACCTGGGTAGTTGGAGGATCCCGCGAAGGGAGGGAACCGATGTGACGCCAACTGCACGCTGAACCGGCGAGCGCTCTGGGTGATCGGGTGTGGTCACGACGGTGAAACCGCGGGACAGAGGCGCTAAGGTTCGATCCGGAGGGAGAGGATGATGCGTGCGATCAGTCTGAGGTCACCCCTCGTAGTCACATTAGCGCTGGTGGCGTTGCTGGCGACGGCGCTCATGGCCGCCGCGGCCAGCGCCGACACACTCGTGACCGTCGGCAGCCCGGCTAACCCGTTCTCGCAGAACAAACAGAACGAGCCGGCCATCGCCGTCGACGCCAACCATCCGAACATCCTGGTAGCCGGGTCCAACGACAACGTCGACATGGAGGCCTGCAACGCTGGAAACGACACCACGTGCCCGTTCACCCCGGGTGTGGGCGTCTCTGGCGTCTACTTCTCATTCGACAGTGGTTCCACCTGGACTCAGCCGACCTACACGGGCCTGACAGGACGCTTCTGCCTCGGCGTGGTGGGGAACACCGACCCGGGCTGCACGCCGCAGTTCGGACCGATCGGGACGCTGCCCTGGTACTACGAGAGTGGGCTCGCCTCCGGCGGTGACCCCGCGGTTGCCTTCGGCCCGATGCCCGACGCCAGCGGCCACTTCTCCTGGGCCAACGGCTCGCGGCTCTACTACGCCAACCTCACGGCGAACCTCGGGGTAACGCGCAGTGAGCAGTCCTTCAAGGGCTACGAGGCCGTCACCGTCTCGCGCACGGACAACGTGCAGGCCGCGGCCGCCGGCGACAAGAACGCGTGGATGACGCCGGTACTGATCTCGAAGCAGTCGTCGACGACGTTCTCGGACAAGGAGCAGATCTGGGCCGACAACGCCGCCTCGAGCCCCTTCTTCGGGACGGCCTACGTCTGCTGGGCATCGTTCCGCTCGAACGGCGCCGGGCCGGCTCCGCTGCAGGTGGCGGTTTCCCATGACGGCGGCACCACCTGGATGCAGCACCAGATCAGCGCGGCCGCGAACAACAGCCAGGTGAACCCGGCCGATGGCTGCACGATCCGCACTGATAGCCACGGGAACGCCTACGTCTTCGGCGTCGGCTCGGTGTCCTCTCAGAGCCATACGTCGTTCGAGCTGATGTCGGTCTCGACCAACGGCGGTTCGACCTGGTCGCCGCTACGGGCGGCCGTCGGGCCTGTCACGCAGCCCGGGATCCTCGATCCGGTAATTGGTCGCCCGACGGTCGACGGGATCGCTGGCGCACGCAGCGACCTCGCACCGGCACCGAGCGTCGACATCGCGAACGGCGCGCCGACCGGCGCCGACGCCACCGACCGGATCGTCATGAGCTACGTCAGCGGCGAGATCACGCAGCCGCACGTGTTCTTCACGGAGTCGGCCAACGGCGGCGCCACCTGGACGACGCCGCGCGCGATCGAGGCGGCGACTGACCGCGGCTACTACGCCGCGCCCGCAATCTCACCGAACGGCTCCGACGTCTACATCGTCTACAACGCGTTCGAGACGCCATACCGTGACAATACGACGGATCCGCGCCTGCTCGTCGGCGTCGTCACGCACGCCGACGTCACCGTGACCGGCACCGGCGCGTTCTCCGAGCTTCACCGCAGCGCGCCGGGCGACCCGCGCGGATCGAGCCAGAACAACCTCCAGGCGGAGTTCCTGGGCGACTACGTCTACGCCGTCGCGACCCGAACGTCTGGCGGCGGTGTCTGGAACGACACGCGCAACGCCGCGGACTGCCCAGTGATCGACGCCTGGCGCGCGTCGCTGCAGACGAGCAGCCCGCTCGCGCGTCCCGCGCCGCAGCAGGACTGCCCGGCGACCTTCGGCAACTCGGACATCTACGGCGGCATCTTCCCCGATCCAACTCCCTGAGCCGGTTCGGGTCGTCATCCATCAGCCACGTACGGGGGAGGGGCGCCGGTCGACGCCCCTCCCCACTGTACAGCGCGGCGGTTCAAGAAGGCAGCGCCCCGCCGCGGCGGTCGCTCACCATGATGACCTATCAATCCCAAATGACAATGATGTCAGCGGTGACACTTGCCAATCGCGGAAAGTCGGGGTACTGTATGCGCAGCGTTCAGCCGTACGACAACCTGGCGCGGAGGCCCCATGACGACACGGCTCGGGGATCGCTTGAGCGCCGCGCGGCAGCGTCGCTTCGTCGGGCGGGGTGACGAGCTCCTCCTGTTCCAGTCGGCCGTGGTAGGTGGGGCACTGCCTTTCTGCGTGCTCTACCTCTACGGCCCGGGTGGGATCGGTAAGACGTCGCTGCTGGGGCAGTTCGCCGCGCTGTGCGCCCAGGCCGCGGTGCCGACGGCCTGGATCGATGCCCGGAGCGTCGACCCGCTGCCCGAGGCGTTCCTCGACGCGCTCAAGCGCTCGCTCGAGCTCGAGGATTCGCCGCTGCGCACGCTCGGCCTCACCACCCGGCGCCACGTCATTTTGGTCGACACCTATGAGCTGCTCACCCCGCTCGATGGCTGGCTGCGCGAGGAGTTCCTGCCGCAGCTCTCCGATCAGGTGCTGGTCGTCCTGGCCAGCCGACAGCCGCTGGCTCCCGCCTGGCGCATCGACGCCGGCTGGCAGGACCTGGTGCGTCCGCTGCCCCTGCGTAACCTACGCCCGAATGAAGGCCGCGCCTACCTGGGTCTGCGCGCGATCCCGACCGACCAGCACGCGGCGGTGCTCGACTTCACCCACGGCCATCCCCTGGCCCTTTCGCTCGTCGCCGAGGTCTTCGCCCAGCGCGAGGGCTTCGTCTTTCGCGCCGAGGAGACGCCGGACACCGTCCGGGTGCTGCTCGAGCAGCTGGTCCAGAAGGTGCCCGGACCGGCGCATCGCGCCGCCCTGGAGACCTGCGCCCTGGTCCGGCTCACCACCGAGGGCTTGCTCGCCCAGGTGCTCGGGCTCGACGACGCGCATGAGATGTTCGAGTGGCTGCGGGGACTGTCCTTCGTCGAGTCGGGCCCGCTCGGGCTCTTCCCCCATGACCTGGTGCGCGACGCGCTGGGGGCCGACCTCCGCTGGCGCAACCCGGACTGGTATGCCGAGCTCCACCGGCGCGCTCGCCACTACTACGCCGCCCGCCTCGGACAGACCCGCGGCGTCGAGCAGCAGCGCGTCCTCTTCGACTACGTCTTCCTGCACCGCGATAACCCGCTGATGCGCCCTTACCTGGAGTGGCAGGAGACCGGGACCACCATGCCCGACAGCCTCCGCCCCGGGGACCGCGACGCCCTGCGCGCCATCGTCCGCGAGCACGAAGGCTCGGAGTCCGCCGCCTGGCTCGACTTCTGGGCCGAGCGCCAACCGGGAGGCGTCGTCATCTACCGGGACACCAACGGGCAGCCGAGCGGGTTCGTCGTGCGCCTGGCGCTCGAACAGGCGGCGCCCGAGGACCGCGCGGCCGATCCGGCCACGGCCCGCGCCTGGCGCTACCTGGAGCAGCGCGCGCCGCTTCGCCCGGGCGAGCGCGCCACCTACTTCCGCTTCTGGATGGCGACCGACTCCTACCAGGCGGTCTCGGCGATCCAGAGCCTGGTCTTCGGCAGCGCCGCCCAGCACTACCTGACCACGCCCGGGCTGGCCTTCAGCTTCTTCGCCGTCGCTGAGCCGGGGTTCTGGTCGCCGATGTTCGGTTACGTCGACCTGCCGCTGCTCGCCGAGACCGAGTTCGCCTCCGACGACCGGCGCTACGGCGTCTTCGCCCACGACTGGCGGGTCACGCCTCCCATGACCTGGCTCGACGTGCTGGCCGAGCGTGAGATGGGCAGCGTCGCGCCGACCGCGCCCGCGCCGGCCGCGCCGCTGGTCGTGCTCAGCCGGCCCGACTTCGAGCGCGCCGTGCGCGACGCGCTGCGCGCCATCGATCAGCCCAGCGCCCTCGAGACCAATCCGCTGCTCCGGTCACGCCTGGTCGTCGACCAGGTCGGCAACGCCGCCGGCACGTCCGACCGCGCCGCTGCCCTGCGCCGGTCGCTGCTCGAGGCGGTCCAGGCGCTGGCCGCGACGCCGCGGCGATCGAAGCTCCACCGCGCGCTCCACCATACCTACGTCCGGCCGGCTGCCACCCAGGAGCAGGCCGCGGAGCTGCTCGACCTCCCGTTCAGCACGTACCGGCGCCACCTCTCCGCCGGGCTGACCGCCGTCTCCGAAGTCCTCTGGCAGCGCGAGGTGCGGGGTGCCGCGCTCGATGCGCCCACTGCCGGCGTAAACTGAGTCCAAGCCCGCCCTGCGGACCGGGTGTTGGCGTGTCTCCGGGTGAGCGAGATGGCGCCCGGTCAGCGGCGCAGCAGCGGTACGATGCGCTGTCGCTCGCTCCAGGGGACCGGCTCCAGGTCGTACCGCTCCAGGGCCTCGGCGACGCCGCTCACGATCAGCTCGTCACTGTCGTTGAGCAGCGCGAGCCCCAGCGCGTCCGGTGACCGTGAGCCCTCCGTATCGACCCAGCGGAACGCGGCGCGCTCCGCCGCCTGCCGGCTCGGGCGTGCCAGCGTCTGAACGATGCGCTCGCCTCGCTCAGCGGTACGCGGGATGAGGAAGTCGAAGCGATGCACGTAGCCGCTGCGGCCTGGGTACGAGACGTCAGCGTGGTAGGTGACTTCGACCTGCCGATCAAGCCAGTTGCTCACATCTTCCAGGAACATGCGCTTCACGTTGGGAGCGGCCGCATAGAAGAGGTCGTTGACCGCGAGCATTGCCTGGACGAGATTCTGGTGCTGAACCGGGAAATCATGCTCGTCGGTCTCGATCCGCAGGGCATTCTCGTCCGTGAGCTCCACGCCAAAGCCCTGCAGCGTCTGTCGGAGCAGGGCCTGCCGGTGGGGAGTGTTGAGCCGGCAGCCCGACGTGATCAGGTCCTCGATCACATAGCTGTCGTCGGTGAGGACGAATCTGTCACCCCGCCTCGTCACCAGCACCTGCAGGTAGTCGTTGTGCCGGTCCAGGAACGGCAACGTGACCTGCACCCATCCGTCGACCTGCCGCAGGCTCGCATGCTCCCCGATCCATTCGGCATAGCGCTCCAGGAGGCCTTCGATCTCGTGCGTGGTTACCACAGCGTCCTCCTGACGAAAGGGGGACTGATCACGTTGCAGTATCGCATGAAGTCGTCCAGCGTCTGAGACAGGTCATGCAGCGCCCCGAAGTCCTCGAGCGGCACGGGAAACGCCCACTTGTCGTGGTACCCGACTCGGTAGCGGTGGATATGCGGGTCGCCACCTCGGTTCGATCCGGGTTCCGGTGCGGTGCCCCGTCCAGGTCCAGGCGTACTAGCATGACCAACTCGCGATATCTGAGGTTGTACGTGGCCTGAGTGAGCACGATCCGTCTCCGGTTCACGTCGAGGAGAAAGGTCTCCCTGCGATCGCCGGACGTGATCGGGACCGAGAGAAACCCGCCGAGCGACGGGAAGTCATACGACTCCTCGCTTTCCCGATGCTTCTCGGTGTGGATGAGTCGATCAGCCTCGATCTGTGACGGAAACACGTCAGCTATAGGCGCCTATTTCCAGCGGGACACGGCGCACGCCACTGGTATAGAACATTCGTTCGGTCGTGGCCTCGGATGAGCCAGACCCCCCTGCCGATTGCGCACACGAGATCCGGTCCATTGTGTCATTCCCTCATCCCTGGGCGACCCCTCGCGGCCCCACTCGGCGAGATAGCCTTCCCGATGCGGCATTCTACCTGGAAAGTACGCTTAGTTGCTCGATCTACTGAATCTTTCACTACATGTCACTCCTGAGGATCTCGCGAGCGCCCCCTGCAGACTCAACCGCGCCCCGCACTGAGCACCAAGTGAGCAGATCTTGATCTGGCGACTGAGCACCGCCCGGCGCGATGCTGTGAGCAGTCGGATGGCGCGAGCGCGGTAGAGGTTGGAGAGACGGTGTCGAGCGGCGGGATCGTGGACGCGCTGACGGAGGCCTGGAACAGCGGCGACCCGGAGCGAATCGCCGACCACTACGCGCCCGACTACGTCGGGATCGACGTGGCCCAGTCGACGCCGCAGCTCGGGCCGGAGGCGGTCCGGCGCTCGGTCGCGCGCTACCGCGAGGCCTTTCCCGACCTGCGGCTCACCACCAGCGCCACGGTGACGCAGGACGACCGAATCGCGCTCTTCTGGGTGGCTCGCGGCACCCACCGCGGGCCGCTGCTGAACATCCCTCCCACCGGGCGGGCAGTCGAGGTGCGCGGTGTGTCGCTGCTGTCCGTCTCCGGCGGAAAGGTCACCGAGGCGCTCTACGTCTGGGACCTCGCCGGGCTGCTGCGTGATGTCGGGCTGCTGCCGGATCTCTCGGTCGAGTCCCCCGTGTTGGGGTGAGCGGCAGCGCCGGTTGCGCGCGACCCGCAACGTTGGCCCGCCGGATCACGGCCGGGATCGCCGGCCACCTGCGCGCTCTGCAATGTGCGGGTGCCGCCATGGTTGGGGCATCGCTTCCCGCGTGGCTCGACGCCGTTGATCCGCCGACGCGCGCACCACGGTCGCGCCGGGCGCGCGCCAGGGGCTACACCGGGCGGAGCGCGTCCCCGCACTCGACTCGTACTTAAAGCGTAGCCTGGTGGGCGTGGCGAAGTGGTTGAACCGCGGTGGCGACATGGGACAGAATCACGTCAGCCCGTGGTCGACGTGACGGGGCTGCAGGCTCGGCCGGACGCTCGCTCGGAACGGCGCGCGGCTCCGCCTGGCGGGGTGAACGCGACGGCTCCGGTAGCCTCGATCGCGCCGAGCTTCGCCGCGGACGGCGGCGATGTACCTCGTGAACTCCGCGGCCCGTCCCGGCCGCGCCGGTCCTACGGCATCTTGTCGAGAATGCGCTGCATGTCCTGGGCCGTGTGGGCCCGCAGCACCTCGCTGCGTACGCTCCCCTGGCTGCCGATCGTCAACAGCACCGCCGACGCGGACTCATCGTCCGGGAACTCGCCGACGGCGACGAGGTCGTAGCGCCCCTGCGTCCAGTAGAGAGTCATGTGGCCGCCCATCCGCTCCGCTAGCTGCACGGCCTGCTCTCCCCGGCGGACCGTCTCCTTGACGTCTCGGATCCCCTGATCGGTCCAGTTGACGAGGGTGACGTACATCGGCATCGGGATACCTCCCTGCTGCTCGCACCCGAGGAAACCTGGGTATCGCCACCGGAGCCGTCGATGCCCAAGAGTGTATCAGTAGCGGGAGCGGCGTCGCCGGGCATCCCGGCGGACGTCGTGCCCAGCCGGGAAGGCGCCCCCGGCGACAGTGCGTGGTTCCCTTGCGTCACCGCCTTGCGCCCCTCGCGCGCTGGTATCGGTGTCTCTCGCCCGCACGCTGTCTCACCTCCTACCCTGCGCGTGGTGGACCGGTCGGCCCGCGGAACGGACGACGCGATGCGCCCTGGCGCCAGGAATCCCAGCTGGCGGCAGCCACGCCGGGCGCCGCGTCGTCCGGCGCCGTGGTGGCTCGTCCTGGGCACCGACGCCGGCGATACCGTCATCGTCTCGGGCATTATCCGCCTCGCCCACGGCCTTGGCCTGCGCGTCATCGCCGAGGGAGTCGCGGTTCCGGACCACCTGGAGCAACTGCGCGAGCTCGGTTGTGAGCCGGCTCAGGGCTTTGGGGTCGCCCGCCCCGCCTCCGCCGACGACGTGGCGGCGCTCATCCGGGATTCCCTGCCCGTCGATCCGCTCCGGGCCACCGGCTAGCGGCCGGTGGTCGGCCTGCCGTCGGGGGTGACCGGCCATACCAGCCCGTCGGTGCCGGCCGGACCAGACGCCGAGCCGGGCCGGTGCCCGGCTCCCCACCCGCGCCGCGCTGCCGCCTGCGAGCCGCGTGCGTGCTCCCCGTTGACAGGCGCCCCTCGGTGGCCTATGATTCAACGATGATTGAAGTATCTTGCGGGACGACCTCCCGCGCGCCGGTCACCGAGAACCCAACCCTACCGGCGGTCGCCGATGGCCTGCGGGCGCTGGGCGATCCCACCCGGCTGCGCGTGTTCGACCTGCTCATGCAGGGCGTGCAGTGCAATTGCGAACTGGTGGGATCGCTCGATCTGGCGCCGAACCTGATCTCCCACCACCTGGGCGTGCTGCGACGCGCCGGGCTCGTCACGGCTACCCGTGACCCCGACGACGCCCGCTGGATCTACTACGCCGTTGACCGCGCCGGTCTCGACCGCCTGAACGCCGTGCTCGGCGCGTTCCTCGATCCGGCGCGCATCCGGCCCCGCCAGCCCCAGTGCGGGCCGCGCGGCCGCGGCTGATCCCCGGGGCGCCGTCGATGCCGCGTTCGGCACTCGGGCTCGGTCTGATAGTTCAACCGTCACTGAATGAATTGGCGGCGATGACCGTGCGGAATGCGGTTCGGCCGCGACCGGGACGATCGACCCGGCCGGCTGGTAGCGGAGGACCCGTGGTGTTGGCAGAGCTCGAGGAGCTGAACCCGCTGTCCTGGACCGGCTGGGAGACACCCTTCCTCTTCTTCACCGGGAAGGGGGGCGTCGGCAAGACCACCATCGCGAGTACGGTCGCCGTCAGTCTGGCCGATGCCGGCCGGCGCGTCCTGCTGGTGAGCACGGATCCGGCCTCGAACCTGGGCGACGTCTTCGGCGTGACGGTCACGGACGGGCTGACGGCGGTGCCCGGCGTGCCCGCCCTCACGCTCCTCAACATCGACCCGCACGCCGCCGCCGCGAGCTACCGCGAGCGG
>DATKRJ010000115.1:0-9498 GCA_035532355.1 Thermomicrobiaceae bacterium | reverse complement strand
GGTCCCGCGAAAGCCGTAGTCCGACGACGCGGTCGGCCCGCCGTGGATAAGCACGACCAGCGGGACCGGCCCGTCTGCCGGCTCCAGCGGCCGGACCAGCAGACCCTCCACCGGCGTGCCGTCCGCGGCCGTCCAGGCGATCGTCTCGATCGGCGCCACCCGGCGCGCGGAGATGACGTCGTTGAAGTCGGTCCGGCGCGCCCAGGCCACCGGCGCGGAGCCCGCGTGCCCGGCTCTCCGCCCGACCCACAGCTCCGCCGGGCGCGTCGGCTCGCCGAACGCCGCCGCCAGCACTGTCCCGTCGCGGCTCATCGACAGATCGAGGCCGGCGAAACCGCGCTCGTCCGACCAGAGCGTCTCGGTCTCGCCGTCGAGGCCGACCGCACAAACGGCGGCCCGGTTGCGCTCCAGCGCGGCCGTGAGCAGCGTCTCGCTACCCGGCAGCCAGTGGAGGTCGAGGTGCGAGCGAGGCTGCCCCGGCGTCAGGTTGTGTGCCTCACCCTCCCCGGTCGGCACCAGCACGACGTCGCCTCCGGTCATGCCGGGATCGCTCCAGGTGCTGGTGACGACGGCGATCCAGCGGCCGTCGGGCGACCAGGCCGGCCGCGCCAACTGGCGCGGTGTGGTGTAGAGCGTGCGCGCCGCGCCGCTCGCGACGTCCAGGCTGACCAGCCGCGCGCCGTACCAGGCCCACTGGTAGGGGAGGTCGGAGACCAGCGCGCCGATCGAGCGCCCGTCCGGCGCCCAGGTCAGCTCCCAGACCTGAAGGTCCACGTCCGACAGCCGCCGGGCGGCGCCGCTCGCCACGTCCACCAGCCAGATCCGTTCGTAACGGTGCTCGTCCTCGAACAGCACCCAGTCCCGCGCCTCGCCGCGCCCCTCGGACTCGCGCACCGGCGGGTCGGTGGCGACCACGGCGATGGTCCGGCCGTCGGGCGACCAGTGGATCGCGTTGATTCCGCCGTCGAACGCGTGAAGCGGCTCGGCCTCGGCCGCCGACCCGCGCAGCAGGTAGAGCTGCCCCTTACCGCGCTCGCCGCGATCGGAGCGGAAGGCCAGCGTGGCGCCGTCGGGCGACCAGCGCGGCAGGTCGTCGGTCCAGGGGCCGACCGTCGCCTGCAGCGGGCTGCCACCGTCCGCGTCCATCAGCCAGATGCGGCCGAGCGGCGACGTCGCCTTGTACTCCAGCGTAGCGTGAGCCACGACGAACGCGACGCGGCTCCCGGCCGGGTCGACCTGCGCGTCGCTAACGACCGTGACGTCGAGGAGATCGTCAACCGTCAGCGGACCACCCGCACTCCCAGTTTCCACGCCCGGTTCCTCTCCAACGCCGCACGACCACGCGATGTAGCCAGTGGACCACATGCCCGGTGAGCTGTCGAGCCACGGCGCGAGCAACAGTTGTCAGGACCCGGCAGCCTGGCACCGGTAGGTGCGGCGGCACGTGGTGCGGAGCGTCATCGCGTCGTGTCAGCGTCCGCACTTGAGCCTGGCCCGCACGGTGGCCACCGCCTGGACCCCGGCGCGGTGCCAATGCATGCCGGCACCGTTGCGCCGCATTCCGATCACGTGCCGGCAGCCGCTCTCGGTCGGCCCACTGCCGGTTTACAGGCCGGCAGCCCGGGAGGTCGGCCAGACCATCCGTGCCTGGTTGTGGGTGTAGTAGGAGATCGCGGCGTCGCCGGCTCGGCCAGCCCGCCGGTGCGGGACGAGCGCGGCCAGCACTGCGGCCACGTCGCCCGCCCACCGATCGTCGCGCTGGTGGCGTGCCCACTGTCGGGCTCGCTCGCTGCCCTCGCCGTAGGTGGCGGCCGCCCCTGGCTCCAGGTAGGCGATCGCATGGTATCAGGCGACGATCTGCCGGGCGGCGGGGAAGTGCTCGGCAACCAGGTTCCAGATCCAGTGGGGCCCGTCCCCGGTGGCCACCTCCGCGGCGCCGCCGAGCACGCCCCGCCGGCGGCCTCGCACACAGCAGTCGGCCGAAAGACTTCGGTACGTCCGCCGCGGCCACGAAGCTCGCCTCCTGGGCACACAGCAGCACCTCCGCCGGCTGGCGCGGCGCGGGGCGGATGACCCTCGCGTAGACCGTCCCTAGCCTGCCCTCCTTCAAGCCCGCATCGGTCGGCACCAGCACGCCATCGAGCGAGACCTCGCGCCGCGCCGGGGATCCGGCGGACGGCTGACAGCGGCTCGCCCGCCGGGGCGCCGCCGCGGTTGCTGCCTCGGCCGCGACCAGTTCCTTTCCGAGCCGCTCGGTGGTTGCGCAGCAAGTTGGGGCAGACGTGGACTGACCGGCACCCCGAAACCTGGTCCACCCGCACGGATAGAATGGACGACTTTGAAGAAGGGGAGGACCAGGCATGCGCGCGTCCCGGTTCACCGAGCAGCAGATCGTGGCGGCCCTCCGGCAAGCCGAGGGCGGTACCCCGGTGGTTGAGGTCTGCCGCAAGGTGGGAATCACCGAGCAGACCTTCTACCGGTGGAAGCGCAAGTTCGCCGGCATCGGGGTAGCCGAGCTGCGGCGGCTGCGGCAGGTCGAGGAGGAGAACCGCCGGCTCAAGCAGCTGGTGGCGGATCTGACCCGCGACAAGCAGATGCTGCAGGAGGCCCTCCGAAAAAACTGGTGAAGCCGGCTCAGAAGCGTGCCGTGGTGCAGTTCTTCCGGGTCGGCTTCCAGGTCAGTGAACGCCGCGCCTGTCGGGTCGCGGGCGTTCCCCGGTCCAGCTGTCGCTATCGCAGCCAAGCCCGGGACCAGACCCCGCTCCGGCATCGCTTGCGGGAACTGGCGGCGGCGCGGGTCCGCTACGGCTACCGGCGGCTGCACGTCCTGCTGCAGCGGGAGGGCTGGCGGGTGAACCACAAGCGGATCTACCGGCTCTACCGGGAAGAGGGGCTGGCGCTGCGGGCCAGGCGCCGCAAGAAGCGGGTCAGCCTGCCGCGGGTCACGCCGCCGCCGGCGACCCGGCCCCACGAGCGCTGGAGCATGGACTTCCTGGCCGACACCCTGGTCCATGGCCGCCCGTTCAAGGTCATGACGTTAGTCGATAACGTGAGCCGGGTGAGCCCGGCCATCGAGGTCGATGTCTCGATCACGGGAGACCACGTCGTCGCGGTGTTGGATCGGCTGAAGCGGATGGCCGGCTGCCCAGCCCGGCTGGCGGTCGACAATGGCCCGGAGTTCATCTCCAAGGCGCTGGACGCCTGGGCCTACCGCAACGGGGTCACGCTGGAGTTCTCGCGGCCGGGCAAGCCCACCGACAACGCCTTCGTGGAGTCGTTCAACGGGCACTTCCGTGAGGAGTGCCTGGATCAGCACTGGTTTGAGACGCTCGCCGAGGCCCGGGAGGTGATCGAAGCCTGGCGGGTAGAGTACAACGAGGAGCGACCACACCGGGCGCTGGGCCAGCGGACACCGGCCGCCTTCCTCGCGAGTTGGGAAGTCCCAGAGAAGGCGGCGGACTAACGCATCCGGTGGACCAATCCGGGGGTCCGGTCAAGCGAGCACCGACTCACCCGGCGCGTGGACCAGATTCTGGAGGCAAGTCAGTGAGAGCTCGATCACTGTGGTCGGTTCACACTCTCCATCGCGTCAGTCTCCCCGATCGTGACGTCGCCGACTACCATTCCATGCCCCGGCAGTTCCACCGATGCGCGTCTGTTGCGGATCTCCGACGCCGTTCGTCGCCTCAGGTCACCAGCAAGACTTGCTGATAGACCGCTCGAAACGTTCGCTGGCCCGACGCCAACCGCCAACATCTCCGCGGACACTCCAGCGTAGTACTCGTTCACAATCATTGGAATGCGTTGGAGGACACTCAATAGTTTTGAGCCGTCCCGCGCCACTGTCTGATCCTCGTGCTCTTCGAAGACCATAACCCCTTCCCGAATCGCCATCTTCAGTTTGGCGAGAAACTGCCGATCCTGCCGTTCAATGAGCGCGCAAAGACCGCGAAGCCGCTCGAAAGGCGTTCCCTCAGACGCGCGGGGTTCGAGCATCTGGTCATTCGTCTTTTGCATGATACCGGCACATTCTCTGGTCAGCACGGCAGCCTGGGACGATTCAATTTCATCCAGCTGCTGTCGGATCCATCGCACGTCCTCCGACGGTGCGCACAAACCACTCGTGATCGCCCACAGATGTTGCAGATCATCGCCAAGAAGATCATCGAGGTAACCGCCGAGGAATCGCCGGTGTGTTTCGGCAGCAGTTTGGATCTTGAGCGGAGTCAATAGTTCGGCCGGTTCACGGCGTGTCGTCGTTTTGTTCAGTACTCCAAAGTCGCTCTCCAGTGCATTTTCCATCTCGACGACCAGGTAAAGGTAGCGGACCCAGCTTTTGAAGGCGTTCTCCAGAGAGATGTAAAACAGCCCGCGCTGTCCGACGGCGACGCCTCCCTCTTGCCGGAACGACAGCCGCCGGATATGGCCGACCTCGTACATCCCGAGCATGGCATCGACTTCGGAATTGAGGTGATGCATCACGTTCTGGTAGGCCCTCGTCGCATCCATCCCGAGGCTGTTCCGGATAATCTGGGGACCGCCTGCATGGAGGTGCACGAACTCCGTCATGTCGTAGACTCGACCGTCGATGACGAACCAGTACCCGTGCTCCGCGTTGTTATGCAACACGATATCCGAGGCATTATAGGGATTTGGCCGTTCCTGATAGGTTCCGGAATAGGTCGTGAAGATGTCCTGCAAATACCGCCGTTCCGCGAAAAGCCCACAGAACATCTCGTTCGCCCGAGCCACTCGTTCATCGTCGGATCTTCCGGAGCAGTACCGCTGCATGACGGCTCGCAGGGACTTCATGACAGTGACGGCGAACCCGGTCTGGCCACAGACGTAGAAGTATGCACTCTCCCCTCCGTCTTTCTCGCTACGGAGCAGGTTCCAGAGCATCCGGGCATTCTCATCATCCTCAATGGCTGCATCGATTCGCCCGCGTGACGCGGGGATGTCGATCAGCCGACCACCGGATGACGGGTCAAACCGCACGCTGAGATCGGCCTCTGAGTACGCCACCCGCAAGTGCATCTTCGACTGCCGCACCCACTCTTCCAGTTCTTCGCGAAAGAAAAGCTGATGCGGGTCGCGAGTTCCGAAGAATAGCCAATTCTCTCCGGAACCCGCGCAACGACCGCGTTCCTGCATGAATCCGCGGAATGGCGCAATGCCGGCGCCACCAGCAAACATGACGATCGGCCTGGTCTGATCGGCTGGCAGATGAAACCGGGGAGAGGCGATCACTTTGAGCGACACGGGAGATCGCCGCTCGTCTGGCCTCATGCTGGCAATATGATGGAGATAGCCTGAAGCCGCACCGCGACGAACCGCGGCGTGTGAGGTCGCAGAATCCGTCGTCTGGTATTCTAGACGGCGAACCGTCAGATCGAGCGTCTGCCCACCCATAAGGCCGGGTTGTTCGCCATCAGGCATGGCAGACGAGATGGAATAAAGTCGAAAGACCTCTGGTGGAATGATCTTGCAGACGCTTTCGGCCTCCCAGGGCTCTGCCTTCCAGAGCCGCCGGGAGTCGAACCCCCCGTCATAGAGCAAATCAAGCAGATCCCAAAGCTCCCACTGGTCCTCGTTTCGCTCGTTGATAATCTGCCGGAGCTTGCTCGATGCTGTGAGCGCCAAGAGCGCTTTGGCAATCGGACGTCGCACCGGCCGCAACCTGCCGAATTTGAGGAAAGTGGCGAGGGGCAGAGCAACGACACTATCGTGACGATGTCGTGCCTCCACCGCAGCCTGCCAAACAGCATCAAGGCGGACGATCTCATCCCCGCTGGCGCGCAATGCCCGGAGAGTCCGGTCGATCAAATCCGGGCTGTTTTCAGCCAGTATTCCGACGCGGTCCCCCGGTCGATACTGGATCCCTGTTCCGCTCACGTCGAACGGAATGTGGCGAATCGAAGCCGGAGCCGCATCCCCTGAACTCGCCGGAGTGAATTCTCGAAATGGTAATCCGAATGTTTGGTACGTCCTCAACTGCAGGAAGCGCTCGTCTCGTGATTTGCTGAGCTGTTGAAAAGCTTGTGCCCAGGCTTGCTCCCTAAAGAGCCCGGTGAAGCCACCGATCGTGACGGAACGGCCCATTTTGAACATGGTTTCCAGGTACCCGTAGACCTTCAAGCGGTGAATTCCAAGAAATCCCTTGTCAGAGGCATACGTGTCCATCAGCGACTGAAAGACGCCTTGAAGGTGCGTATTTCCGCTTGTACTCACGAATTCACGCAGTGATACCTTGCTCACGGCCTCCAGAAACTCGAGCCAGTGCTGCGGATACCAGGCACGAATACCAAGTGCCTCCTCACCAAGAAGTGAGGCGTACGTCGCGCGCCCGAGGAAGACATCCATCAGATGGACGATCGGAGATGATGTGCCACTCGGCCCCGGGACTCCTGAGGTAATCGGCACGGCGAATGGCGCAACCGTTTTGCCCAGAAGGACCGGATCAACGAAGGTCGCGCCGCGCGGGTTCGGATCGATCTTCTGGAAAGAGACCTCTCCCGCGTGCTGCAATCGCTCGATGATGACAATAAGCTCTCGTTCGAGCCAGTCTACGTCCCCCTCCGTCACCGCTTCCTGCGCTCGAACGATGGCACCGACGATCGGCGCGCTTTGGGCGACGATCTCGACCTGGGTGAGGTAGAGGACGTCTTCCTCCTTGCTTCCAACCGTTGGAATCAGGAGATCGAGATTCTCGACGCGCATGGGGTCCAGCCGAGTTGGATCACGGAATTTCCAATTGTAAATGATCAGATCGATGTACGAGAGAACAGGCGCTCGACGGCCGAGTCGCCGCGACACGTCCTGCCAGGGGTGCTCAATCGACGCCGGAAGTCCTTCTGGTGGATCAACTCTTACCCGAACGTACGAATGTG
Organism: Thermomicrobiaceae bacterium; assembly: GCA_035532355.1. GTDB lineage: Bacteria > Chloroflexota > Chloroflexia > Thermomicrobiales > Thermomicrobiaceae > DASSZN01. The sequence continues at coordinate 2,608 of DATKRJ010000115.1, read as the reverse complement.
CAAGCATGCTCATCAGCGCCGACGCTCGCAAGAGGTAATCGTCCGACAGCGTCTCTTGCGTCGCACGTAACACGGGAAGCTCGTCGGCAAGCTGCCGCAGTTTCAGCGTTCGAAACAAGTGAGGGAGATCGGCAGCGATCTGATCCCAGGCACGATGCGAGGGAGGCATCTCGAGGAGTGGCGGCCTGGCCGGGGCCAATCCGTGCTCCTCGGAGAGAAACCCAAGATTCTCGTGACCGAGCTCGGAGTTGGCGCGGCTTGCCGAGGTCAAAATGCGACGACTGGGTACGGGGGAAGAGGTACTCATGATACGAAGACTCCCTCCGTGTTCGCACGGTTTCCCGTGTACAGGAACGCACCACGGACCGCCCAGCACGATCGCGGGCGGTGGCGCGCGGTCTGGACCAGTTCCCTACGCTCCGTAGTAGATGACAGCTCGACAGATATCCGCCCGCGAAATCGACCCCACCAGCTTGTGATCGTCCACCACCGGCAGCCGGCGGATCTGCTTCTCGGCCATCACCGTGGCGGCCAGCGCCGCCTCGTCGGTCGGCTTCATGGTGATGGGATCGGTGATCACGAGGGGAGCGATTGGCCTGCGCGCCAGCTCCCGCCCTTTACGGACGAAGAAGGCGAACGCATCGGCCAGTGAGCCGCCGGCCGCGATCACCTCGTCGAAGTTCGGCAGCACGGCACGAATCATATCGCCTTCCGAGAGCACCCCGACGAAGGTCTTCTCGTCATCGACCACCATCAGATCGCTCACCTCGGCGATGCTGACGATCTCAGCCGCTCGGTGCATGCTTGAGTTGATGTTGATGTAGATCGGATAGATAGTCATGACGTCGCGAATTAGCATCGCGGTTCTCCCGGCGCGGCGGCCGCGCTACCCGATAGATGACCACGCGCGTGTTGTGCGGAGAGTCTCGCTCGTCTATGGTGGCGAGTTCGCGGGCCGCCGTCAAGCAGGCGGCAACTGGTCAGTCCAGCCAGGCCCGCCGTTGACATCGTATATGATCTCGCCTAGTATCGCCGGTAATGACCGCCACGGCGCGCGAACCGACCGCCACGAGCAAACAGGAGCTGGCCTACCGCACGATCCGCGGGCGCATCCTCGACGGCGCGCGCGGGCCGGGCGCCCGCATCGTCATCGACGAGGTGGCGCGCGAGCTCGGCTGCAGCCCGATCCCCGTCCGCGAGGCCGTGCGCCGGTTGGAGGCCGAGGGGCTGGTCGAGTACACGCGCCACGCCGGCGCCCGCGTGGTGCGCATCGACGCCGGCCGCTACCTCGACACGCTGGCGACGCTCGCGGTGCTCGAGGGGTTCGCGACGGCCACCGCCGCGCCCGCGCTCGGCCCGGCGGACGTCGCCGAGCTGCGCCGGCTCGGTGAGCAGATGCGGACCGCGGTCGAGGCGGGCGACCCGCACCGCTACGGCACGCTCAACCGCGCCTACCACGAGACGATCTACCGCCGCTGCGGGAATAGCTACCTGGTCGAGCAGATCCGTGCCGCCTGGGCGCGGCTCGACTCGATGCGGCGGTCGATCTTCGCCCTGCTGCCCGAGCGCGCACGCGCGTCGCTCGACGACCACGACCGGATCACCGCCCTGCTGGCCTCCGGCGCGCCCGCCGCGGTGATCGAGCAGACGGTCCGCGACCACAAGCTCGCCACTGCCCGCGCGTTCCACGACTGGGCGGCGCGGGAGGCGGACGGGCCGGACGACGAGCCACACGGCTGAGCGGCGCCTGGCGGCCGCGACTGGCGTGCCGGGCCGGACTTCGCGGGAGGGAACCCCGGATGGACAGGAATCGCCTACGCGGCTCGATGGTGCCGCTGGTCACGCCGTTCAAGGACGGCGCCTTCGACGAGCCCACGTTCCGCGCGCTGATCGAGTGGCAGATCGCCAGCGGCAGCCACGGAGTCTCCGTCGCCGGCTCGACCGGCGAGCCCTCGGCGCTCTCGCTCGACGAACGCGAGCACGTCATCGAGACCGCGGTCACGGCCGTCCACGGCCGCGTGCCGGTCATCCCAGGCACCGGCACCAACAACTACGACGAGACGGTGCGACTGACGACGTTCGCCGAGCGTGTGGGGGCCGACGCGGCGCTGGTGATGGTGCCGTACTACAACCGGCCAAGCCAGGAGGGTCTCTACCAGCACTTCGTCGGCGTCGCCCGCCAGGCGAGCCTGCCGATCATCATCTACAACATCCCGGGGCGCACGGCGGTCAACATGGAGCCGGAGACGGTCGCCAGGGTGATGAAGGTCTGCGACAACGTGGTCGGCGTGAAGGAGGCCAACAAGGATTTCGAGCAGGTCACCAGACTGTTCGACCGCTGCGGGCGCGACATCCTGGTCTACTCGGGCATCGAGGCGCTCTGCTTCCCGCTGCTGGCGCTCGGCGGCGCCGGCTACATCAGCGCGACCGGCAACGTCCTGCCGCAGTTGACGGCGCGGCTGTACGACCTCGCCAGCGCCGGGCACTGGGACGAGGCGCGCGATCTGCACTATGAGATGTTCCCCATGAACGAGGCCCTCTTCTGGGAGACCAACCCCGGCCCGGTCAAGTACGTGATGGGTCTGATGGGCAAGATCACCCCCGAGCT
>DATKRJ010000114.1:0-13059 GCA_035532355.1 Thermomicrobiaceae bacterium | reverse complement strand
GCCAGTCGTACACCATGGGCATCATCGAGCCGGAGACACGCGGCAGCGCTGCCGGAATCAGCGGCGTGGCGCGCCGGCTGCCCGCCTCGGTCTCGCCCTCGGTCACCGGCTACTGGATGAGCGTCGATGCGCTCGAGCTGCCCTTCATCGCCAGCGCCGTCTGTCTGGCCGTCAACGCGGGCCTCTACTATTGGTGGTTCCGCGGCGTGCGTCCGGACGAACATCCTGTCGCGGCTCCCGCGACGACACACGAGGAGAGCGACCTCGCCGAGCCCGCGGTCCACCGTTAGGCGGCCCTGACGCGGCGGCGATCCCGTCCACTTCCCAGTCCTGCATACAACCAGTTCGGCGCCGAGCCGACGCACCCGTCCTGATTCCTCGGGCGCACCGGCGTCACGGTCGACGGACACGCAAGCCACTCTCATTGGTTATCACTCCCCGCACGGCTGAGCCATGGCGACGCAAAGCCTTCGGCGTCGATCGCCAGCCCAGCCGCAAACCGCTCTCCCGGCTTCGAGAAGCCAATCATGTGTCCCTTCACTACAGAGCACCACTCGGGTATCCTGGCGGGCAGTAGCCAGTCTCAATAGGTTCCCGGGAGCCGGACAGGGTCCCGTCGGATCGGCATGGCCCGCTCTACCCGAGGAAAGGGGGACGCTAGATGTCTCGCTGGTTTCGGCGACGTCGCCTGGTCGTCGCGTCGGTCATCGCCCTGGTGGTGCTGGCCGGGGTGGGGCTCAGCGCATTCGCGGCCGACAACACCGTCTTCTACGCCTGCTACGACCCGTTCGCGCGCACCTTTGCCAACGTTGGGCTGGGCGCACCGGTGAAGTGCCCCGGCTGGGAGACGCCGGTCAGTTGGTCGCAAACCGGCCCGACCGGCCCGAGCGGGCCATCGGGTCCGAGCGGCCCGCAGGGTCCCAGTGGACCCCAGGGCGCCAGTGGGCCACAGGGGCCTAGCGGTCCTGCTGGGATAAACGGGGCGTCGCTGTTCTCCGTGGATGGCGCCGTCAACGCCGACGGAACGGTCAACGGATTTGGCACCAATCGCGTCGTCTTTACCATCTCGCCGCGTACTCCCGGCAGCGGGAACTACGTGATCAATGTCCCCGCCGGAACCTTCTCCGGCCTGTACAAGGCGTCCCCGGTGGTCACGCCCATCGGCCCGGTGACGGTGACCGCGCTCTTCTCGACGATCTTCCCTGACGGATCCGGAAGCTTCACGGTGACCTTCACCGCGGACGTGACGTTCAACTTCTTCTGGTCCGAGTAGCGCGGCGTCCGTCGCAAAGCGCCTGGCGCGCACGACGCCCGGGGGCCGACCAGCGGGCCGGTCTCCGGCGTGACTCGGAGCACGGTTCGAGGTGGGCCGCGGCAGAGGGGGCACGATGGTCGAGCCGAGCGACATGTACGATCTGGTCAAGACACTGACCGAAATCCCCGGTCCGACCGGGCAGGAGGATCTCGTCCAGGCGTGGTGCGCGCGCCACTGGTCGATCCTGGCCGCGGTCGTTCAGGTGTCTCCGGTCGGCAACGTCCTGGCACGGGTCGGCGGCGCCGGACCCCGTATCATAGTGCTGGGGCATGGTGACGAACTGGCGCTCGTGGTCCGCTCGATCACGGCCGAGGGGCTGCTCACCGTCTGGCCGGCCTGGCGCGACGTGCGCGGGCGTCCACCCTACTGGTACAGCCCGATCAACCAGCCGGTCTGCGTGCTCGCCGACGACGGGCTGATCGACGGTCAGCTGTGCTACGCCAGTGGCCACGTGGTCGGTGGCCCGCGTGACAAGGACACCTTCGAGTGGGACGACTGGTTCGTCGACCTCGGCCTTCGAGACCGGGCGAGGGTCGACGCGCTCGGCATCCATCCTGGCACGCGCCTGGTCCCCAACCCGCCGACGCGCCGACTTGGTGACGCTGTCGTCGGCAAGGCGATGGACAACCGGGCGGCCCTGGCCATCGCCACGGCGGTCGGGGAGCGCGCGCGGGCCGAGACGCTGCGCTACGAGCTGTGGATTGGCTCGTCGGTCCAGGAGGAGAACGGCTTGCTCGGCGCCGCCAGTGTGGCCGCGACGGAGCGCTTCGACTACGGCATTGCCCTCCACGTCGGTCTCTGCGGCGACGTTCCGGGCACCAACCCGGCGCGGCATCCCTCGCGACTCGGCGACGGACCGATCGTGGTCCACTCCGACACCTTCGCGCACTACTCGCCTCGGGTGAGCCGGGCGCTGGTCGAGACCGCGCGTGCTGCCGGTCTCACGGTGCAGCAGGCGGTCTTCCAGAACTACGGCAGTGACGGCGCGGAGCTCATCCGCCACGGGGTCGAGACCGGCCTGATCGCGTTTCCGACGCGCTACACCCACTCCCCGAATGAGATGGTTACCCTGGAGGACCTCGAGCGCACCGTCGATCTGATCCTGGCCTTCCTCGAGCGTGAGCCGCTCCCGCCGCGCTGGGACGGTCGTTAGCCGACCGGCTAGGACCCGTGACGCACCGGGTCGCACCGACCCATTGGCATCGAACGAGGGAGCCCGGACCCGCCAAGCTACCCGACGAGCCCCTTCGTGGAAACGGGCGTCGCGGTGTCGCGCCGAGCAACCGGCAGGTCGTCCGCGCCCACCCCATGTGGCGCTACCCGTAGGGGCACGGTGTTGCGGGCATGCGCCCGGGTAGGCCCGCGCGTATCTCGCCGCACGATCCAGGCGCTTTCCAGTGCGGTATAGTGCGCGCCAGAGATACCGTCCCATCCCGATCGACGACCCGCGCGCCGCAGGCAACGCCTTGTCGTGGTTAGCCCGGCACACGTCGACCACGCAGGGTCGTGCCCGGGCGCGGGGACGCGAAAGCGTAGTCGATGCCATGTTTTTGACACGCCGCCCGCCTCGACATAGGCGCCGCTGCAACGGTCGGCAGGCTACGCTGGGCCTGCCGTGTCCGGCAGTGGCCGGCCTGTACCTGCCGTCCGTCCCCGGCACCGCGCCGGGTGGAAAAACGGGGGAACTCATGGCGCACCGGATGGATCGCTCGCGGCTGCTGGCGTGCGTCGCGCTGCTGACGCTACTCCTGGCAGGTCTGGTCGGCCTGCTGCGTCCGGCGTCCACGGAGGCCGCCGCCACGCTGGTCGGCCCGAAGGCCTACTACCTGGCGCTAGGTGATTCGCTGGCCTTCGGCTACCAGCCGAACTGGGACTGGTCGAACGGCTACGCCGACGACTGGTACGCAACACTCCGCTCGCGGGGCACGACCAGCTACACCAACTACGGCTGCCCCGGCGAGACCAGCTCCACCTTCATCAACGGCGGCTGCCCGTACTCCTACCTCCGCCACACGAAATACTCCGGCGCGCAGCTGGCGGCCGCGGTCAGCTTCATCAAGGCGCACCCGGGACAGGTCAGCCCGGTGTCGCTCGACATCGGCGCCAACGATCTACTGGGGGATATCAACGAGTCGACCTGCGCGGTCAGCTCGACCTGGAATGCCGACCTGCAGCGACTCGACAGCAACCTGACCCAGACGATCCTGCCGCAGCTCGTCGCGGCACTGACCGCCGGAAACACGCGCACTGGCGACCTCGTCATGATGAACTACTACAATCCCTACCAGAACACCTGCCCCAACTCGCCGACCTATATCGCGCAGCTCAACGCGCACCTCGCCGTCGACGCGGCCCAGTTCAACGTGCCGCTGGCCGACGTCTTCACGGCCTTCGGCGGCAGCAATGCCCCGATCTGCAACTACACCTGGATGTGCAGCAGCTACAACGACATCCATGCCACCGGCGGCCGCTCCGGCGAGCCGGGCAACGGCTACGCGGTGATCGCCAACGCCTTCCAGTCCGCGACGTACGCCGCGCCGCCGACGACCGGCGCGATCACGGGCCAGGTGACTGACTCGTCCACCTCGAACCCGACCCTCGGCATCCCGGGCGCCACGGTCAGCGCCGGAGGGGCCAGCACCACCACCGGCAGCAACGGCAGCTACATCCTGAGCGGCGTGCCGGCGGGGTCGGTGACGGTGTCCGCCAGCGCCGCCGGCTATGGCAGCGGTTCACGGTCGAGCGTCCTGGTCACTGCCGGCCAGACGACCTCCGGCATCAATCTCAGCCTGACGCCGACGGCCGGCACGCTGCGGGGAACGGTCACCGACAGCGTGACGACGAACCCGGTCTCCGGGGCTAGTGTGAGCATCGGGGGCGTCACGACGTTCACCGATGGCAGCGGAGGCTACACCCTGAGCGGGGTGCCGCTGGGCAGCCAACCGGCACATATCAGCGCGTCCTACTACGCGACGTGGAACGCCAACGTGACCGTCAACCCGGGGTCGCAGACGGCGAACTTCAGCCTGACGCCGACCACGGGCACGGTGACCGGGACGGTGCTCGATGCCGTGACCAGTTCCGGCGTGGCTGGGGCTACCGTGAGCGTGGGCGGCGTGAGCACGACGACCGTCGCCGGCGGCGCGTATGCCCTGACGCATGTGCCCTATAGCAGCGGCGCGAGCCAGACGGTGAACGCGAGCGCTTCGGGCTATGCATCGAACTCAACCACGGTGATCGTGCAGCCGGGCCTGTCGGTCGCGGCATCTACGATCAGCCTGACGCCCACCACCGGCTCCGTCTCGGGCAAGGTGACGGTGGCCGGGACGGCAACGGGCATCGGCGGCGCGACGGTGAGCAGCGGTGGGGTCAGCACCCAGACGCGGGCAGACGGCACCTACACCCTGGCGGGGGTCACGCCGGGGAGCGGGCTGACGGTGACCGCGAGCGCGTCGGGCTACGGGAGTGCCTCCCAGACCAACGTCACCGTCTTGGCAGGTCAGACCACCGGCAACGTGAACTTCCAGCTGACGCCGACGGCCGGGAGCATCGTGGGCACGGTGACGCTGCGGGGCCGGCTGGTGTCCGGGGCGACGGTGACATTGTCGGGCAACGGGCTGAGCCGGACGACGACGACGGACGGCAGCGGACATTACCAGTTCCTCAACGTCCCCGCTGGGACCTACACGGCGCGGGCGTCGGTCTATGGGGGCTGGATCCAGCAGAGCAAGTCGGTGACGGTGAGCGGTGGCACGACCACGCTCAACTTCGCGATGTAGCCCGTCCTCGGTGGGCTTTGGTAAGGCGCGGCAGGGTGCGGTAACACCAACGGTGCCGGGGTCGAGGCGCAGCTGGTCCGGCGCGTACGCAGGCTCGCGCGGTGGCCGCGCCCTTTGACCGCCGGATGTCGCTTGGGCGCCGCTCGATCGCTCGTGAATGCGGGAGGGATGCGATGGGAGAGGGTCGGCTCGCGGGGAAGATCGCGCTCGTGACCGGATCGTCGAGCGGGATTGGGATGGCGATCGCGCGCGGCTTCGCCCGGGAGGGCGCGGACGTGGTCGTGCACTGCCGGAACCGGCAGGGTGAGGCGGGGGCGCTGGCTGACGAGATCCGCGCCTCGGGGCGACGCGCGCACGTCGTCCAGGGTGACGTGGCCCGCGCGGCGGACGTGGCGCGCATGATGGCGGAGGCCACCACGTTCGGCCCGCTCTCGATCGTGGTGTGCAACGCCGGCTGGCATCGCCGCGTGCCATTCCTCGAGATTGACGAGGAGATGTGGGACGGAGTGCTCGACGCGGACCTCAAGGGTCCATTCCTGGTCGGACAGGCGGCGGCACGCCAGATGGTGTCGAGTGGCACACACGGCAGCATTATCGCCACGTCATCGGTCAGCGCGCACAGCGCCCAGCCCGAGCTGGTCCACTACCAGGCGGCCAAGGCGGGCGTGACCATGCTGGTGCGGGGCATGGCGCTGGAGCTTGCGCCACACGGTATCCGCGTCAACGCCATCGCTCCGGGGCTGATCGAGACCAACCTGACCACGCGCATCTTCGAGACGCCGGAGTTGCTGGCGGCACGCGTGAGCCGCATCCCACTCGGTCGCGCCGGACGGCCCGAGGACCTGGTCGGGGCGGCCATCTTCCTGGCCTCGGACGAGGCGGGCTGGGTGAGCGGCTCGACGATCACAGTGGACGGCGGCTTCAGCGTCACCTGATTCCGGTTTGACCGGGACGCGACCCTAATCCACACCGTGACGTCGTCGACGCTGCCAAGTGCTGCCCGCCGGCCAACGGCCGGCGGCGCTGAACTTGGCGACGGCCACGCCGGAGCGGCCGTTCGACAAGCCCGGTCGGTGAGCGCTTTGGGCTGAGAAAGGGAAGGACGATGGAGCAGCGACCGTTGGGCGCGACGGGCCTGACCGTCTCGGCGCTGGGCTACGGCAGTGGGTCGATCGGCGGCCTGTTCGTGCGCGGTGCGCGTGACGAGCAGCGCCGCGCCGTTGCCCGGGCGATAGAAGCGGGCATCACGTACTTCGACACCGCACCCCAGTACGGCGATGGCCGTTCCGAGGAGAACCTGGGGCGCGTGCTTCGCGAGCTCGACGCCTGGGGTCGGGTCGTGGTCGGCACCAAGGTCCGGCTCGACGACGCCGGACGCGACGACGCCCCGGCCGCGATCGCCCGCTCGCTCGAGGCGAGCCTGCGGCGCCTGGGGCGCGACCACGTCGACCTGCTTCAGTTGCACAACCCGATCGTCGCGGACGCGACCCCCGGTGGGGCGTCGTCCGGCGCGGTGGGGCTCGCGTTCGTGCGCGACGGGATCGGGGAGGGACTGCGACTGGTGAAGGCGCGCGGCCTCGCCCGCCACATCGGCTTCACCGGGTTGGGCGCGACGGACGCGCTCCGCGCCGCCGTCGCCGGTGGGCTCGAGACGGTGCAAGCCTACTTCAACGCGGTCAACCCGAGCGCGGGGTTCCCGGGAGCAGCCGGTGGCGAGCAGGATTTCGGCGGGCTGATCGACGTCGCCGCGGCCGCGGGCATGGGCGTGATTGCCATCCGCGTGCTGGCGGCCGGCGCGCTCGCCGCGCGGCCGGAGCGTCACCCCAACGCCGGCGACCCCAGCCACCCGCTGATCCAGGGAGCCGGCTACGACCGCGACCTCGAACGCGCCGCCGAACTGCAGACACTCGCCACCGAAGCGGAGCTGGACGGTCCGGTTGAGCTGGCCGTGCGCTTCGCCCTGGGCAAGCCCGGAGTGTCGACCGTGCTGGTGGGGTTCTCCGACGTGGCGCAACTCGAGGACGTCGTCCGCTGGGCCGAGCGCGGTCCGCTTCCCGCCGCCCAGATGCAGCGGATCGTTGATGCTGCCTGCTAGTCCGGCGCTTCCGTCTGCGCGTTGGGGGAATGCCTGCCGATCGATACCCGCGGCGCCGAGGCTCGCGCGCTCGACGGAACTACCCACCTTCCGCGCAGCCGCTCGACTCCGCGGACACAGCCCGGCGCTGCATTCCGCGCCCGCAGGTCCGGGAAGGCAGACACCAGGCACAACCACGGGCACGCGCCCAAGGCGTCATATCCCATTAGCTAACTGCATCGCGGGTCACACCGACCTCGCGCAGCGCCGGGATGACACGGATCTGTAACGTGGGTCGGTGGAATCACCGATGCCGATGTAAGCCATGTGCGCCTACGATCGTGTCGACGGCATCCCATCGTGGTAGAGCGGACGCGTCGGCGCTCCGCATGAACCGCGCGGCGGGACGCCGCCGGAGAGCAACGTGGACCGCAGACGGGCGCGCCGGTCAACGGGCTCCGCGCTTCCGGGCCGCAGCGGTTGCGGCACTCCGCGGGGGTGAACCTCGCCGGGGCTGGCCGGAGCGGGGTGTCCAGTCCGGTGCGGCGAGAAGGGAGCAGCACGATGGTACGCCGTCGGGTTCGCTGGTCGGACGTCGTCTTTGCTCTGCTGCTGATGATTGCGCCGCCGGCCGCAGCCTTCCACTACAGCGGCGGACGCTACGGGAACGCCATCATGGCGGCGGCCGCGTTCATCGCGGGCGTGGCCGTACTGGTCTGGAGTCTGGGCCAGCCGGAGGTCACTCAGGCAGAACCGGCGGCGGTGGTGGTGCGGGCTCCCCGGCCGTCGCGGCCACAGCCGGAGCGGAACGCGAGCGGCCGGCTGACCGGCTGGCTGCCGGCCGCCGTGCTGAGCGGCGCGCTGGCGAGCGCGTTCGTCACCGCGGTGCTGGCCGTGGTCTACAGCTACATCGTCGCCATGGGGTCGGCAACGTCCGCCGGCAGCGCGGTGTCGGACTGGAGTGCCGGCCTCTACCGCTACGTCATGGGCCATCGCACGCCGGCCGACCTGGCGCTGGCGCTGGGTCTGCAGCTCGCGCTCGGTATCGGCTGGGCAACCGTCTACTCCGTGATCGTCGAGCCCCGCCTGTCCGGTCCGGGTTGGCGCCGCGGGCTCCTCTTCGCCGTCGTGCCGTGGCTCGGCGGAATGCTGGTCGTCCTGCCGCTGCTGGGCGCGGGCGTGCTCGGCCTGAGCATCTCGGCCGGACCCGTGCCGGCGCTGGGCGCGCTGCTCGCCTCCCTGCTCTACGGTCCGGCCCTCGGCGGTCTCTACTCGCGGGAGGACATGCTGACCGAGACCGGGGAGCCGGAGGACGAGGGCGAGGGACCAGCGATGGCCCGCTCCGAGGTGCTCATGGTCGCGGCGCTGGTCCCCGGGCTGGTGCTCGGTGGGGTTGCGAGCCTGCTGGCCAGCAGCATCGTGGCACCGGGCCAGGACATGTGGATCGCAACTGTCGTCGGCGCGGCCTTTGGCGGCGCGCTGGCCGTGCTGCTCGCTTCGTTCCTTGGCCTGCGCGCCAGCAGGACACCGTAGCGACTGCTGGCGCGCGGAGCGCTCTCCGCCGCCTCGACCGGGCGCGGCCCGGTGTGACGGGCCGTGCCTGCCCTGACCCGGCGGAACGTTGCCGCCTGCCGGCGCGGGCCGTATCATGGCCGCCGCGCCGCCGCGGCAACCAACGAGCACCACGAATCCACTCGGGTACATCGGGGTGAGCACGTGAGCGTGATCGGGGATCGACCCTGGCCGGTACCAAGCGCGCCCTGGGTGATGGTGCAGGTCTGGGAGGACCTCCTCTTCGCCCACTGGGCGCTCGACCCAGCGGTCCTTCGTCCACTCGTCCCGGCTGGACTGACACTCGACCTGTACGAGGGGCGGGCCTGGCTGAGCGTGGTCCCGTTCCGCATGGACGGTGTGCGCCTGCGCGGCACGCCGTCGCTGCCGCGGCTGTCACGCTTCCTCGAGATAAACGTCCGGACGTACGTCACGGTCGAGGAGCGCCCGGGCGTTTTCTTCTTCAGCCTCGATGCCGCCAGCCACCCGGCCGTGCGGTTCGGCCGCCGCTGGCTGTGCCTGCCATACGTCCTGGCGACGATGGCGGCGACCGTCGCTGGCGACGGCTGGATCGACTATCGCAGCCTCCGCTCGGACCGGGCCGCGACCGGCCGGGCAGAGTTCACCGCGCGCTACCGCCCATCCGGCCCGGCGCTGCCGGCCGCGGCGGGCACCCTGGAGCGCTGGCTGACCGCGCGCTACTGCTTCTACAGCGTCGACCGCCACGGCGGGTTGCACCGTGGGGAGATCGATCACCGCCCGTGGCCGCTCCAAACGGCGGAGGCCGAGATCCAGGTCAACACGCTGCTGGCGCCGCTAGGTATCGGACTCCCGAACCGACCCACGTTGGTTCAGTTCGCGCGGCGGCTGCCGATTACTGCCTGGCCGCTTCAGCGCGTCTCTTCACCGGCACCGGACCCCCAATAGCGCCGCAAACCGCCGGCGCGGCGCCCGCTCGTGCCGCTGACCGTTGCGGCGCGGTGCAGATCGAAGGGGAGACCTGTGTCGGGGTCGGGTCTTCCAGATGCTGGCCTGGGCATTCAAGGATCCGCCGCTGGGCAAGGAGCACCATCTTACGGTACCGTGCGACCACCACCAGCACCCCAGTCGCCACTGGCCCGAGGAGCCGCGCGGTGGCATCGCACGGCTGGGCGAGTTGGTCGGGCAGGGCGTGGGCCCGGGGGAGGTGTGGCGCCAACACCGCGCCGAGATTGACTCCCGCCGTCGCACCTGAAAGTTCAGATGCTCTCGGGAGGCTCATGGTCGCTATGATCCTCCGGTCCGCTGGACGCTGATGACCGCGGACATCGTTGCCAGGGGCATACATGGCTACCGCGACGCGGTCCGCGCCCGGGCGCGGCAGGTGCTTGTGCGACGGCGCGTCGCGGCGCATGATAGGCGCGCTCAGCGCAGTCTCGGGATCCTGCCGCCACGGGCGGCCCGTCATGCCTGCGAAGGCGCGAACGATGGGAGGGACGATGCCCGGCCTCGACACCGGCAACACCGGGTTCATGCTGCTCTGCAGCAGCCTCGTCATGCTGATGACGCCCGGCCTTGCCTTCTTCTACGGTGGTCTGGTCGGACGCAAGAACGTCCTGGCCATCATGATGCAGAGCTTCGTGTCGATGGGCTGGACGACCGTGATCTGGTATCTGGTCGGCTATAGCCTTTGCTTCTCAGGCGGTGCCGGCGGCGTGATCGGCAACTTCGACCATGCTTTCCTGCGCGGCGTCTCGCTTACCAGCCCGTCACCCCTCAACCCCACGATCCCCCTCTTCGTCTTCATCGCCTACCAAATGATGTTCGCGATCATCACGCCCGCGCTGATCACCGGTGCCTTCACCAACCGGGTCAGCTTCCCGGCCTACATGATCTTCCTGACGGCCTGGTTGCTGGCGGTCTATTTCCCCTTCGTGCACATGGTGTGGGGCGGGGGGCTGCTCGGGCAGTGGGGCGTGCGCGACTTTGCCGGTGGCATCGTGGTACACAACATCGCCGGGATCGCCGCCCTGGCGGCCGTGCTCTTCGTCGGTCGGCGGCGGGTGGAGGACTCGGGTCCCCACAGCATCCCGCTGGTGGCCCTCGGCACCGGCCTGCTCTGGTTCGGCTGGTACGGCTTCAACGCCGGCAGCGAGTTCAAGGTGGATGGCGTGACGGCGGTCGCGTTCCTGAACACCGATCTGGCGGCGTCGTTCGCGGCCATCAGTTGGCTGCTGATCGCCTGGGCCATCGAGCGCAAGCCCAAATTCCTGGGGCTGCTCACCGGCGCCGTGGCGGGCCTGGCCACGATCACCCCGGCGGCCGGCTACGTGTCGCCGACCTCGGCCATGCTGATCGGGCTGGTGGCCGGAGGGGTGTGCTACGGCGCGGTGGCGCTGAAGAATCGACGCGGCTGGGACGACGCACTCGACGTGTGGGGCGTGCACGGTGTGGGCGGGTTCCTGGGCATCGTGCTGCTGGGCGTGCTGGCCACGACGGCGTTCAACCCGCAGGGGCCAGACGGATTACTGGCCGGCAACCCCGCCTTCTTCGGCAAGCAGGTCGCCGCGGTGCTGCTCTCCAGCGCCTGGGCATTCGTCTTCACCTACGGCATGCTCTGGCTGATCAACCGGGTGACGCCGGTACGCGTCAGCGACACGATGGAGGCGATGGGCCTCGACGAGGCGCTCCACGGCGAGCGGGCCTACCTCGAGGTGGGTTAGCACCGGGCGCGCCGTCGCGCGAGGTCGTGTGTCGCGTGACGCCATGAGACACCGGCGTGTCAACGCGCGACCGGGGAGGATATGGAGGCGACCGCATGAAGATCGGCCTGACGCTGCCCAACCGCGGGGTGCTCTTCGGCGTCACCACGCCGGAGGAGATGCTGCGCATGGCGGAGATTGCCGACCGTTCGGGAACCATCAACTCGGTGTGGGTCGGCGACAGCCTGCTCGGCAAACCCCGCATGGAGTCGATGACGCTGCTGGCGGGCATCGCCGCGCGCACCCAGCGGGTGCGTCTCGGGCCGGCCTGTATGGCGAGCTTCCCACTACGGGACCCGGTGCTGCTGGCCTACCAGTGGGCCAGCCTCGACTTGCTGGCGGGCGGCCGAACCGTGCTCGTGGCCTGTACCGGTATCGTGCCGCAGGCCGGCGGGCGCATCGAGGGCCTGCTCTACGGGCTTCAGCCGCAGGACCGCGTCAAGCGGCTGATCGAGTGGATCGCGCTCTTGAAGCGCCTCTGGACCGAGGATGAGGTGACGTTCACCGGGGAGCACTACCGTTGCGAGGGCATCACCATCGAGCCCAAGCCGGCCGCCAAGCCCCGGCCGCCCATCTGGATCGCCAACAACGCCGGACGCGGCGGATTCGGCCCCGCTGACAACCGGCCGCTGGTCGAGCGCACTCTGCGGCGCGTCGTCAACCACGCCGACGGCTGGCAGACCTCGCTCTACGATCCGGATGACCTGCGCTGGCGCATCGGCTATCTGCGCGAGCAGGCGGCGGCCAAGGGGCGCGATCCACGCAGCATCGAGACACACCTGTACCACAACATCAACATCAACGAGGACCGCCACGCGGCGCTGGAGGAGTCCAAGAAGTTCCTCGATATCTACTACACCGAGGACTACCCGATGGAGATGATCGATGGCTGGGTCGCCACCGGCACTCCCGAACAGTGCGCCGACCGGCTGCGCCTGATGCGCGACGTGGGCTTCGACGAGGTCACCGTGCGTATCGCCGGCTGGGATCAGTTCGGCCAGCTGCGCCGGCTGCTGGACGAGGTGCTGCCGCTGGTCGACGCCTGAGCCGGGGCGCGCCGACGGGGGCAGGGTCGGAGTGCGGCGGGTTCGCCACACTCGCGGCTTGCATTCAGATCTGCCCCGCGGCACGCCGGCCGTCAGTCCGCGGCCTGATCGCGTCGCGGCGGCCGGCCGCGCCGGGGCATGCGTCCAGCGGTCGCCGGCAACCGACCCGCGTCGGCCAGCGCGCGGCGCAGCAGCAACTCAATGTGGGCGTTGGTGCTGCGCAGCTCGTCGCTTGCCCAGCGCGACAGCGCGTCGTGCACCGCCGGATCAAGTCTGAGAAGCATCGACTTGCGCTCGGTCACCGGATACTCCACCCTATCCGCTCAGTGGTAGAGCGAACCCACGTTGACGATGGGCTGCGTCCCGCGCTCGCCACAGAGCACCACCAGCAGGTTACTCACCATGGCGGCCCTGCGCTCGTCGTCCAGCTCAACGACGTCGTCCTCGGCGAGCCGCGCCAGCGCCATCTCGACCATGCCGACCGCGCCCTCGACGATGCGCTGGCGGGCCGCCACGACGGCCGATGCCTGCTGGACCTGCAGCATGGCCTGGG